>NZ_JBLWFS010000008.1:0-168389 GCF_048323755.1 Alkalihalobacterium sp. APHAB7
TTCGTCCTGAGCCAGGATCAAACTCTCCATAAAAGTGTTTGATATAGCTCACTTCCACAGGATGTGGTGGCTTCGATGTTGCAACAGGACGTTGCGTTCTTAATCGAAGATCATTCATCACTGTGACTTTTAAAACATTGACGAGATATCATGTATCTCATTTATTTCGCTTGGCTTTTTGTTCAGTTTTCAAAGAACTTTTTTCAAAACCGCCTCGATGGCGACTTTTAAAGTATAACATCATGTGAACATCATTGTCAACACTCTGTTTTTAAAAAATAAAAGCTGTTTTTAAAATAAAAAACATCGCCGCAACAGCGACGATTAATAATATATCATATCTATTTTTAGAGGTCAACATTTTTAGAAAAGTTTTTTATCTGCATTCGTACAATCGATGATAGATGCCTTTGGCTTTCGTTTCTTTATGAATAACTTCTATTGCACCTTTTTGAACTAAGAAGCTGACCAACAGTTCTAAGTCAATGGAATACTCCTTTAACTCTGGGTGTTCCATTAATTCTGAAATCGTCCAAGGATCCATAGAGCTGTTCATGATTTTAAGAATATGCATACTCCCCAGCTGCGTTTTTGAAGTAATTGCAAATTCATTTGCAAGCAATACTAGCTCCACCCTCTTTTCAATCATTTCCTGACCTAAAAGTAATTCCTGATAAAGTTTAAATGTTTCAGGCTCAATATGTTTAACTTGATCCCACACTGTAATTTCAGGATAAAACCCTCTTTCGATGACAGAAAGTCTCGCTTGGTGATGAAGAGCGTGAAGGATATGATTAAATGCATCGTAATAATTCTCAGATTGGTATAAGGCTTTCCCTTTCTCATATCGTCGAATTAACTTAGAAAATTCGATCCCCAGCTTTTGTTGTCTTTCTTCAAAAGGAAAGTCATTTATTCTTTTTTTCATATTATATATGTATTCATTTCGATCGAAAAGAACTTTCCCATTGAATACCCAGTCAATAAATCGGCGGTTTGCACCAGTAATCATCCACTGAAAGAACTGCTCTTCATCAACCATATTCATTGCAACCGTCTGATCTAAATATTCATAATGTCTTACGAACCAAGGACTCGTTCCCTTCTCCTTAATAATTAAAAGAATAACATCATGTCCATCAGTAATAGATCCAAATCCTGCGTCTTTCTCTACTATTAATATTCCTAATGTATCAGGCTCACTTGCTTTATCTTGATACAATTGTCTTAACATTACTTCCATTGAGTGGTCCCCTCTCTACAAACACTACAAAATTAAAACATTTCCCATTCATTACTACATCCAAAGAAAAAGGAACACAATGTTCCTAATATAATAAGTCAGATAGTTCTTCGACAAGAAAGTTCTAAACCCTTTTCCATTTATAAATTGCTATTAAATAATTTTTTAACATCGTACTATATGCTATACTAAAACGAGGAGGGAAACTACTATGTCTACTAAACACTCTAATAAAATAAATAAAATAAGAACATTCGCCCTATCCTTAGTATTTATAGGGATTATCGTTATGTATGTAGGAATTTTCTTTAGGAACTCTCCTATTATAATGTCCTTAACGATGCTACTCGGTTTTCTATTCGTTATCGCAAGTACTGTCGTGTACTTTTGGATCGGTATGATTTCAACGAAGTCAGTTAAAGTTGTCTGCCCTAACTGTAACACAACGACAAAAGTACTTGGCCGTGTTGATGCTTGTATGAACTGTAATGAACCATTAACACTAGATCCTGAGCTCGAAGGTAAAGAATTCGATTTAAAATATAATCGTAAAAAAAGCTGAATGCCACGATAGGCACTCAGCTCTTTTTCTCTTAATGAGTAGATTTCTTCTTACAATCCGGACATACACCGTAGATTTCCATGCGGTGATTACTTACATCAAAGTTCGTCACATGTTCAGCAAGGGTTTCTACTTCATCTAGACCCGGATAATGAAAGTCAACGATCTTTCCGCAATCCGTACAGATCACATGATAGTGGTCCGTCGTTACACAATCGAAACGACTCGACGAATCTCCATAGGTTAACTCTTTTACAATCCCTACTTCTTTAAACATACGCAGGTTATTATAGACAGTCGCAACACTCATGTTAGGAAATCGACCTTCTAATGCTTTATAAATATCATCCGCTGTTGGATGAGTCATCGATTCGTATAAATACTCTAAGATTGCATGACGTTGCGGGGTCATGCGAACTTTCGTCGTTTTCAAAGAATCGATCGCTTCCTGCAGGCGATGTTTGGCCATCGTCATGCACCTCGCTTTCAGAACAACAATTCTTAATTTATAATATTTATAAATAGTATAATTATTTTTCGATAAATTGTCAATGTTTCCACTGTATCATTAAAGAAAACTAAGTATACCATTTATATCAAGTCTGAAGTAAAGGCACTAACGCCGGACTTGTCGGGATGATGAATGATGTATATCGATGGGCCACCGATCTCTTTTTCCCTTTTTGCTTTTCTATATGCAAGCAGGCTTCTTGTAATGACTTCCTTAATTCTTCAATATCCTTTTCTTCAACACCAAATAAAAAGGTTGTACTGCCCTTTCTTAAGAAACCACCTGTACTTGCTAGTTCCGTCATGCGAAAACCTTTATATTTTAATTGTCTTTCAACTTCAGTCGCATAATAATTTTCCATAATACAAATCATCAACTTCAACCCTTTGCAACCCCTCTCCTTAATAATCCTTTGTTACTTAAGGTTTTCCCTTATATAAGAAAGAGCTTCTTCCACATGACCTTTCACTTTTACTTTACGCCATTCCTTCACGATTTTTCCTTCTTTATCGATAATAAAAGTGGATCTTTCAATTCCCATATACTCTTTCCCAAAGTTCTTTTTTAGCTTCCATACATCATATGCTTCAGCTGCCTCATGGTTTTCATCCGCGAGCAAAATAAATGGAAGTCCGTGTTTATCAATAAATTTCGTATGGCGTTCTACAGGGTCGGGACTGACCCCTAAAATAACAGCATCCACATCTTCAAAACTTTCATGATGATCCCTAAAGTCACAAGCTTGAGTCGTACATCCCGGCGTCATATCTTTCGGGTAAAAATACAATACAATATTTTTACCTTTATAATCAGTTAATGAAACGTTTTCTCCATTGTTTGCTGGTAAGTTAAATTCAGGTGCAGTTTGTCCGATTTCTACAGTCATTTGTATCCCTCCAATAGTTTTCTTTCGTATAGATTAACGAAAGTTGTCAAGAAGTACAACTAATCTGAACGTTTGTCCATATAGATGACGGTCGTTACAACAAATGTCGCCGGGAGAACATACCCAATTAACGCTTGAAACATGGCAATCGGCCGCCCAAACCCTAGTGGAGTAATATCACCGTACCCGACAGATAGTAACGTCACCGCACTAAAATACATCGTATCTTCTATAAGATGAAGTACATTCCCGCCGACATGTCTTTTCCCTTCAGTAAGAACCGTAATCCCTGCCATTTCCATCGCCATATACAAAGCACCAAACCCAATCGTAATGGTAATATAAACGATAAAGAGCACAACAAAATTTCGTATCGAAAGCGCTTGACCTCGTACCGGACGGCTTTTTAATAACAATAATATACTCATCAGAACACCCAAAACTGCGATTAGGATGACGGTTAATATCAATAATTCCCCCATAAAACCACCTCTAACCCAATTTATGAGCTATTTTTAAAAATTAGGACAAGAGAAAAGAAAAGCGGAAGCGACATGCTTATCGGCGACAAGTGCCGGTGGGTCAGCAATAAGCCTCTTGCTCTTTAGACACGCTTAATGGACCGAAGCGACCCCGAGCCGATGGCACCTGGAGCTAGACATACGAAAAGTTGCATGCACTTATTGTATCTGCTTTTTTCAAGGGGCCTCGCAAGACAACACTCTAATATGGGATTACAGTCAGTTAAGGTGCTATTTTATTTTTTGCGGCACTGAGAGGACGTTATTTTAACAAAAATGACTTCATTTAAGCATTTGTGGAACTGAGAGGACTTTATTTCCTTAATATTAAGCAAAAACAACTTGAAATTTAGTAAATAGGGGCTTCTGAGGTCCTTAAGGAGTCAAATTAGCAACCTTTTAAAGAAATAAGGGCCTGTGGAGTCCACTAATTTTTTCATAGATGCGTCATGAAGATCCTTCTCTTCTGCACAACTAATGTGACCGTATCCCAAGTAAGCGACGGATGTCGGCTAACAAAGGGTCGAGCACCTGGAGCTGCCGTTAGGCACGTAAAGCGTAAGGTGCCCGCTTATCGGCATACAAGCGCTGGAGGGTCAGCAATAAGTGTCTTGCTCTTTAGACACACTTAATAGACCGAAGCGACCTCGACCCGATAGCACCTGCAACTAATATGAAAAGCGAGGAGTTAAATTTCAACTCCTCGCCTCATTTCAGTTTCCTGCTCCTCGATATTTTGTTACACCAACATTCCAAATCACAATGGCCAGTATAAAGAAGATAATTCCCATTACAGGTGTCAGGGCCGCATACATAAACCACTCTTCCCTGCCTAAAAAGTAAGCCGCGGGATATACGCCAACAAACGCAAACGGTAAGATCCATGTTAAAACAAATCGAATTACTCCATTATAAATATCAACCGGATATCTGCCGTAGTTCCCAATATTGTACATCATCGGCATGAAATCAGTCTTACTGTCGGACCAGAAGCTAATACTCGCGAGCATCGTAAAAATACTGCCGTAAATTAAAGCCCCACCTATTACAAGCGCAACAAAAATAAACGGATCATACCAGGACAGTGACAATCCTAATTGACTGCCCGCATAAAACATAATCGCTATACCTGTAATAACCCCAAATAAAGACTCCAATTCCATTCGTTCGAGTACAATTTGAAATAAACTGTGGATCGGACGAGTTAGAACACGGTCCATTTCCCCTTTAACGATGTACCTGTCATTAAAATCCCATATATTAAAGAAAGATGTGAATATGGCATAAGGAACTAGAAAAAAGCCATATATAAAAATAATTTCCTCTCGATTCCAACCGCTTAAGAACGAGGTATGTCCAAAGACTACGAGAATGAACACGAGATTAACCGCTTGAAACAGTAAATCCGAGAAAATCTCTACAACCGTATCAACACGGTAGGTCAGTCTTGTTTTTAAATATTGAGAGGCGTATTGAAAAAACATAGATAGATGAAACATCATTTTAGCCTCCTTGTACAACCATTTGTTTTCTAGCAATCACCCATAAGGCTTGGATCGGGACAATTAAAACAACCGCCCAAATGAATTGAGTAGCTAACCCTTGCCAAACTTCATGATGAGTAAAGCCTTCGGTAAATATCATACTCGGAATATAACTAATCGCCTGAAAAGGTAAAAACGTCATTACATTTTGGGCCCAAATCGGATAAAAACTAATCGGTAATAACAGACCTGAAAAGAGATCAATTACAACACGTTTCCCTCGAATTAATCCGGTATTATTATAGAGGAAGAACGTCAATATGCCGGTAAGCAAATTAATTTGCGTATTAATAATAAAGCTAAACATAAGCGAAATAACGAAGAATACCCAAGTCGAAGGACTTGCTGAAAAAGTAATCGGGAAAACTAACCAGACAATAAACATACCTGGAACAGAGAAGAAAAACAGTCGAAACAACCCTTCTCCAAGTCCTTGCATCGTCTTCATGCCCAAGTAGTTATAAGGTCGAATCAGCTCAATCGCCACTTTCCCTTCTTTAATTTCTTGCGCAATCTCACGGTCAATATTATTAAAGTAAAATGCCCTCGCCATCCAAGCAACAGCAACATACGTTGTCATTTGTAAGACGGAGAGTCCTTGTATTTCATCGTTCCCACCATAGATGGCCATCCATAAAAAATAGTAGGCACCAATATTAATACTATAGATCAAAATACCACTATAGTAATTTGTACGGTAAGCAAGCATCATGAGGAAACGAATTCGAATCATCTCCACATATTTACTTGCCATAGAACACACCTTCTTCATAAATGTTACGAATAATTTCTTCTGTTGAAACCTCGTTAATTCTCATATCCGACAACTTAAAGTGACTCGCAACTAAACTAATAATCTGTGAAACTGCTTCTTCTTGCGAAACAATCGCCATCCAAACATTTTCTTGGTCACCTTGCTTCCATTCAATCGGAAGACTAAGACCTTCTGTTTTTTCTACTAAACTTGTTTTTGAAACGACTTCATCAAACTGAAACTGAATTTCTTTTCCTTTACCCCAATTTCCTTTTAAATTAGCTAGAGATCCATCGTAAATGATTTTTCCTTCATCAAGCATAATCACCCGCTCGCACAGTGCTTCAATGTCACTTAAATCATGAGTGGTTAAAAGGATCGTTGTATTAAACCTTTCATTAATTCTCTTGAGAAACTCACGAATCCTTAACTTAACTAGTACATCCAATCCAATCGTCGGCTCATCTAAAAATAAGAGCGGGGGGTTATGAATTAATGCTGCTGCTAGTTCACACCGCATCCGTTGTCCTAATGACAGTTTACGAACGGGCTTATCTAATAAAGGTTCTAAATCTAACGTTTCAATAATTTCCTTAATATGCGGTTCATATTGTTCATCCGGAATATTGTACACTTTTTTTAGTAGCCTGAACGATTCTTGTACGGCAATATCCCACCATAATTGAGATCGTTGGCCGAATACAACACCAATCGTCCGAACAAAACGTTCCCTTTCTTTATGCGGGTTCATACCGTTCACAACAACTTCACCTGCACTCGGGGTTAAGATTCCTGTAAGCATCTTAATGGTCGTTGATTTACCCGCACCGTTTTCACCGATATAACCAACCATTTCCCCTTTCTTCACTTCAAATGAAATTCCGTCAACCGCTGCAAGTATCTTATAGTTTCTCGTAAATAAATCACGAAATGCCCCTGCTAAACCAGAACGGCTGGAATAGGACTTGAATTCTTTTCGTAATTCACGTACTTCTATTGCATTCATCCTTACACCTCTCTCCTATTTCCTTAGTACTTCATATTAAATACGACTACCTTTTTTCTATAACTCAAATAGTTTAACGTAATCCCCGTTTTCGCTCAAGATAGGAGCTTATGGTAATATTAAGTTGGTAAATTTACATAAAGAGGTGCAAAGAAATGAATCATACAAATTCTGAAACACTTTACTCAGAAGCACTTGAACATATCGTTGGGGGCGTTAACAGTCCTTCACGTTCCTTTAAAGCAGTCGGCGGCGGTGCTCCCGTTTTTATGGAGCGCGGGCAAGGCGCTTACTTTTGGGACGTAGATGGTAACCGGTACATCGATTACCTTGCAGCCTATGGACCAATTATTACAGGACATGCTCATCCACATATTACAAAGGCGATTACAAAAGCGGCTGAAAACGGCGTGCTGTATGGAACACCTACCAATCTTGAAATTCAATTTGCTAAGATGCTAAAAGAAGCCATTCCTTCTATGGAAAAAATTCGTTTTGTTAATTCAGGTACAGAGGCAGTCATGACGACGATTCGTGTGGCTAGAGCTTATACAGGCCGCGACAAGATTATTAAATTTGCAGGCTGCTATCACGGACATTCCGATCTAGTATTAGTAGCTGCAGGTTCCGGCCCTGCAACACTAGGAACTCCTGACTCTGCTGGTGTACCTCAGTCTATCGCCAAAGAAGTGATTACCGTACCATTCAATTGTCTAGAAAGTTTTAAAGAAGCATTAGATCAATGGGGTCACGAAATAGCTGCTGTATTGGTTGAGCCGATTGTTGGAAACTTTGGAATCGTTGAACCGACAGAAGGATTCCTTGAAGGAGTAAACCAATTAGCACACGAAGCTGGTGCATTAGTTATATATGATGAAGTCATTACAGCCTTCCGCTTCATGTACGGCGGTGCGCAGAACTTATTAAACGTTGAACCGGATATGACAGCTTTAGGAAAAATTATTGGCGGCGGGCTTCCAATCGGTGCATATGGTGGAAAAAAGGAAATCATGGAGAAAGTCGCTCCGCTTGGCCCTGCGTATCAAGCTGGAACGATGGCTGGAAACCCTGCTTCTATTAGTGCGGGGATCGCTTGCCTTGAAGTTCTGCAAGAAAAAGGATTATATGATCGACTGGATCACTTAGGGGAGCTTCTCGAAAACGGTATACTTGAACATGCAAAAACATACAATATTCCTATCACGCTTAATCGTCTTAAAGGAGCGCTTACGGTATACTTTACAAAAGAGAAAATTACAAACTATGAACAAGCTGAAAACACCAATGGCGAAATGTTCGCTAAATTCTTTAAGCTCATGCTTGAGCAAGGGGTTAACCTAGCCCCTTCAAAATACGAAGCTTGGTTTCTTACAATAGCCCATACCGAACAAGATATAAACGATACTCTCACCGCTGTTAAACATGCGTTTGCGAAAATGGCAAAATGAATAATTATACATTCGATGCAACCAGAAAAGAAAATCCTTTTCTGGTTTTTCTATTGTAAGACCATATGAAAACGCTTACACAACCAATATTTTCTTGTTTTATTTTTAAAAATTTTTTCGTGCTTTTTGAATGATAACAGCATGAACATGAATAAAAATAATTGATTTTATTCATTGACCGTGATATACTTTATATACAATTCTGACAATTAGAACCTGCTATTTGAGGTTCTATTTTTAATTTGTTAGAAAAGTATTTTTCACAATGTTTGAAGCCAAGAAGGCTGTTCGAAAAGTTCACAAACAGAAGAACGAACGCGGAACTAATTTCTTGAGCACGTTTGAATTTTTTTTATCAATAGTTGTAAGGTTTTATTACAAGATGAACACTGCTTGCAAACTTTTCGAACATGCACTTTCAACCTTAGGAGGTGAAGGTCAGATATTCTGACCAGTTAAATGGAGAAAACATGGAGTCCGAGTACATTTAAAAATTTTAACACGATTGAACATGACAGCTGTGGGATTGTATCTGTCATGGAAAAAGCAAAAAAACCGACGAAAAAGAACATCGATGACTGTATCGATGCGCTAGTTAAGATGAACCACCGTGCTGGTTTTATTAATGATGAAGGCGATGGCGTTGGGATCCACATTGATATCCCAAAGAAATTATGGCAACAAAAGTTGTCTGCTGCTAATACAGACAGCAATCTCGTAGACCGACCTGACTTTGTTGTTGGTCATCTATTTATCGATAAGAAAGTAGATACAGAAGCAGCCAAAGAGCGTATTCGTCAGTTAGTTGTAAAACATGCATTTAATATCATCTTTGAAACGGATCAAGTAACAAACAGCGATGCGCTAGGCCCATTAGGTCGTAAAGAAGAACCGGTATTCTTCCAGGTTGCCTTACTCCCTAATTTTGACGTGTCTAAGTTAAACCTAGCAATCTATAACTTAATGCTTGAGATTGAAGAGGATACTAGTATCCACGTCGCTTCTTTAAGTAATTATTATGCTATTTACAAGGTAATGGGCGCTGGAGATGTCCTTCCTCGTTATTATGATGACTTAGCTAGTCCACTCGTTGCTTCTGCTATGACGCTTGGACATAACCGTTATTCAACAAATACATTATCTACTTTTTTCCGTGTGCAGCCATTTAGTATCATTGGACATAATGGTGAAATTAATACGATTGCCAAGCTAAGAGATGAAGCCCGAATGATCGATGTGCCTCTTGTAGATGGCGCTAGTGACTCTCAAGACTTAAACCGCGTAATTGAAACAATGATTTACAGACACGGCTACAGCTTGTTTGAAGTGCTCGATATTTTATTCCCGCCGATCGTAAATGAAATTAAAGCATTACCTGAACATCTCCAAGATTTATATGCCTATATTAGAGAAGCTTGGGGACATTTTGCTCAAGGTCCTGCAGGAATTATTTCTCGTTTTGGTGATGAAGCTGCATTCAGTGTTGATGCACTTGGTCTGCGGCCCGTTTGGATGATCGAGAATGAAACGTCTTATTATTTCGCTTCAGAACAAGGGATTATCTCTTCTTCAGAATTCGTTTCAGAGCCAAAACCGTTAGCGCCGGGTGAAAAAGTCGGACTGAAATGGAACGAGGACGATACGCTATCCGTATACTTCCAAAATGAATATCAAGAAGAAGTTTACCAACGTTTAAATAAAAGATTAAACACAGTGGGAAGTCACACCAGACTGAATCCACCAGCTTTTGAAACCAACAATAAAGTTTCAAGCTTACCGTTAAAAGTAACAAATAATCACTACGCTGCCTTTGGATGGGATCGTGAACACATTCAAATGGCCGAGCAAATGGCGGAAAAAGGTGTTGAGCCAATTCGCTCATTAGGTCATGATGCACCGTTAGCAGCACTACATCAAGGCCGTAAAAACATTGCTGATTTTATTAAAGAAAGTGTTGCTGTTGTTACAAATCCAGCGATTGACCGTGACCGTGAAATGGAGCACTTTTCTACGCGTGTTATTTTAGGAAAACGTCCTTCACTTTTTGATCATGAAGAAGGTCATACAAATTTAGAACTCACTTCACCGATCATTGTTGAAGGAGAAGCTGGAGTTTATTTAACAGAACAAACCACTTACCCGTCATATGAACAAATCGTCAATTACTACACAAACCTCGGAAGCATTCATACGTTATCTGCTACATTTACAGAAGCAGAAAGTGTTGCTGAAGCATTAGAACGTCTTATGGTAGAAGCAGCAGAAGCTGTTCAAAACGGCAAAGAGTTGATTGTTATTGACGATGCAAAATCACATGTCGACGGGAACCTATGGCTTGACCCTCACCTTGTGACTTCTGCAATCGACCAAGGATTAACAGAAAAGCAAATTCGCCGTAATTGCTCTTTAGTAGTCCGTTCAGCTTCCATCCGTAGTTTACATGATATCGCTGTTCTTTTCGGTTTAGGCGCAGACGTTATTAATCCATATTTAATGATCGCAACCGTTTGTGGCGACTCTAATGAGCCTGTTCTAAAGTTAACTGAAGCCTTAAATAAAGGGCTCGAAAAAGTAATTTCTACGATTGGTATTCATGAGCTCCGCGGATATGGACGCCTGTTCTCAGCAATAGGTTTAAATAATGAAGTATCAGATGTTCTAAACATCGTTAACTTCCTCGGTTCGGATGAATTAAGTTATAACTTTGAAGAAATGAGAAAAGATGCTTTAGCTCGTGTCGAAGATTTTGCAAGTGATAAAGCACGAGCCGGGAAATCTTTCCACTTCTTCCCTCGAATCTGGAAAGCAATTGGTGATATTGCATCTGGTTCAGGAGAATACAGTCAATATAGTCAAAAATTAAAAGACCAAGAAGAAAGCAACCCAATTTCTATTCGTCACCTAGCAGATATTAAAGCATCTGACAAAAAGGTTGCTACTGAAAACGTTAATGTCGGCGTGAACAAACACAGCCTTCCTTTCATTATCAGTTCAATGTCATTCGGTTCACAAAACGAAATTGCTTTTAGAGCGTATGCTGAAGCGGCGGACCGTCTGAACATGATCAGCTTCAATGGTGAAGGTGGAGAAATTAAAGATATGCTCGGTAAATATCCGAACACACGCGGACAACAAGTAGCTTCGGGACGTTTCGGTGTAAATGCTGAGCTCATTAACTCTACAAATCTAATCGAAATCAAAATTGGTCAAGGTGCGAAACCTGGAGAAGGCGGACATTTACCAGGTTCCAAAGTAACTGCGAAAGTTGCTGCTGCTCGTAATGCTACGCTTGGTTCCGATTTGATTTCACCTTCAAATAACCATGATATCTATTCAATTGAGGACTTAGCTCAAATGGTGACTGAAATTAAGACAGCCAATGACCAAGCGAAAGTGTGTGTGAAAGTCCCTGTCGTTCCTAACATCGGAACAATCGCAGTAGGTATTGCAAAAGCTGGTGCTGACTACATCACCCTAAGTGGTTTTGACGGCGGTACAGGAGCAGCACGTGTTCATGCCCTTCAGCACGTTGGTCTTCCAGTTGAAATTGGAATTAAGGCAGCGCATAATGCATTAGTAGAGTCCGGCCTTCGTCACAAAGTTGAACTTTGGGCAGACGGCGGTATGCGCAGTGCACTTGATGTTGTTAAAATTATGTTGCTCGGTGCTAACCGTGTTGGATTCGGTACACTAGCTATGATCGCTGTCGGATGTACAACATGTCGTGGCTGTCACTTAGACACATGTCACGTCGGGATCGCAACACAAATTGAGTCAGAAGCTCAAGCGAAAGAACACGGCCTTCGCCGTTTCGTTCCTCGCCAATTCGATAACGCTGTTCAAGGGTTAATGAATTTATTTACAGCGTTTGGTAAAGAGCTGCAAGCCTTAACGGGTGAACTCGGATTTGAAAATACACAAGACTTAGTAGGTCGTTCAGACTTACTGGAACAAACACGCGGTACGAACTTAATGGACTTAAGCAATATGTTACAAGTCGTTGCGGCTCAAGATGTTCCAATGTTACCTCAGCTTGAAGTTGCTGCTTCTTCTGAAGAAAATCAACTTGCTGTAGCTGCGGGTGCCGAATATCTTGACTACAATGTCGAAGATTTAAATAAATCTCGAGAGTTCTCAGGGGTTACGGCTGAGCAACGAATTCTCGGAAGCCGTGTCTCTTGCCACCGTGTAAGAGGTCACTTAGATGGCTCTTATCGAAATCTTCCAGAAGTTACGTTGAGCTTTAAAGACGGTTCAATTCCTGGAAATGGTCTCGGTGCTTATAATAGTGAAGGAATCGCTATCCACGTTGACGGCGGTGCTCAAGATGGGATTGGTAAAACATCTTTCGGTGGTCAAATGATGATCTTTAAAGCAAAAGGAAAAGATGGTCAGTTCTACAATGGATCGGTCGGTAAAGGAGCAGGTTATGGTGCACAACAAGGTGTGTTCATGTTCCAAGGCAACGCCGATGCTCGTGCAGGTATTCGTCTATCTGGAGCTGATATGATTTTCGGTGGACGCCTGACCAAACCATTAAAAGAAAACTACTACGCTAATCTTGGAGTAAATGCGAACCTTAAAGGATTTGCATTTGAGTATATGACAAACGGACGCGGGGTTGTCCTTGGTGATCCAGGACCATGGATTTGTGCAGGTATGACTGGTGGAGTTGTTTACCTTCGACATCAGCCTGAACTGGGCTTAACGAAAGAAGCGTTACAAGCACGTATCGCAAAAGGTGCGAAAGTTGAGCTTCAACCACTTTCTGAGACTGGAAAAGAAAACTTAAATGAACTATTAGGTCTTTATCAAGATCGTTTAACCGAGTATGGTCAAACAGAAGAAGCTACTTTAATTGCTGAACTTCTGAAAGACTTAGAAACGAATTTCATGCAAGTCATCCCAGTTAAACAACAAGCAGACCCATCGGTTTCAACTGAGTAATAGTTAAATCGCCCTCTTTCATTTGAGGGCGATTTTTTCTTGGAACGATATATTTTGATTATTATGCAAATGTAGAAATGGCCCCATCTAGCGGCCTCACTTCTCTCTATACTGTTCATCAATAGTATGAAGACTAACGAAAATGTGGTTACATATAAAGAATCGGACTGAGAGGACCTTATTATCTACTCTTTGTGCTGAATTTCTACTGATTTGAAGCAAATAACGGCCTTTGAGTCCGCTAAACTCTAATAAGTGGAGGTTTGTCTTAATATTACGGCCTCTGAGTCCGCATAATAAGAAGAGGTTTAAGTAAAACTGTGTTAACCTTATAGAAGTTTGTTATTTCTACTTGATTATTTTTGGGTATACGTGTATATTACCTCATTGTCTTAGTTTTTATTAAGCTTCTAGGCATGAAAGGATCATATAACTATGAAATTAGGTGCAAGAATTTTTAAAACCGGTCTAGCTATTATCTTATCGTTATATATTGCGATTTGGATCGGGCTTGAAAACCCATCCTATGCTGCCCTTGCCGCAACATTTGCGGTTCAACCGTCTATACATCGATCGTTTCAAACGATACTCGAACAAATCCAAGCGAATATTATCGGGGCTGTTCTCGCTGTCATCTTTGTTCTTACGTTCGGGCCAGAACCCTTTGTAGTTGGATTAGTAACCGTCATTGCGATTGCTATTATTATAAAATTAAAGCTAGAGGCTTCTACGGTACCATTAGCGATTGTAACCATTATTATTATTATGGAAAGTCCAGTCGATAACTTTATTGAGTTTGCTTCAATTCGTTTTCTGCTCATACTGATCGGTGTATTTTCTGCATTTGTCGTCAACCTAGTGTTTATTCCACCGCGTTACGAAACGAAACTGTACCATCAAGTCGTTGAATATACCGAGGAAACCATTCAATGGACGATGTTGCTTTTATCACGAGATGCAGATCATAAAGCGATGCGTAAAGACCTTTCGATGCTGCACGAGAAAATGGTGAAGCTCGAAAACTTCTTTCTCTTATATAAAGAAGAACGAAATTACTTTATAAAAAATAAATATAGTAAAGCTCGTAAAGTCGTTTTATTTAAACAGATGATCTTAAGCAGTCAAAAGATCTCAACCATTTTGAAAAACATCGAACGGCGTGAGAATGAACTGTTTCATATGCCAGAAAATCTTCAAGAACTGATTAAAGACCAATTAAGACGATTAACCGATTATCACAATAGAATATTACTAAGGTATGCTGGAAAAGTAAATTCTCAACCAAGCCCTGAAGTATTAGAAGAAATTGATGAAGGTAAAACCAACTTAATGGAAAGTTACTTAGAGTTATATGAGCAAGCGGAAATCAGTAAAGAAGAATGGCTTCACCTTCTTCCTATTATTTCTCATATCATGGAATACGAAGAAAAACTAGAGCATTTAGATCATCTCGTGGACAGTTTCTTTACGTATCATAAAAAAGATAATAAAGTACTGGTCCAAAAAGAAGAAGAATAAAACAACCAGTAGAGAGTAAGCAGTAGAAACCGAGCGTAACGGGTTTTGAGAGGGCAAAAGTGAATTCACAGGCTAAATAACAATTCATTTCGCATACAACCAAAACCAAATTGACACTGCAAACAGCATACAAAAACGCACAGATTTGAACTGCACCCCAATTGTTGGAACTATCTAACAATTGGAGGTGCAGTTTTTCTATGGCTAAATATACCCTTGAGGAAAAAATTACAGCATATTTGGAGGATGTAGAAAGTTTTGTTTCTATCGGGAGATCAATTGGAACATCTGAAGTGTCATCATGAACTGGTTAAGCAATTTGAATATCATGCCATTGGGGGAGAAGTCTTTAAAATTATAGTTCTCATAGAACGGTCCTTTACCTTGTGATGCAAACAAACCAACAACAGCCTTGTCTGGGGCATTTGTATTTAAGTATTTAATCAAAATTTTCATTATTTCATTTCCAATACCCTGTTTCTGATAATCTGGATGAACCATTATATCTTGAATATAGAAATAAATAGCCCCACCTTCAACAATTCTGCCCACTCCCACAATTTGTTCATATTATTTTTAACCCCTTGACATACCCCCTACCCTATATTATAATTCAAATATACCTTACAGGGTATTAAAATTTAAATGGAGGGATTACTTTGAAAGAGATGGTACATGAAAGAACGATAAATTTTAAAAGAGAAGGAAGTCAAGAAACAACAACTGGTTCCGCGTATTCTTATGGATCGGCTGTACCGAAATTATTTGGTGTCTTTACGGCGATTGCCGTACTTGGGTGGGCTGTGAGTATTTTCTTAACGGGAGTTCATTTCTGGGTACTTCCACTACCGGCAAGCTTTGATGTAACCGGCACACCGTGGGCGGTTATGACTAGTGAATGGGCGTATGTAATGGGGATTCCACTTGCTTTAATGGGAGGATTTTATTATCTTACAACTCTCGTACTTTCTGGATTGTGGTTTCAAACACGTCATCCTTTAGTGCTTAAAGTGTTAACACCGATAACAATCATTGGTGTGATGTCTTCTGCATTCTTTGTATATTTACAATTATTTGTCATTGAAGCGATTTGCCCTTTCTGTCTCGTATCTGCGGTAGCTACAGTGCTACTTTTAGTGCTTGAACTTGTGATGTTACGCATGAGTAAATTACCACCACTTCGTGAACTTGTTCGTGATGCTCGTTCTGCATTGGATCGTAAAGGCTTAACTTGGATGTTCCTTCTGTTTATCATAGCCTTACTTCCTGTGATCAGCTTCTGGTTCGCGACAATCATCCCAGCACCAGGTTCATAATAATTTTGAACGGATACTTTCTTGGCGACAAAATAACCATCTGTTTCAATGAAAGACTTTATCACAGGAGTACGATTTAGTTTTGTCCTTCATAGGCTTATGAAGGACATTTTTCTTGCTTTTCAGCTTTGTTTGTCCTTCATCCGCTTTGTGAAGGACACTTTCCTTGCTTTTCAGCTCTGTTCTGTCCTTCATCGGCTTTATGAAGGACACTTTCCTTGCTTTTTAGCTCTGTTCTGTCTTTCATCGGCTTTATGAAGGACATTTCCCTTGCTTTTCAGCTTTGTTTTATCCTTCATCGGCTTTATGAGGAACATTTTTCTCGCTTTTCAGCTCTGTTTTGTCCTTCATCCGCTTTGTGAAGGACACTTTCCTTGATTTCAACAACAACAAAAGTATACGACAACAGCTTTCTTGAATAAAACTCCTCTTTCAGCTTGAGTTCCAATTATCATTAAACCGGCTGCGTTTTCTTATTAGTTCAACTGCTGCACTTCAAAAAGCCTTTTGTAACTGCCATTCTTTTTCATCAGCTCATCATGTGTACCAATTTCAGCAATTCCTCCGTCTTCTACAACGACAATTCGGTCAGCATGAGTAATCGTCGACAGGCGATGAGCAACAATAAAGGTCGTTCGGTTTTTCGCTAAAATTTCTAGGGCTTCTTGAATGTAGTGTTCACTTTCTAAGTCGAGTGCGGATGTAGCTTCATCGAAGATTAAGATGGGAGGATTTTTTAGGAAAACTCTCGCAATTGCAATCCGTTGTTTTTGACCGCCTGACAGCTTAACTCCCCGTTCACCTACTTCAGTTTCGTATCCATTAGGTAAATTCATAATAAAATCATGGGCATTAGCGGCCATAGCTGCAGCGATGACTTCATCGTCGGAAGCACTAGGATTCCCCATCAAAATATTCATCTTAATTGTGTCACTAAAAAGGATATTATCCTGCAACACCATGCCAATTTTATCTCGAATACTTTGAACTTCGTAATTTCGAATATCGTATCCGTCAATTTCAATACAACCCTCTGTCACATCATAAAATCTTGGTATTAAACTAATGATTGTACTTTTCCCTCCGCCACTCATTCCAACGAAGGCGATCGTTTCTCCAGCTTTTACTTCTAAATTAAAATCTTTTATAACCGTTAAACTGTCTTCATCGTAACGGAATGTCACATTCTTAAAAGAAATATCACCTTTTACATACGTTAAAGGTTTAGCATTTTCAAGGTCTACAATGTCGTACTTTTCATCCAAAAATTCAAATACACGATCCATTGAAGCAATCGACTGAGTTAAAGTTGTCGAAGAATTAACAAGCCTTCTAAGCGGATTGTACAGACGCTCCATGTACATTACAAAAGCCACCATTGCCCCAATTTCTACCCGTCCTGTAATGACAAAATATCCTGAAACAAGAATGACAAGAAGTGGAGCTACATCCGTTATCGTGTTAACCACCGCAAATGTCTTTGCATTCCAGCGAGTTTGGTCAAGCGCTCTCTCTAGAAAATGTCCATTTCGATTTGCAAATTGCTCTTTTTCGTAATTTTCTAAAGCAAAGCTTTTAATTACATTCATGCCTTGAATTCTCTCATGAAGGTGACCCTGAACTTCTGCCAGTGCTTGAGATCGGACTCTTGTTAAGTGACGCAATCTAGAATAAAAGAATTTTATAGAAAATCCATAGAATGGGAACATGCAAATCGCAACTAAAGTTAACCAAGCGTTCATTGAGAACATAATCGCCAGTGCTATTAATATTGTAAATAAATCGAGCCAAATATTCATCAAGCCTGTGATGACGAAGTTTTTCGTTTGCTCGACATCGTGAATGACTCTCGAGATAATTTCCCCGACTTTTCGGTTCGAATAGTAACGGAGACTTAGTTTTTGGATATGTGAAAACAGCTTTTTTCGGATATCATATAATACTTTACTTCCAATCCATTGCGCATAGTATTGTCGATAATACTCAATCGGCGGCCGCACAACTACGAAAACAAAAAACATAATGCCCATTAACCAAAGTAATTTTGTGATTTTTTCATCTTGTAATAATGTTTCCGCTAATACGATGTCATCAATAACATACTTCACAATTAGCGGTGTTAATAGCGGAATCCCAAATTTAAAAATACCGATACAAACAGCGACTGCAACGATCTTCCAATACGGCTTTACAAATTGTAAATATCTTCTAATAGAGGTCAGATCGATCCCCCCATATCAATAATATGTATTACGTGCTTCTCAGTCCTTTAATTTAATCAATGAACGGATTTTGACCGAAATAACGGCCTCTAATTCCACTATTTCAATCCTGCAAATCCAATAGCAACAGTTTACGAAAACAGTCTTATAAAAAAAGGCAGACTCAATAACAAGTATCTGTCACCTTATTAAGATGTACAGAGTGTTACCCTTTTATGGGACACCCTATATATCAAAATATGAGGAGAACAGATACTTATGAGTCAGCCTCTATAGTCGATATTGTAAAAAGCGCTCGTACCACATTTCAACGAATTGAGGTGCAAATGGCCCCTTACGTTGGTGGATCCAAGAAATGAGTTCTTCTACATTTCGTTCTAAAATATGATCGAGTTGATCAGGATATTTCATTTGCTTTCGATGAACTTCATATTCATCTTCATCTAAAAGCTTATAAGTCATATCAGGAAAAACTTTAATATCTAAATCATAATCAATATACTTTAACGCTTCTTCATCCCATGTAAAAGGGGAGCCTAAATTGCAGTAATAGTAAATCCCGTCCGATCTGATCATACCAATTGTATTAAACCAATGATTTGCATCAAAATAACATATAGCCGGCTCACGTGTCCGCCATTGGCGACCATCTGCTTCCTTCACTAATATACGGTCATTACCACCAATTACTACTTTTGACGTCCCTTTTAGTACCACGGTTTCTTCCCAGACGCGATGAATGAAGCCATTATGTTTATAGCTCTGGACTTGAATAACACTTCCAGTCTTGGGAAAATCCATGAATTGCTCCTTTCTCGCTTACTGATTTGGACGCCGGTGTGTAACTAAATGGTCATTAGGATCGATATATAACGGGTAGTCGGGCTGCTCATGATGTATATATTCCTTAATTAGAAAGTAACTAATTCGAAATGTTGGATCTCCCGGCATAACTGGGATCTCATTTTTTTCACTTATATATTGATCGACACCAATTTGTACTTTATCAATTGTTCTTGCCTTTTCAGCGTCTTCAAATACTTCAAACGTCTCTTTTGACATGTAAAATTTTTGCTTAGGTATACCTTTTAGAATACCTTTTAGTAATTTAAAGTTAATGGAATGATCATCGTTAACGAACGACCGTAACGAAATCCCCATTGGCATATCACTTGCACATTGCTTGATTGCCTGTCTTACTTCGTCAATTGAAACATCAATCTCTTGTTGATTTCTTTCTTCTTCCTCCTTTTTTCGGTTCTTCTTCCAGAACATAACGGTTCTCCTTCCGATAAGAAAAAATATAAAACGGTTCACTGCTTACGCCACAAAAAGTTTTCTCTATATTATTATACATTTTTAAAATTTATTTTAAAATGAATAACCCAATTATTTACGGATTCAGTTTGAAGAAATTACACTTACACCAATGAGCATGACTCAAATGAGCCGAGGTGGAAAGTGTTCAGGTTGAAACGTAAGGAACCACTTTATTATGTAGAAAGAGAGCTTTGTACCAACCATTAGATAACGAATTTTACTTATAATGGCAAAAAGTATTCCTAAGTGGTGACTTAAAGTCAGTTCTCTCCAATTAATGGTATTATTTTACTCTAAGTTATTATTTAAACACTTTAAATTCTATTTAATGTAAGATAGTTGACCTAAATATCTGTGTGTAACTTAAATATTACAGATAATAGTAATCATTTACTTTAGTCCACTCTCGTTCATTTGAGGGGATGATCTTCTAAATGACTGTAATGCTCCTATTATTGTCACCCGCTCCCCACGTAAAAAAGCACTTTCTGAACGTCTCTCAGAAAGTGCCTTTCGTCAATAATAATTATTGACCTTGTTGGTTTGAAGAAGCTTGTTGCTTACGTTGTGCTGATTGCTGGTTTTGCTGACGTACTTCTTGTGCATCAGTTTCACTAGCAAATTCAGTGTTGTAGCTTTGCCCTTGAGCAGAAGCAGCGTTTTGCTGTCTCACTTGTTGAGCGTTAGTTTTAGATGCTTGGTTTTGTTGGTTGTTATTCATGAGTCTCACCTCCACAGAAATTAATTTGTCCTGAAGTCCATCACTTTATCCAAAAATTTTCCCGAAATTTTTTTTACAAAAAGATGTAGTTTCCCCATCAACTATTCTTGCCATTGTCAAGCATAGGACAAGTGCTTCACACAAACACTATGAGTATTATTAGATAAGGGGGACACTCTGTATGTACGTAGGACGCGACATGACTGAACTCTCAATGATGTCTAAAAAAGATTGGTCTGATAAGGAGTTGGCTTATTTTCATAAAGGCTTACAGCAAATGACTCCATATTTAAATTCAGAAGGCGTTACCATTCATCGTGAAATCATAAAAGAAATAGAACATAGAGGTGGCTTTAAACAAGAAGCAGACTATGAGCATGGCAGTCAAATTCATTATGACTAATTGTGAAGTAATTCATCTGCTCCCGTAATGAAAGAGGACACAGCTGCAAAAACTGTGTCCTCTTTCTTAATGATCCTCCCCCTGGCTCACCACTCAAAAGAAGTTAAAAAATTTAAATTCAATTCAGCCGTATAAATAGGCAAAGCTTTTAATTTCCGTTAGAATATTCTGTAAAGGAATGAATTGGAGGATAATATAATGATCAACCCTTCACGGAGATTAGAACATTTAACTACGAGTGTTTTTTCTGAAATGGCTGGACGAAAAAGAGAAAAACTGAGTCAAGGAATAGATATGATTGATTTAAGTATCGGCAGTCCCGATCAACCACCGCCACAACACGTTCGAAAAATATTTGCTGAAGAAGTACTTCGTGACCATTCTTATCAATATGCTATCAATAGTACACAAGCATTTAATGAAGCTGTCGTTTATTTTTACAAAGAAAGATACGGCGTTGAAATTCAACCGCCAAGTGTCCTGCAACTCATGGGCTCACAAGATGGTTTAGCTCATATCGCTTTAGCCTACTTAGATGAAGGAGATGTTATTATTGTTCCTGACCCTGGGTACCCGATTTATTCAGCTTGTGCACATATTGCTGGAGCTGAACTTTATTATGTTTCATTAACGGAAGAAAATCAGTTTATGCCTGACTTGGATGTGATCCCAGATGATATTAAAGAACGCGCTAAACTAATGATTGCAAACTATCCTGGGAACCCAACGGCTGCCTTAGCAGATAAAAGCGATTTTGAAGAATTAATTCAATTTGGTATGGATCATAATATATTAATCCTGCATGATTTTGCTTACTCTGAACTTCTATTTGATGGAAGAGAACCATTAAGTATTTTCTCAATCCCAGGTGCTGAAAAAACAGCCATTGAGTTTAATTCCTTATCGAAAAGTTTTAATATGGCTGGGGCAAGAATTGGTTACGTAATTGGTGATCCACACTTTCTTCAACCACTCGCTGTGTTAAAATCACACTTAGACTATGGCGTATTTTTGCCCGTCCAACAGGCAGCAGTTGAAGCTTTAACAGGAGACTTTACTTTTCTAGAGCAGCATTGTCAAACCTATGAACGTCGCCGAAATGTTTTTGTTCAGGCGCTCCAAGAAATAGGTTGGAATGTGAGGCAACCTGATGGCGGTATGTTTGTGTGGGCCAAGGTCCCTTCTCACTATTCTTCGATGTCGTTTGCACTTGCTGCATTAGATGCTGGTGTTGTCGTGACACCTGGTAATGCATTTGGTAACAGCGGTGAAGGTTACGTACGGATTGCTTTAGTTCAAAATGAAGAAAAATTAAAGGAAGCAGCCCATCGGATAAAGGCTATTTTATAGGAGGTCATAAAAATGAAAGCAGTTGCTTATCAAAAACATGGCGGACCCGAAGTTCTTGAAATCATCGAGATCGATAAGCCGTCGCTACAACCAGATGAAGTGTTAGTGAAAGTAGGCGCGAGCGGCGTGAATCCAGTTGATACATATTTTCGATCGGGTGTCCGTCCCGTTGAACAATTTCCGTATATCCCCCATTTTGATTTAGGTGGTACGATCGTTGAAGTCGGAAAGAATGTCACCAAGTGGAAGGTCGGTGACCGTGTTTGGGGCACAAACATTAAAGGAACAGCAGCAGAATTTGTCTCGGTACCAGAAGATAAGGTATTTCCACTTGCAAGTCATCTCAGTGAAGAAGACGGTGCTGCTTTATCCATGGCTTTTGTAACTGCCTATTTATCATTGTTTAACAGGGCAAAATTAAGTGCCGGCGAGACTGTACTCATTTACGGGGCTGCTGGCGCGGTTGGAAATGCTGCTGTTCAGCTTGCCAAACAACACGGGGCTAAAGTGATTGCAACCGCAAGTTCTGCTGAAAAAGCAACCATTGCGAGTAATGCGGGTGCTGATAAAGTGGTGCTCTATAATGAAACAAATTTAGTCGATGAGGTGAATGCTTGGACGAACAACGAAGGCGTTCCCGTCATTTTGGATGTTTCATTAAGTGAGAACATGGAGACTAATTTTGAAGCCTTAGCAAACGGAGGCCGGATTGTTACGATTGGTTCACCGAAAAACAATACACCGACATTACCGTGGCGCTATTTAAATATGAAAAATGCCTCGTTAATAGGTGTACTATTATTTAAGGCTCCACCACATGAATTAAAAAATGCAGGTGAAGAAATCTCTAGGCTTTTTGCTCAAAAAAAGTTATCAACTCATATTGGTAAAGCGTTCGACTTTAAAGATGCCGCCAAAGCTCATGAAGCAATCGAAAGTAAAAGTTTTAGCGGAAATATTCTAATTAAGTTTTAAAATGTTTATAAACACTCCCTCTTGCAAAAGCTAACAAGAAAAGCGCAAGGCGCCTGCTTATCGGCGACAAGCGCTGGAGGCCAACAATAAGTGTCTTGCTTTTTAGACACGTTTGGTGGACCGAAGCGACCTCGAGCCGATGGCGCCTGGAGCTAGACATCTTCGAGTTTTCTTATCTTTCTAAATGAGTAAAGGGGGAGTCTTTTTCATGGGAAAAGACATTTATTACGTCAATTTAAACCCGATTAGTATGGACAACATCAGTCGTACACCCGTCCATGACGGTCAGATGATTGAATATGAAATTGAAGCGACAGACGAGCAATACCGCGAACTTCAAAAGTTGTTACAAGAAGTCCAAGCTCATGATCTTGAAGCCGCTGACCTTTTTACATTTAAACACTTTAATGAAGAGTTTACCGAAGCAGACCGCAGAGAGACACAGCGTGGACTTAATCAAGTTTATCGAACGATATACGAACTCGGTACACCTCAGACCAAACAAGCATTAGAAGAAATTCATTTAATGGAAAACGAGGAATAGCGAGTTTAATCGCTTTAGGCCTAATACTAGGGTAAACCTTTTTTCTATAGGGTACTTCAGCGATACAAACCATTCAATCACAAGTAAAAACACATGTAATTTCGAACAAGAAATTACATGTGTTTTTCTATTTCAGTATCAAATAATTTATCACTACGTATTGATAATTTTACAGACTCAAAAGCCCTTATTTTAATAAAATACACCATTTGAAAGCAATTAGCTTCACAATAGCTCTGTCTGACTTACCCTAAGAACACCGCGCCATATACTAATGCACCGGCAATAACGAGTGCAGGGTGCACTTTCCATTTTTCTAAAAGTAATAAACTAATCACAATGAGTAGCCCTGTTTGCCAAACTCCGGTTGCTTCGTAGGAAGAAGCGAAGAAACGATACGCTAATACACCTAATAAAACAGCGATCGTTGGGCGGATCAACATCGTCATTTTCTTTACTTTTGGTGAATGACGGAATTTATATAGAAGGCTCAGTAATGCAATCATTAAGACGAGTGAAGGTGCTACAGTAGCAAAGACACCGACAATCGCACCGAGTACTCCTCCTTGCTCATAACCGACGAAGCCTGCCATCTTTGTTGCAATTGGGCCTGGCAACGCATTCCCTAATGCTAACACTTCCCCAAATTCGTCAACAGTCATCCACCCATAGCGATGAACGACTTCATGCTCAATTAGCGGAATAGAGGCTGGTCCGCCGCCATAACCGATAATCCCCGGAATAAAGAAGGCAATAAATATTTCAACATAAATCATGATGGGTCAGCCTCCTTCTCGGTAGATTTTTTCTTTCCGCCAACTAGGGCATAAGCGAGGAGAATAGCGATTATAATTCCCGGATGGATTCCTAAAAACTCAATAATAATTAATGAAATGATAACTAACGCTGATGTTTTTACCCAGCCGAGCCCTTCTCTTCCTTTATCAAAAAATTGCCAAGTTAAGGCAGCCATCATTACACCGACAACAGGAAGAACCCCATGTGTCATTCCTTGAACCCACGCTTGATCTTTATATGCGGCTAAGGACGTTAAAAATAAAATCATTAAGATAATCGTCGGAACAATGGATGCCATAATAGCATTTAACATCCCCAGATAGCCACCTACTCGGTATCCAATATAACCTGCCATTTTTGTTGCAATCGGTCCTGGAAGTGTATTACCAATAGCAAGGATGTCTCCAAACTCGTCATTATCCATCCATTTATATCGCTCGACAACCTCTTTTTGAACGAGAGGGATGGACGCAGGTCCACCCCCGTAACCAAATATCCCTACTCTAAAAAAAGCTATAAATATTTCCCACTGTAATTTCATGTTTGTTGGATTTCCTTTCTATTTACCAGACAGCAATTGCCCCATCTGTACGCATCTCGGTTCCACCTGCTAAAACACCCGTTTTAGGATCACGCCAAATAATTTGTCCTCTGCCAAAACTGCCGGAATGAGGTGCAATCTGAACTTGATGGCCTTTTGCTGCTAACGCTTGGACCAAATGACTTGGCATCGATTGCTCTACTAATACCGTCTTGTCCTTCATCCACTGCCAACGCGGTGCATCTAATGCAGCTTGAGGGTTTAATTGGAAATCGATAGTATTCATAACCACTTGCATATGACCTTGTGGTTGCATAAATCCACCCATTACTCCAAACGAACCGACAGCTTCATTATCTTTTGTTAAGAAGCCGGGGATAATGGTATGGAACGTCTTTTTATTTGGTGCAAGAGCGTTATCGTGGTTTGGATCCATCGAAAAGTTATGACCACGGTTTTGCAGGCCAATTCCCGTGCCTGGAACTACAAGACCCGATCCAAAGCCCATGTAATTACTTTGAATGAACGACACCATATTTCCTTCTTCATCGGCTGTTGCTAGATATACGGTTCCGCCTCGAGGTGGTTCTCCTGCTTCAGGCAGTAGAGCCTCGTCTCCTATTAAATCTCTTCTTGCTTTTGTATATTCTTCAGATAATAGCTTGTCCACAGTTGTTTTCATATGCTTCGGTTCAGTAATATACTTCATGCCATCGACAAACGCTAATTTCATTGCCTCAATTTGCTTATGTAATGTGTCCACACTATCGCGATGAGAAAACTCATACCCTTTTGCAATGTTTAATGCCATAAGTGCTATGAGACCTTGACCACTCGGCGGAATTTCCCATACGTCGTAGCCGCGGTAATTCACACTAATAGGGTCAACCCATTCTGGTTTATAGTTTTGTAGATCTTCCTTACGTAAAAAGCCACCATATTCTTGTGAAAACGCATCAATCTTGTCTGCGAGTTCACCTTCATAAAAATCTTTTGCATTCGTTTCAGCAATGGCTCTTAATGTGTCAGCATGACCTTTCGATGACCAAACTTCTCCTACTTCCGGCGGTTTGCCACCTGGTGCGAACGTTTCAAACCAATGTTTGAATTCATCGCCATTTAATTGTTTTTTGTAGCTGTTATAAGCACCTTTCCAGAAATAAGCTAACACTGGAGATAACGGATAGCCGTTTTCTGCATACTCAATCGCTGGCTGAAGTACTTCTTTTAAAGATAATTTCCCGAACTTTTCCGATAATTCTGCCCACGCTGCCGGCACACCTGGGACCGTAACTGGAATCCAGCCAAATTTCGGGATTTCTTCATGTCCTTTTTCTTTAACTGCATCGATAGAAATGGAGCTCGGTGAAGGCCCGTTTGCATTTAACCCGTGTAATTTCCCCTTGGTCCAAACAAGAGCAAATGCATCCCCGCCAATTCCATTGGATGTAGGTTCCACTACCGTCAGACAAGCTGCTGTAGCTATTGCTGCATCAATTGCATTTCCACCTTTTTTTAAAATATCTAGGCCTGCTTGAGCAGCAAGTGGTTGAGAAGTTGCTACCATTCCTTTTTTGCCGTATGTGACCATTCGCTGTGATGAATATGGATACTCATTTCCTTTTTCTAATAGCATGTAACTGCCCCCTTTTTTGATGTGTTACATTTACGTTTATTCTACTTTGTTTCCCCATTTTTCTGCAAAAATAAGTCCGTCTAATTGACGTCTTTTCTCCCAACCTTCAGCTTCTAAAATTGGTTTTTCAG
Organism: Alkalihalobacterium sp. APHAB7; assembly: GCF_048323755.1. NCBI lineage: Bacteria > Bacillati > Bacillota > Bacilli > Caryophanales > Bacillaceae > Alkalihalobacterium > Alkalihalobacterium sp. APHAB7. The sequence continues at coordinate 26,898 of NZ_JBLWFS010000008.1, forward strand.
GATAATTATCTGTATATCCAATGGAAAGAAGAGCGACGGGATCGACATGTGGTGGAATATTTAATATATCTCTTATATCGTTTTTTTTGTAAAAGCTGACCCAGCCTAAGGCTAATCCTTCTACAGTAGCCGCCAGCCACATGTTTTGAATCGCGCATGCTGTAGACATTACGTCGGTTTCAGGAATTGAGTTTCTGCCAAGAACGTGTGAACCGCCTCGAGTTGGATCACATGTTACACAGATTGTAATCGGCGCTTCTTTTAACCCTTGTACTTTTAAACCGAGAAATTTTTGATGTCTCTCATCTTTATCTTCATAATGAATCGCAAGGGCTCTCTTTTCCTTATTCGCTGCCCAAGCAAGCTTTTCTTTTACTTCTTGTGTTTGAATGGTAATAAAATTCCATGGTTGCATAAAGCCGACTGATGGTCCATCATGGCCTGCCTGAATAATGTTCATAATCGCTTCTTCAGGAACTTCTTGGCTTGTAAAAGTTCTTACATCCCGGCGGCGTTTAATGACATCGTACAGTGTTTTTTTCTGCTCGTCTGAATACATAGGATTTCCCCCTTAAAAATTCGATTTCGATTGACCACCATCAACATTCAAGGTAGCTCCAACCACCCACGATGCTTTTTCACTTGCAAGAAAAAGTACCGTATTAGCAACCTCTTCAACAGTACCAAACCGTCCAGCCGGGATTTCATTCGCAATAAACTGTTCAATTTTCTCTGGGTTTTCTTCTAATCGTCTTTGCCAATTTCCCGTTGGATGAAGGATTGAACCTGGGGCTACTCCGTTGACACGAATCCCCTCTTTAATGACTTCGTCTGCAAGAGATTTCGTAAAGCTGATCATCGCTGCCTTTGCACTATTATATGTCGGTTTACCACCAGATTCCCTACCAAATATAGATGAAATATTTACAATAGCCCCTGATTGGTGTTTCTTCATAATCGGTAACGCTAGTTTACTAAAGTGAACTGCTGAAAAGTAATTAAGCTGCATCGCTTCTTCAAACAGCGCTAAGTCTGTTTCTGTTGTGGTTGAACCATTACTTCCACCGACATTATTTATTAAAACATCAATCGTTCCAAATTCGGATAAAAACTGCTGAAACGCTTGCTCACGTTCCGTTGTATCCGTTAAATCTGCAGAAATTCCTACTACACCTTTCAACTGTTGTTCTACCTCTTTTAAAACAGAAGCATCTCTAGCCATGACCGCTACTTTTGCCCCTTCTTCGAGAAACCCTTTGGCGATTGCTTTACCAATTCCTTTGGAACCACCTGTGATTAATACAACTTTATTTCTTAGGTCTAAATCCATAACACTCACCTTCTTATTTGCTGTTCGATTATTTTCTGATGTGAAACTGGGAATGGATAGCTTTCAATCGAATTTTCATCTACCCATCTGGTATCTTCACTAGTTACATGATTTTCTGATAAAAGAGTTCCTTCATAAACCGTAATGTTCCAAACGAGATGTGAAAAAACATGTTCCACTTTTTGTACTGCACTTTCTATTTTAACAGAAATTTCGAGTTCCGAACGAAAAAATTCTTCTAAACACTCTTGTGGGCTGTCTGTACTTTTGGTTACTTCTACATTTGGAAACTGCCACAGCTTGGCTAATAAGCCTGAGTCCGGCCTTCGTTGAATGAGAACTTCCCCTTTTTGGTTTCGCAAAACAATCGCAGCCATGTTTTTTACTGTAACTTTTGTTTTCTTTTCTTTAATTGGCAGGCTTTTCTCTTTGCCGGCATGATAAGCTCGACAATGCTCGCGAACGGGACACAGCAAACAGCCAGGAGATTTCGGTGTGCAAACTAATGCTCCTAACTCCATTAATCCTTGATTAAATTCAGACGGCTTGTCCGGTGAAATCATCTTAGCTAATGCTTTTTCAAAAATAGGCCTCGTTTTTGCTTTCCCAATATCCTCTTCAATTAAGAGAACTCTTGAAATGACTCGCATGACATTCCCATCTACAGCGGGTTCAGGTTTATGATAGGCAATACTTAATACAGCCCCAGCCGTATACGGTCCTACACCTTTTAATTGACTAATATCTTTTTTGGTGTCAGGTACCTTTCCACCATAGTGCTCGACAACCTCACGTACAGCCGTTTGTAAATTTCTTACCCGGGAATAATAGCCTAATCCTTCCCACGCCTTCAGAATTTCTTGTTCTTCCGCATAGGCTAAGTCTTGTAATGTTGGAAACTTTTGTACAAAGTTATTATAATAAGGAATAACCGTATCGACACGAGTTTGTTGAAGCATCACTTCTGAAACCCAAATTCGATACGGATCATTTGTCCTTCTCCATGGTAAATCTCTTTTGTGTTCTTCAAACCAATGAACTAACTGATCTCGAAAACCGTTTATGTCAAATTCTTGTAGTATTTCTGTCAACCCTTTAACCTCCAGTTGTTACACTTCTTTCTTGGCACGAAATGCCCAACAATGAATTTTTTCTTTTCCACCTTCAACCATTGAATGAATTTTACTAAACAGATGATGCTCTTCATCTCGTCTTAATTTCTTAAGCGCCACATAATGAGCTTCAGTGGGGACTTTAAACATTTCCACATACAAATGCTCCTGATCGGTCGCTACAAACCACTGAATTTGTGACGCTTCAAAGCTTGGAAGTTCGGCAATAATATGTTCCATAGCTTGTTCATATTCGTTAACCATTTGTGATTTTATTCTATACTCCATAAAAATTTGTAAAGATTGTGTCATAATCTCAGTTCCCCCTTTTTAATAAGTGCAATTTCGGGTATAAATATAGTAATGACTTTTAGTAAGAAAAGCGGATGCAAACGCTCCATGGCGTATGTACTGTAGTGGATTTTGAACTGTCGAGCAACTTTAGCTTTGGAAAGTAGTTTTAACTACTTGTTTTTATTTTTAGCAGACTCTGAGGACCTTATTTTAACAAAAAGCAACTTTTTGAAGTGCTTTGCGGACTGAAAAGCCCTTATTTGCCTATAATCAGTTAAAAAAACGTGAATTGTCGTAAATAAAGGCTTCTGAGTCCTCCAAATTAAGAAAAGAAGCATTTTTGAAAGAAATAAGGGCCTGTGAGTCCGCTACTTGCTATGCAGTTGTAAGATACGTGTAACGTGATCCTAAACAAGGTAAAATGGCAACTATATTGAAATGTCGAAGGGGACCGGCCTATAGGCGACGACAAGTGCTCGAAGTCCGCCAATGAATGTCCCGCTCTTTGGATAATCAAGCTTCACCGAAAGGAGGTCGTTCAAACTTGGATACTGGAACTCACGTAGTTATGGGAATTGCTCTCGGTGGGCTTGCTACATTAGATCCTGTTGTAGGAAATGACCCAGTTATGAGACAAACTGTCATGGTAGCAGCAATTATCGGTTCCCAAGCACCCGATTTTGATACCGTCCTAAAATTGAGAAATAATGCCGTTTATATACGTAATCACCGTGGCATCACTCACTCCTTGCCAGCCATATTAATATGGCCTTTTATTATCGCGGGTGGAATTTCTATGCTTGTTCCTGAAGTGAATTATTTACATTTATGGCTTTGGACATTTATCGCTGTTTTCCTTCATGTTTTTGTCGACATTTTTAACGCATATGGTACACAAGCTTTGCGGCCTGTGACTCATAGGTGGATTGCTCTAGGGTCTATAAATATTTTTGATCCATTTATTTTCTTAGCGCATGTCGTCGGTATCATCTTATGGCGCTATGGATTCGATCCTGGTTATACATTTTTGACCATTTATTTCATGCTTATCTTCTATTACATATGGAGGTTTCAAGCACGTTCAAAAGTTATTGCACATGCTAAGTCTCTCCATCCAAGTGCAACTCATGTGTTTATTTCACCTACATTTCGTTGGAATCAATGGCATTTAGTGATTAGAACAAAAGAAATGTTATACGTTGCTGAATCCAAAAATCATAAAATAAATTTCTTCGAACAGTATCCGTTTGAACCGATACCTAATGATCCAATCATCAATGCAGCTAGAAAGGATGCAAACCTGTCTGCGTTTCTATCCTTTTCTCCTACGTATCGATGGGAGGTCGAAAGTATCAATGGACAACATGAGATTCGATTTATTGATTTAAGATATCGAACGAAAGGCCATTATCCGTTTGTAGCCATTGTTCAGTTAGATGAAAATCTTGAAATCATAAGTTCCTATACAGGTTGGGTATATAGTGAAGAAACGTTAAAACGAAAACTACAACTCTCTACACAATCATAGGGTTGACTCTTAAGTGTCTCGCTTTTACTGACACTTGAGTCGACCTCTTTTAATGCAATTTAATGAAACTAATTTTTAAAACTGTCGTCTTCAAGTAAGTGTTTAAATTTTTCATTTTTTGAAGCATATTTATGCAAGTAAGGTCCATAATTAGTGATCCATTGCAACACAATTTGTTCCGTTTTTTCAGGCCCCTCATACGTTCTTCCTGATTTTGCTCGTGTCGCTTCAAAATCTTCCCATAAATTCTCCACCCATTTTCGGGCTTGTCCATAGGATAATTCATCATTTCGTTTAAGTAATTGATCAGCTAAGCGTTCAATTCGCTCATTCATTAAGGCTTCCTCCTCTAACAATTATTGCATATCATATGATCGCTTGTACCATCTCATACTAGGAGAGAAGCACAAGCAACTCAGTACTTGCTTCAATGTTTGGTTCAACTTTAAGTTGTCGTAAAAAGGAGGGTTCACCGATGCGTAACAAAGAGAAAGGATTTCCAAACCGTAAATCATTTTCGGGAGAACCAAGAGCAAAAGAAGAGTATTCTTCTAAACGAGCTGATGGCAGTATTCGGGATCATCCGCAAGAGAGAATGATGCAATCGAATCAATCCCGCTAATGACACTGATTTCATTTCTCTAAGCTATCTAGGAGGTGTTTTACCTTGCATAAGGTAAGAGGCAAAAACTATGCTGATCCATTCCAATCTCCACGAGCTAATCCAAAGCATGCTTTCCATCAAGTGAACGGTGAGACAGAAAGAGGCCTCCACAACTACGTTCTTAAAGTCCAAACAAGAAAACGTTCATAATTTCCATTGAATGTTTTCCTAATATTTTCCTTCCTTATTTTGAAAAGGAGAAGCAACTCCTCTGCTTCTCCTTTTTTAAAATTTATTTTGTTGGTTTTGGGCTAGGGTGTCAATTGAAAGCACATCCTGCTCCTCCAATTAATGTGTTGCTAATTATTAGCCAGCCCTTTGCTTCCCTATTTTAATTTTAATACTGAAATCGGAACTCCTTCTAGCTCGCTGCTTCCATTGCGATACCCCCACGCAAACCTTCCATTCATGTAAGAAATTAAAAAGCTCGATTGTTCATCAATCATTTCATACGTCTCGCCAGGAAGATAATCATCAGGGTTTAACAAGTATGCTTTTGCAATAATCATTTTGCGCTCATACACTGCAAACTCGCTAGCCATCCCCATTTGTTCTGCTTTTTTAGCTTTTTCGTTTAATTGAGCAATTTCATTATTAAGTTCATATGTGGTCATTTCACTAAAACGCTTTTCCATTCCATTACGCCTCCATCGGCTTATTTCTATCTGTATTTATTATAATGGATTTTACACCATGGGACCAATAACAAGCCTGATCTACAAAATGATATAGGCATAAATTAATCCAATCACACCTGAAAATAAGGCATAATAAAACATTGGCAATAATGTTAATCGAATAATTGCACCTTCCTTCCCTAATAAGCCGACAACTGAAGCAGCTGCGACAACGTTAAGTACACAAATCATATTTCCACCGTTCGACCCCAACACTTGTAACGCAAGTACTAACGTAGGGTCAACTCCAATTTGATCGGCAACGCTAAACTGAAATAGCGAAAACATCATATTACTGAATGTTGCACTACCTGACACAAATGATCCTAGCGCTCCAATGAAAGGAGCTACTAACGGCCAACTGCCGCCTAATGCTGCGGAAGCCGTATTAGCTAGCTCCATCGGCATACTTTCCAATCCAGAAGCGTTCACTCCAGAATTAATAAAGATCCGAACCATCGGCACCGCTGTAAATAATGTAACCGCACTTCCAACGACCGCTTGAGCAGAGGAACCAAAAGTCGTTTTGATTTTTTCAAAGTTCATCTTATGAATAACAAATGTGATTAAGACGACTAGTACAAAAATGGTCCCAGGTAAATAAAGTGGTTCAAGAGCGGTACTTATATTCGTATTTAAAATATTCGGCCAGCTCCATCTCACAGACTGAAACCAAGCTTTAAATGGCAGGACCTCAAGACGGGTAAGCACAAGAAACAGCCCGACTAAAAGGTATGGAACCCATGCCATAACTAGACTTAACGATGGTCCTTTCTCTTCTTTTTTTCGGGAAGTTAACACCTTTCCTATCCAATCTGGTGACCATTTATCAGTGGGTGCAAAATCCCACGCCTTTTCAGGAAGAAGAAAGCCGCGTTTCGCTGCTGGAACAACGATTAACAGTCCGAACAATCCACCGAAAATAGACGGAAATTCAGGCCCTAGAAACACAGCTACTACTAGGGCGGGTACTGTGAATGCGAGTCCTGCAAACAAAGCAAACTTCCATACTTGTAACCCTTCTCGCCAAGATTTATTTTCACCAAAAAAACGAGTTAACATGACGACAAGAATGAGCGGCATAAAGGTGCCAACAAAAATATCAATTTGCATGACTTGTGCTCCAACACCTTTTACATATTCACCAATTTGAGTTGGATCCGTTAAGTATGGTGTTACAACAGCAGCTACTTGAGAGCCTTCTTGCAATCCTTGCTCAACCCCGACAATGATAGGTGTTCCAACGGCTCCAAACGAAACCGGACTACTGTCGGCGATTAGCGCTAATACGACCGCTGCTAATGGAGGAAAACCTAGTGCAACGAGAAGAGGCGCAGCAATTGCAGCAGGTGTACCAAAGCCAGCTGCCCCTTCAATAAAAGCCCCAAACAGCCAAGCAATGATAATAAGCTGGACTCTTCTATCCGGACTTATCTCTAAAAAGCTATTACGAATAGTAGTAATTGCCCCACTCAGTTGCAAAGTATTTAATAATAAAATAGCCCCGAATACAATATATAAAATTGAAAAACCAATAATAATACCTTCAATTGATGCTGCGACAATTTGTACAAAAGGAACTTTCCAATAAAGGTACGCCAGTAAACCTGTTGCTATTAAGCTAATTGGCATCGCCTTCATAGCAGGCATCCTCATAACAACTAAGAATAATAAAACGGCAAGGATTGGAGTTAAAGCAATGATGCTGTTCACGATTGTTTACTCCCTTTCTGATGTAAGATAAACCAATAATAACAAAGTTTGTGCAACACTTCACAATATCTTTGTTATTATTTTATGACATTTTATTATTCCCTACTATCCTCTAAATATTGATCAATTAGATCAATTGGAAACCCCTTTTGGTACAGCCATTGCTTCAATTTATAACGATATTCATATTCACTTAGATGAGCAAACTTTTTCTTACCTTTCTCTCCTTGATGGAGAATTGCTTCCCATTGTTGATCTTTATTAAACGACACAACATTTTCTTTTATCCCTTCTTCAATAACTTCATAGGAGAACCCCTTTGATAAAAGTTGTCGTATGATTTTTTGTTGATAGGCTTGCTCGGATTCTTTTAATGTCTTTCTGGCTTGTTTTTCTACCCATTTCATAATATGGTCTAGCTGCTCCGCATAGCTATATTCATCAAGAGCCTCTTCTGCCAGTTTTTTGTTAACGCCTTTCTTAAGTAACTCCTGTTCAATTACTTTAGGGCCTTTTACTCCTGTATTTTTTTTCGTTCGTACAAAAGCCACCGCAAAATCATTGTCATTTAAAAAGTTATATTCGTTAAGCTTTCCGATGACCTGATGAATCTCCCATTCTTCGTATTCTTTTTTCTTTAAATAGTCGACAACTTCTTTTTCTGATCTCATTCGATAAGACAAATAGGACAAAGCTAAGTTGTAGGCTTTTTTTACTTTATCTTGAGATAAAATTTTCTCTAATTCCTCAACATCGATCTCCATGCCTTTTTTTAACTGCCATGAAATAAGGACATCTTGATCTACACTAAATCCGTACTCTTCTCCTGCGCCTTGATTAATAAAAACATTAAACCGTTCCGTGTTATTTTTTTGTGTTGTAATTTTTGTAATGACAGCCATACATATCACCCATCTACTTTCCTTAATTATTAATGATCATTTTAAGTATACTGAAAGGCCAAAGTTTTCGCTCTTTCCATTTATAAAGTTTTATTTACGTGATCATTTTTCTTTTGTTAAGTTTATAAATTACTTATACTATAATTAAACAACAATTGAACGCAATATATACTCATTTGAAGGGCAGTGGTTGTATGAATATCGCAATAGCTGGTGGTACTGGATTTATCGGTACAGCCTTAACTGAATATTTCATATCACAAAGTCATCAAGTTTATATTTTAACGCGAACACCTAAAGAAAAGAAGGCGAACGTTCATTATGTTCAGTGGTTAGTTTCAGGAGCTAAACCAGAAGAAAGACTTCCTCCTCTTGATGCCTTTATTAATTTAGCTGGAGATTCTATCGGCACTGGACGCTGGACAGAACAAAAGAAAGCGCGGATCTTAAAGAGTCGCATTAAAGCTACAAATACGGCTATAACGTTACTTCAACAGCTAGAACATAAACCTAGTGTATTTGTTAATGCCTCAGCCATTGGCATTTACGGGCACTCTACCACCCACACGTTTACAGAAGATGACGTCGCAGGTGGTGAAAACAACTTTCTAAAAGAAGTGGTACTTCAGTGGGAAACAGAAGCGCTGAAAGCAAATGAGCTTGGAATTCGAACCGTTCTTCCTCGCTTAGGTTTAGTTCTAGATAAAAATGAAGGCGCATTGCCAAAGATGTTACTGCCTTATCGTTTGTTTGCTGGAGGCGCTTTAGGCTCAGGCGACCAATGGTATTCTTGGGTTCATATTCAAGATGTCGTTCGACTTATTGATTTTGTTATTAAAACGAACGAGATCGAAGAAGCGATCAACGTAGTTTCTCCGCAGCCAGTTCAAATGAAAGAAATGGGTAAAACTATCGCAGCTGTTCTTAAGCGCCCCCATTGGTTACCTACCCCAGCCTTTGCTCTTAAACTATTATTAGGAGAAATGAGCTCATTACTCCTGCAAGGACAACGTGTTTTACCTGAAAAAGCGCTTCGTCACGGATTTAAATTTAATTATTCAACTATAGATGGCGCGTTGCATGATTTATTAAGACAGGATGTTCATTCTGAACGTTAATTCATATTTCTCATCAAAGAATAAAAAATAAATTCATTTGTTAAGTTAGAATATTTTTCCTCTTACTTACTCATACTATTTGTATTACTTCATTACTAGGAGGAATCATTATGGAGAAAAAGAAACGTCGTGACCAACAGGAAAGACATACTCTTAAGAAGGCTCAACAAGTTACGTATCAATCCGATTTTAAAGCTGCTGACCGTGCTGCTCGCAGATAGTAGATGCCAGGTACTCCACTTCGAGTACCTTTTTTTTTGGAAATTATTTTATAACATGAACGAACTGTACCTGTCTAAAACTAGTAGTAGGTGTTGTTGATGAGTGAGGAAAATCTGCAGCACCACTACTACTAAGGGGAGTGTTTTCAAATGGGTAAAAAGAAAAAGAAACAACAGCAAATCGCAAACGTTGATAATGATGGAATGGACGTAGAATATTCCGCTGAATTAGCTGATGCTGAGGATATTGAAGCAAATGCGCGTGGAGCAGCTGCAGATCGTCGTGCCAAAAAGAAGAAAAAGAAATAAAACAAGAAAAGCTCCAGCGCTCCGTTGCGACTTATACTTAGCTTATAAGCTGTGTTAGATTATACTGTTGAGATCGGTTGATTTTGGGCTCATCGTGTGAAATATTAATTTCACACGCCTTTGAGAAAATGAAGATTGAAAAAATAGCCCAAAATCAACAGTACTCTATAACAGCGCTACCTTTTAAAAAGCTGACTTATGAGCCTGTTGCTTATAAGTCAGCTTTTCAATTGTCCAACGAAGCCACCATCCTTGACTCATCAAATATGGATCCTTATCCTTCCCTTAATCCCCAAGAAAAGCGCCTATTTTAAGTTACCTCTAAGACATCAATTACGCATCATTAATTTCTTTGCTTCTTATTTCGTCATGTTTTGTAAGATTTACTCACATTTTTTCAAATTGTTCGAAAACATAAAGATATGGAAGGAATATGAAAGATACGTGCTCTTACTAGATGGCAACGTAAGTCATCCTGATTAATCATGAATTATCAATAAATAGCTGGTTTGCTTTAATTTCCACATCCCCTTATCATTTATAATAGCTAAAATAAATTTTAATAAAACCATCCATTTAAGGAGGAATACGTTATTATTTACAATAAAATGCGATTTGTAGGTGAAAAGCGATGAGTCAATTAACAAAGACAATTACCCAACCGATTCCGAATGTTACTTTTGAAAAGCCTTCTGTTGAAGATGGCGCCGCCATGTGGGAACTTGTAAATAACTCTACGCTCGATTTAAATTCTTCTTACAAATACATTATGTTTTGTGAGTTTTTTGCAGACACTTGTGTCGTAGCAAAAGAAAATGACAAACTTGTAGGTTTCGTAACAGCCTTCATCCCCCCTACTAAACCAGATGTCATTTTTGTCTGGCAAATCGGAGTGGACGCTTCTCAACGAGGAAAAGGTCTTGCATCTCACCTCTTACAAGAGTTGATTATCCGAGAAGGTTGCCAAACTATTAATTATCTTGAAGCCACTGTTACACCTTCTAATCAGGCCTCTCAATCACTATTCCGACGCCTAGGGCGAGATCTCAATACAAAATGTGAAGTACTAGAATGTTTCTCAGAAGACTTGTTTCCTGGAGACGACCATGAAGCAGAACTGACTTTCCGAATTGGACCATTTAATCAAGATAAGTAAGCATTTATTAAAAAAACTCTCGGAAGATGAATGATTCGATCGGTACATGTGAAAAACTTCACAAATTATTATTGATGAATAATTCCTTTCTTACAAAATAAAAGGAGGATCTATTATAAACATGGAAACTAATAATTTAAGTATATTTAACGAATTAGAATCTGAGGTGCGTAGTTATTGCAGAAGTTTTCCTGCTGTTTTTAACAAGGCTAAAGGCTACAAACTTTGGGATGTCGAAGGTAACGAGTATATTGATTTCTTCTCAGGTGCTGGAGCTTTAAACTACGGGCACAATGATCCAAAAATGAAAGCGAAATTAGTGGATTATATTTTAAATGATGGTATTGCTCATTCTTTAGACAAAGCGACAGCAGCAAAGGCTGAGTTTCTAGAAAAATTCAATACTGTCATTCTTCAACCTCGGAATATGGAATACAAAGTTATGTTCCCTGGACCAACAGGAACGAATACAGTGGAAAGTGCATTAAAGCTTGCAAGAAAAGTAACTGGTCGTACGGATGTCATTAGCTTTACCAACGGTTTTCACGGTATGACAATTGGGTCTCTATCAGTTACAGGTAATTCTTTTAAGCGTAAGGGTGCCGGTATTCCATTGCAACATGTCGTAACTATGCCATATGACAGCTTCGTCAATGACGAACTCGACACTCTGGAGTATCTCGAGCGCTTTTTAGAAGATAACGGAAGTGGAGTTGAAATTCCTGCCGCAATGATCCTCGAGACAGTCCAAGGTGAAGGGGGCATTAATGCTGCCCGTTTCGAGTGGCTACAAAAAGTAGAAAGCATTTGTCGCCGTTTTGGGATTTTACTCATCGTCGATGATGTTCAAGCTGGTGTGGGTAGAACAGGTACTTTCTTCTCTTTTGAAAAAGCAGGAATTACACCAGATATTGTCTGCTTATCAAAATCAATTGGCGGCTATGGTTTACCACTTGCATTAACACTAATTAATCCAAAATATGATATTTGGGAGCCGGGCGAGCATAACGGAACATTCCGTGGAAATAACTTAGCCTTTGTTACAGCTACTGAAGCACTTACTTATTGGGAAAATGACTCTTTTGAAAAGAGCATTCAAGAGAAATCTGAGAAGATTACTGATTTCTTAGTCGGCCTTACTGTGAAATATCCGCAAATTAAAGGTACTGTACGCGGTCGAGGTTTTATGCAAGGAGTTGCAACAGAAGTAGACGGTCTCGCTTCTGATATTGCCAAAGCTGCCTTCGAGCGAGGACTTATTATGGAAACAGCAGGTCCAGACGATGAAGTGTTCAAACTCTTCCCTGCCCTTACAATTGATAATGAAGGCTTGGAAAAAGGGTTTGCCATTATCGAAGAATGCATAAAAAGTTTAGTAAACGAAAAAGAACCTGTATCGTCCTAAAAACAAAGGCAACGCTTAACCGTAGCCAACTTATAGCATTACAGCTCAAATTCATACATTACAGAATAACACCTATAAAAACACACAATACTGGAGGAAAATTAAAATGAAAGTTGTTAAATTAGAAGATATTATTGGAACTGACCAAGAAGTAAAAGGAGAAAACTGGACTAGTCGCAGACTATTATTAAAGAAAGATGGTATGGGTTATTCCGTTCACGATACAATCATTAAAGCTGGAACTGAAACACATATTTGGTACCAAAATCATCTTGAAGCCGTTTACTGCATTGAAGGTGATGGTGAAGTAGAAACATTAAGTGATAATAAAATCCACCCTATTTCTGCTAATATGATTTATGCTTTAGATAAGCATGATGAGCATTTACTGCGTGCCAATACAGATATGCGTATGGTTTGTGTATTCAATCCTCCAATTACTGGAACTGAAACACATGATGAAAACGGAGTATATCCAGTAGTAGAAGACTAATTCTCTGTTTTACTAACTACAAACTTGTTCACTAAAAAAGGCTGTGCCGCGGAATTTTGTTCCGATGGCACAGCCTTTTCTTATCCTAATTAAGATGCTCTACTATTCATAATTCTGTTAGCTAATCATAGTATGATAAAATAAATGAGTATTATTATGTAAAGGAGACATTTATATGGAAGTATTTGCAGCCGCTAGTATTGTCTTATTTTTTATATTCGGTTTGTTTTTATTAAATATATTTACTAGTATTTGGGCTTACCGTGATGCAATTAGTAATGGAAATAGTAAAGAATATGCCCTGCTCGTACTAATTGGAACGTTATTTTTCCCAGTCCTCGGATTAATCATTTATTTTTTCATTCGAAATGACTAATTAATGTAAAAAGATCTTTTCAAATTTTATATGCTTCGCGTTAATTCCAATCGTCTCTAATAACTCTTTCACATCATCTAAGGAATTTGCAGGATAAGCTGACCTGCAAATATGGTCTGTTTTTGATAATTTCTCTTCCGTTATCACTTCTTCGGGTATGATATCTTTCATTGAAGTGATGACTTTAATCACTTCTTCGTCTCTCTCAAACGAAATAAGACCAGTAACATTGTTATATAACATAATAAGCGGTACATTTGTTAACGGATGAACAAAATGCGCTTTAAAAATAGCTTGTTCCATAAATTAACTCCTCCTCCTTACTTAGTTCATATTCTAACACGAAAAAAGACGATCTGACACAAAAATGAGGATGACTCATAAGCATCTGTGCTAGTGGCACTTACACAACTATAGCTACTCATAAATTGTAGTAACTATATAATAAATGTGCCTGGCAGTGTTTGCCACTTGAGTTCATCCTCTTTTTTTATTTATTTGTTCATTTTACTATCAATCTCATCTAAGTGTTTAGCCGCATCTCTTGCAGTAAGTGTTTCAATCGAGTGTGCAATTCGATTTCCAATGATCATAAAGCCTAAGAAAAGGGAGAAAAACATGATTACAAAAACGACAACAAAGCCTTCAAATAAACTCATATGTCCCCTCCTTGTAACTTGCTTTATGAAACTATATGAAACCGAGTCTCGTTATATGCGAATTAAAACATTTCATTCCTCGTAAAATTGAAGAACTTTTGAACTTATGAGTGTGCAGAAAAAAGGCAATAAAAAGACACGAAAACAATGTAAAATGTACCCTATAGAGTAGACACTTTAAAAAAGTCTCTCTGTAGGGTATTTTTATATTTAAAGATAAAACAGGAATTGGGGAAGCACAAAATGAGTAAAAAGATATTTACAGAAAAAGAGAGATCCTTGTTATCAAAGAATCCGTATGTAAAATCTATTAGTTCCAAAGGAATAACATATACAAATGAATTCAAACGTCATTTTATCGCAGAAAATGAGAATGGCAAATTACCGAGAATGATTTTTGAAGAATGTGGATTTGATACAGAGATTGTCGGTATTGAACGAATAAAATCAGCCTCAAAACGTTGGCGTGCTGCCTATCAAGCGTGTGGAATAGATGGTTTAGAAGATACACGTAAAGGAAATTCAGGAAGACCACGTGAAGGGGAACTCTCTTTAGAGGAAAAGAACGCTCAACTTCAAGCTCAAATTAACCTACTGAAAGCCGAGAATGAATTGTTAAAAAAGCTCAATTTAGACGAAAAGAGGCTAAAGGGGAAGAAATAACCATTTCAGCTGAACAAAAGTTTCTATTGATTCGAACCATTATTGAAAAATATAAACTTAAAAATAAAGTTCGTTATTTGTGTGAGGTCTCAGGTATATCTCGTTCTGGCTTTTATAATTACTTTCATCCAACCTCAGAAAAACGTAGAAAAAAGCGAGAGGAAAAGGACAAACAGCTTAGGAACATCGTAATGAAGGCATATAAATTTAGAAGTCGTAAAAAAGGGGCTCGTCAAATTAAAATGACATTGGCAGGTCAATTTAAGGTTGTCTTCAACTTGAAACGTATTCGGAGAATTATGAAGAAGTACGGCATCATCTGCCCTATTAGAAAAGCAAATCCCTATAGGCGAATGATGAAAGCAACCAAAGAACACAGGGTCCTCCCAAATTTGTTACAACGGAACTTTAAACAAGATACACCTGGAAAGGTTCTTCTTATTGACATTACCTATTTATTCTATGGCAAAGGGAAAAAGGCCTATTTGTCAACTGTTAAAGATGGTTCAACCAACGAACTATTGGCTTATCACATTTCTGAACGTATGACCTTAGATATCGCAACAGATACACTTCTCAAGCTCAAGAATAACAGAAGAGTAAAGTTAGCTCCAAATGCGTTTATACATTCAGATCAAGGCGTCCATTACACTAGCCCTATCTTTCAAAAAATAATAAAGGGAATGGGGTTACTTCAATCCATGTCTAGACGTGGGAACTGTTGGGATAACGCACCACAAGAATCTTTCTTTGGTCACTTTAAAGATGAGACTTCTATTAAGCCATGCGAAACACTCGATGAGTTAAAAAAAGAAATTAAATCATACATGACATACTATAACCATTTTAGATACCAATGGAATATGAAAAAGATGACCCCTGTTCAATACAGAGATCATCTTCTTAAAACTGCTTAGGCTTTTTTAAATGTCCTTTACAAAGGGTACACTTTATATTATACTCGTGTCTTTTTCGTTCAACCATTCCTATGAGCATTAACTTTTCTCTAATTCATTCACCCGTTGCTTCCCTTTTTCCGTCACTGCTTGTTTTCTAACCATTGTCTTAATGTTGTCCACATGACGAAAGCGAAGTGCTAACCAATCCTCATCTACTGCTACCTTGTGGATTCGATTACTCATACCTTGTTTGGCTTAGCCATTTATGGTGGTGTAGATAAACGTGAATTGTCCAAACCGATGAAGCGAGCAACTCTTTTCACTGCTGTTGTCGGAAGTCACATTCCAGACATTGACGTTATTTCACAACTCTGGGATACTGAGGGGCAATATCAAATGTGGCACCGCGGAATTACCCACTCTCTATTTATGGTTCCAGTTTGGGCGCTTTTTTTAATAGCTGTTTGTTACTTGATTTGGGGAGTAAAAGATCGGCGTCTATTTTATCTTGGACTACTAGCTGTATTTATACATAATACTAGTGATATTTTTAATGCATGGGGAACTGGTTATCTTGAACCCTTCTCCTCTATCCGATTAACGTTTGGGACAATCCCTATTATATGACCCACGTTTTTATCGGAATGGACAACCTTTTTTGTTTGAATACATCGAAAAATAAAGCTGACTCTCCGTCTTCTTTATCCTAATATACATTAGGTGAAGAGGCACGAGTCAGCTTCTTATTTATTCATACCGTTTATCTTGATAAAAGTAATTAGGTGTCATCACTTCATTTTCATATGGTTTATGAAAGATATGAGTTGTCGCTGGAGAAACCGGTGGAATTAACCATGTCCAGTCCCCTGTTAATGAACGCCCGCAACGTTTTTCTTTGTCTTCAAAATGCTGAAATTGAGCCGCCGCTGTATGATGATCGACAATACTTACTCCTTGCTGTTTAAACGAATGAAGAACAGCTACATTTAACTCAACTAATGCTTTATCTTTCCATAATGTTGAAGCACGACTTGTGTCTAAGTCCATGATTGAAGCTATTTTCGGCAACATGTTATAGCGATATTCATCAGCTAAATTTCTAGCACCAATTTCTGTTCCCATATACCAGCCATTAAAAGGAGCTGCTGTATAGTGAATACCTCCAATTTCAAGTTTCATCTCAGAAACAATCGGAACAGCGTACCATTTTAACTGTAAGTCAGAAAATGTCTCTAATTCAGGATGAACAAGCGGAACTTCTAATACGATCTCCTTAGGTATCTCAAACCATTGCGGTTCACCCTTCTTCATTTGAATAACATACGGTAATACATCGAAATGGCTTCCTTCGCCTTTCCAGCCCATTTCTGTACAGAATTTTGTAAATGGAATTGATACCGGATCGCCGATCATTCCATATTCGGTTTCATAGCCAGCATAACGAATAAGTTGGTAGTTCCATATTCGCACCTGCTCTTCACCGTTAATCACCGGTTTGAACACGGTAATTGTCGGAAGGATCTTTCCTCCATTCGTTCCATATTCAATATGCTTATTTAAAGCACCGACTACTTTTTCAGCCGTATCGGCGTTCCTCTCATCTAGGACATGCAAGCTATCCCAAAACAGCCTTCCAATGCAGCGATTACTGTTTCTCCAAGCCAACCGTGCTCCGTGCTCCAGCTCTTCATATGTATGATCATAGTGCCCTGTTTTTTCTATTTCCGTCCTTACTTCTTCCAACCTCCCTTTAATTTGTTCTTCATTTTTTCCTAGCTCTCTGTAGCAGATATATATAAACTTTTCAGCTTCTTTCAACAAATCTTCTTTTGTTTGCAAAATTGCCCACCTCATTGTCAAAAATAACCTTCATTTTAGTATGACCGTATTAAACACCATTATTATAGCTGACATTCAGATATCAAGCCTATGATCTAAGACTATTTCACTAAAAAGACACAAGATGAATGTTCTGTTTGGATGTCTAAATCTCTCCGGTCTCGGCAAAGATAGTTGCTAAGTGAAAAGGGGGGAGTTCCATTTAAACTGAGAGTTTTATCTTTTAACATACGTCATGGTTTAGGTACGGATCGCCGTGTCGACTTACATAGAATTGCTAAGATTATCAAGCAAAGTGATGCTGATATTATCGGTCTGAATGAGGTTGATAAATCCTTTTCAAAACGAAGCCAGTTTATTGATCAAGCGAGTTGGTTAGCCGAACAATTGCAAATGGAATATGTATTTGCACCAGCTATTTCCATTCGATCTCGAAAAGTCGAACAACGGGAATACGGAAATGCATTATTCTCGAGGTTTCCTATTCAACAATCTAAAAGCCACATCGTTCGTCTCCGTCCTTTTCTATGTGAGCCACGGTCTATCATTGATGCTACAATTCAAATTAACCAAACCTTAGTCAAAACTTTAGTTACCCATTTCAGCCTGCATCCTTTATTACGTCGAAAACAAATAAAAAAAATTGTAGAGGAATCCACAGGTGAATTACCTACCTTATTAATGGGGGACTTGAATTGCAGGCCACATTCAAGAGATTACCGCGAAATCGCTAAATATTTTCATAATACGTGTGATAAGCGCATCCAAAAAGAACTCGGAACGTTTCCTTCACGGAGACCAAAAATTCAACTTGACTACATTTTTGTTAACGACAAGTTTGAAGTCATCTACTCTGACGTCATAACTACGTATAAAGAAGCCTCTGATCATTTACCGATAACCTCACTCGTTAAAATAAGAAATAATATACCGATCACTTTGTAGCTTCCTACTCTTCTCATTGACTGGAGATAGGAAGCTTTTACTATGCGAGAGCGCCATTTATTTTATACCGTTGAGTTTTCACTTCACAATATTGTTGTTTTTATGTGTTAGTGTTTATTGATATAATCACTATATAAAGCTTGTTTATCTCAAGAGGAGGTTCAACATGTTAGATACACCACTCAAATGGTTTCGAAATATTGGCTTTCTAGAAGGTTGGTCATATTTATTACTTCTAGGGTTAGCTATGCCTTTAAAATACATTGCAGATATCCCTCAATTCGTGACAGTCATTGGTGCTGCACACGGCGCTTTATTTGTTCTTTACTTAGGTATTGCGTTATACGTTACTGTAAAATATAAGTGGCCATTAACTCGCTTTATCGGGGCTTCAATTGCAGCAATGGTTCCTTTTGGTCCGTTTATATACGATGCCCGCATCTTAAAGCAGTACCAAATAGAAGTGAAAGAAAGTGTGTAAAAGACATTTACCATACTTGTTGTGAAAGATGAGAACCGCTAGCCCTCGCATTGAAGGCTAGCGGTTTTTTGGGTGGCTTACGCTGATTTCAGTTTGGAACTGGGGGATGAGCGATTTTCCCTTTTAGCTTCAGGTTAATTACTTGCTTTGGGGTAGGGTTATCTTTTGGAACTTTATCGTCTATAGGCGATATTTTTCCTTTTATTGCTATTTCATCGGCTATAGCCAATGTTCTTCCTTTTATTGTTATTTTGTCGGCTCTAGCCGATATTCTTTCTTTAATCGGCATTTTGTCAGCTGTAGCTGATATTCTTCCTTTTACTGTAATTTCCTTACTCTAAAGCTTCCTTTAGATCAGAATTCTTCCTTTTACTGTGCTTTCCTTACTCTAAAGCTTATAATTTTCTTCCTATATCTGCGCTGATAAACTTTGTGATCATGTCCTATAACGATGATAGTAATTCGTGGAGTTCACTGTCACTTAGTTCGCGCCACTCTCCCGCCCGGAGGGTTCCGATCTCAATATTCATAATACGTACCCGCTGCAGACGCTTCACTTTATAGCCAAATACTTTACTCATTCTTCTAATTTGCCGATTAAGCCCTTGGGTAAGTATGATCCGAAACGTATCCTCATTGATACGGGACACGTGGCATAATTTTGTTGTGGTCCCGAGAATTTCTACTCCATTTGACATACCATCTATAAATTCATCTGTAATTGGTTGATCGACCGTTACAATATATTCTTTCTCATGATTATTTTCAGAACGCATCATTTTATTTACAATATCTCCATCATCAGTGAGCAATATTAAACCTTCTGAAGCTTTTTCTAACCGTCCCACTGGAAAAATTCTCTTTGGATAATTTATGAATTTTATGATATTTCCTTCGACTAACGGTTGTGCGGTACATGTTATACCTACTGGTTTATTAAACACAATGTACGTCTTTTTATCATTTTCTTTCATCTTAATTTGTGTGCCGTCGATACGAACGATATCTGTTAGTTCGACTGTATCTCCATGCTCACAGATCCTATCATTAATCGTAATTCTCCTGGCAGTAATTAAACGATCCGTCTCCCTTCTTGAGCATACACCTGTTAAGCTAATAAATTTATTAATTCTCATTTTGTCTTCCTTTCTTAGCGTGAGAACTTAATTGGTATCCTATTAGATCATATAATAATATACGCAAAAAACTACAGCTTCATCTGAAACTGTAGTATTCTTCTCAACTATTTCATTAAGTCTTCCACATTAACTCGACATTTTGTCTTTATCTTTGTTATATTCATTTTCCCAATAATCCGCGTTTTTAATATTTAATTTCTTCGGATCAAATACTGGATCAAGACCTTGTTTCTTTTGCTCTTCATAATCTTTCAGTACTCGTAATGCAGGTTTCGCAAGAATAAGAATGGCGATTAAGTTTAACCAAACCATCAATCCTAAACCAACGTCCCCTAACGCCCAAGCAAGGTCCGCTTCACGAACAGCACCGAAGAATACCGCACCGAGTAAGATAACTTTTAACACAAACATGGCGACTTTCTTTCCTTTACCACGAATGAGATAAGCGACATTTGTTTCTGCCATATAGTAGTATGCCATAATCGTAGTAAATGCAAAGAAGAATAACGCTACTGCAACGAATGCTGCACCAAAACCAGGAATAACAGATTCAATTGCTGCTTGCGTATAACCTGCACCGGCAGGAACTTCACTAATGTAACTTACAATTGTGTTTCCAGCTCCATCTACAACGTTATACATTCCTGTAAAAAGGATCATGAATGCTGTTGCGGAACAAACGAGTAATGTATCAATATATACTGAGAACGATTGAACTAAACCTTGTTTGGCAGGGTGAGAAACTTCCGCAGCTGCTGCCGCATGTGGACCCGTTCCTTGACCTGCTTCGTTTGAATAAATACCACGTTTAACGCCCCATGCAATCGCTAAACCAATAATTCCACCAAAGGCAGCATCTGCACCAAAGGCACTACTAATAATTAAAGATATAACTGCCGGTAATTCTGTAATGTTTGCACCGATAATTACGAAAGCAAGTAAGATATAGGCAACAGCCATAAAAGGAACAACTAGCTGTGCTACATTTGCAATCCTTTTAACCCCACCAAAAATGATAACACCGATAATAGCAATTAATATTGAAGCCGTAACATAAGGGTTAATTGAAAAAGCATTATCAACAGCTATTGCAATTGAATTCGATTGAATTCCTGGCATTAATAGACTCATAGCAAGAAGAGTAGCTATCGCAAAAATGACTGCGTACCACTTCCAGCCAATACCTTTTTCAATATAGTAAGCTGGTCCCCCGCGATATAAACCATCTTGTTTCTCTTTATAAACTTGAGCTAAAGTTGACTCAATAAATGCACTCGATGCTCCGATAAAAGCAATCGTCCACATCCAAAATACTGCACCAGGTCCCCCAAATGCTATAGCAGTTGCTGTACCTGCGATGTTACCTGTTCCAACCCTTCCTGATAGTGCGATTGACATCGCTTGAAACGATGATACCCCAGCAGCTGAACTTTTCCCTCTAAACATTAAAGTGACCATATCTTTAATGTGCCTTACTTGTAAGAAGCGAGTAAGGATGGAGAATAGTAACCCTACTCCCAAACAAAAGTAGATCATCGGATTACTCCACAAAATACCATTAAGCCAGTTTACCAAACTTTCCAAGTAAATCCCTCCTCTTATTCCAGTATAATTTTTTGAACTTTTTTTATATTCGAATTATAAGCTAAAAATTTCCTTGTTGCAATATGCTAAAACGTTAATTTGTTAGTTTACTAAAGTATTATGGTAAAAAAAACTTACATAATGCAAGCAACTAAAAAATGGTTTTGAACTAGAGTATTTTAGTATACGATCTTTGACAATACTAATTTATTGTTTCCCCAACCAAAATAGACCCAAGTAAAAATAAAAAAAAATGGTACCAGGCACCTTTAGTGAACTAAAGGTGCCTGGTACCATAAAAATACGACATCATAAAGTGACACTATAAAAATTCCATGATGTAAGTGGGAATATAATTAACTTCAGTAATGAATTCGCAGGTGATACTATTTATATTTTACCGAATAGAGTTTTCTGCATTGATATAACCAGCGCCGTAAATATAAACTTCAGGTTCCTCCAGATTGTTCCAAAGATCTGTACCTTCTTTTAGTCTTTCTTTAACTTGATTAGGAGTTAGTGTAGGATCATGTTCTAACATTAATGCGACAATCCCCGCACATATTGGTGTCGCCATGGATGTGCCTGATAGAGTAATATAATTCAAACCTACCCGATTCCCTTTTTGTAGTTTATCTATGAATGATTTCGGTGATCGAAGCGAAACGATATTTACACCTGGAGCTAAAATATCAGGTTTTCTCTCCCCATATACGGTTGGTCCCCTGCTAGAAAAACTAGCAACATCGTCATCTTCTCTTTCCACCGTGTCTCTGTCATCTAATGCACCAACTGTAATTACTTGCTGACTGACGCCAGGACTTGCAATAGTCTCAAATTCTGGTCCGCTGTTCCCAGCAGCGACACAGACAACAATCCCTGAATCCCACGCTTGGTTTACAATTCGCACCATAGGATCCTCATTCTCATTTTCATATCGTAGCGCAGGTGACCCTAAAGACAAGTTGATGACATCGATTTTATTCTCAGGATTACTCTCGTTGTAATGAATGCAATATTCTACTCCTTGCATTACCGTTTCTAATGAGCCAGACCCTAGTTTATTTAACACTTTTATCCCTACCAAATTTGCTTTTGGTGCGGGCCCTCTATACTTTCCTTCAGAAGCAGATCCATCTCCTAGCGCATCACCCGCACAATGAGTTCCATGTCCATTATCATCATATGGTTCTGATCTTTGATTAATAAAATCTACAAAATCAACAATTCTACCCGAAAGATCTGCATGAGGATAAACTCCCGTATCAATAACAGCTACCGTTACACCTTCCCCGGTAAGATTAGTTCCATTTCTTACAACTTCCCGTGCATTAGATGCAGTAACAGCTGTATCTAGTAGAGCATGAACTTCACGGTTTAAATAAATTTTTCTCACTTGGCTGGATGTTGTTAATACCTTCTCTAAAGCGGTAGGTGTCATTTGGGCACTACAACATGATACACTAGTAAACTCATGTCGAACTTTACATCCAAAATGGTTGCTAAAGATTTGCCGGACTTGGTCATATCCCTCTTCATAACATCCTTCTTCAAACTCAATAATGACTGAGAATCTTTTCGTTCTTTTTATAAAACCTTCGAACATTTTATGAAGAAAACAAGGTGTCCACTTAAATGGCTTGTATTGGTTTAACACTCTTTCCCGCAATGGTTTGTCTAATTTATGAGCATGGGTCCGTACAAGTTGCACCATAGAGTATCCAAACAATTCAATTCCTCCTTTACACATATGTAATACTCTATGAGATTTTTAAAAGAGTTGATTTGGTCAATGTCCATACTCATAAAAATTATGCGAGAAACTAACACACGATTATTTGGTCATTTGATTAATTTCAGAATAATCTGTTAAACTAAAAGGAGATTTTTTGTAGAAACTGTACGTTCAACCTAGATAAAATTGAATAAACAATCTCAATATTATAGGAGCCGTTTAAAAAATAGGTAGAGGAGTTAATTCCATGAGTAAACTAAAGTTTTCTTCACAATACGAAGGTGAAAAAGATGTGCGGGATGTTTCCTTAGAAGGAGCAATAAATTTCCGTGATTTAGGCGGATATCCGACCGTTGATGGACGAAAAGTAAAATGGGGCCGATTTTTTAGATCCGCAGCTCTAAGTGACCTGACAGATAATGATATTTTTCATATTCAAAAGCTAGGAATTAAAAGAATTTGTGACCTCCGACGTACGAATGAAACGAGAGCACAGCCAAACCCTGTCATTCCAGGGATTGATAACGTTCACCTACCGATCATTCCGGAGAATAAAGAAAAAGAACAAGTAAAGCAAATCGGAGAACTATCTTTACACGGGAAACAAATCAACTTAGGTGAGCCAGGTGAAATGCTGTTACGTTTAAATCGTGTGATTGCTCATCGAACGGATGCTTACACTCAATTTTTAAGGATGGTATTTGAAGAAGAACACGTCCCTTTAGTTTTTCATTGTGTTGCTGGAAAAGACCGGACAGGAGTTTGTAGCTCAGTTATTTTAATGACTTTAGGTGTTCCCGAAGAAATCGTAATTGAAGATTTTATGTACACTAATAAATACCTTGATCAGTTGAGGCAAAAAGTTTTCACTAAGAAATTTATAGAAAAAACGAAGGATGTTGATCCGAAAGCTATTGATGCTTTATTAGAAGCCAGACCTGATTACTTAAAAGCGTTCTTAAAAGAAATAAACGATCATTATGGTTCTTTCGATACGTACTTGTATGAAAATCTCGGCATTAGTAAAAATGATCGTAAAGACTTTCAAAGCCGATACTTACAGTAGGCGTTGCTTACTCGGTATGAAAAGTTAAACTTCTCTCTTTTCTAAGAGCATAGACTAATAATATAATTCCCGCCACAACGAGAATGGGTTCAATAATATCTGCTTCAGGACCATACGTTAAACGATGCAACCTAAAAAACCAATGAAATACAACGATATCAAAACTTGCAAAAAATCCTGAAGCAGCGAGAACCCCATGAAAAAAAGAAAGGGAGAATACTTTTCTACAAATAATAAAAAACAGGATTGTCCCTGCCCCTCCAAAAGCCAAAGCGCCAAGACGCTCTACAGTTGTGGTAGCCGTCATTTCGAAAGCATGTACATGCTGCGTGTGAAACAGCCAATCTGTATATAAAAAACCTACAAATATACCAATAAAAAAACCTATCTTTCTCTTCAAAACAATAGCCACCTTTTTCTCAGTTAATAGTACTAATATTCTCTTAACTAATAGGTTTTATACCAAAAGTATAATAAATGTATAGATTAGTAGCCGCTTCTTCTTTCGTTATTTTTCTTGAACAAGTTATGTATGAACTAGGAATTTCTCCTTAACCTATTGTAAAATAACATGGAAACGCTTCAAGACAAAGACACACATATAAAGACCTACTGGAGGATTTAATTTGTGATGGAAGAAAACGAACACAGCACTAATGACTATACTTATCTATACGGTTTCCGCTCTAGAAAGTACTATAAGCTTTTTATTACCGAAAACGGTATTTGTGGGGCTGTAATCGCAGGGACGATTCCGGATGCCATTATGGCTGATATAATGCTACCTCGAAATCCTGCTGGCTTTTTCCTTGAACCGGTTTACAACAAAAAAATCTTAAAACGTCATGATAAGGAAGATGAACTAAATCCAACAATTATTGATAATTTACATTTTCTAAAATTAGATAAGAAGAATTTTTTTTGGGCAAAAGAGGGAATTCAACAAGTGAGGATCCAAACGAAGATGCATAATTTTACGTGGCCTGCAAAGAATTCAGGGACGATTACTTTTGTTTTACCTAAAAAGAAGAAGAAAACATTTATTATGTACCCTGTGCAGGATGTAGAGAATTTGATTGAGAGTCTAAAAAAAATAGTTAGTAATGTGAAAGTCATATAATTGAAGCTTAGCTTTAAATCGTGTTACTAATATTACTGCTTAAAGGATCGAGGAGAAATAATTAAATAGCTACAAAAGAGAGGTTCATATCACTTTTACATTAGCACCTCTCTTTTTATTGCAATACGAGCATTTATCCTTTATCCTGCTTTAATTCGCAATTGCATTTTCTAAGAAATGCATGCGTCATGTGAACAATTGATACAGTCATGCTAACCAATAACTTGCTCAGTTTTAACAAAATGCTGATGACTCAAAGGGCTGAGTTTCCTAATCATCCTCGCTAATAGTGAAAACGGACTCTGAGGCCGTTATTTGTGTTAAGATCAATGTTTTCTAAAGTTTAACGGACTCAGAAGCCCTTATTGCCTAAAAAAACAATCTTTTGCACATAAGATGCGACAAATAAGGTCCTCTCAGTCCTCTAACAATGAAAAAGCGAGAGAATTTAAGGAAATAAGGTCCTGTGAGTCCGCAAAAAAGATTAGCCATCTTAATTGAAATCTATAAAACTGTCTTGTTAACGACCTGTTTTTCCATGTACTACACTTCTTGGGTTTCAAGTACTTCATAAATGCACTTATGAGGTAGGTTGTGCGCTTTCGCTACCCCTTCATAAACGACCGAACCATTCATAATATTTAGCCCTTTGAGTAAGGCTGGATTCTCTATACATGCTTTCCTATACCCTTTATTAGCTATTTGGATTGCATAAGGCACGGTGACATTCGTAAGGCCTATTGTTGATGTCCTTGGTACCGCTCCTGGCATGTTTCCGACCGCATAATGCACAACACCATGTTTTGTATAGGTCGGATTCGCATGTGTTGTTACTCGATCAACCGTTTCAAAGATACCACCTTGATCAATCGCAACATCCACAATGACTGTACCTTCTTCCATTAAGCGAACAGTTTCCTCAGTAACCAGCTTCGGTGCTTTAGCTCCAGGGATCAAGACAGCACCAATTATCAAATCCGCCTCACAACAAGCATCACTAATGGTTTGGGGGTTCGACATTAACGTTTGAATCGACGTTCCGAAGATATCATCTAATTCACGCAAACGACTTGGATTTACATCGATAATGGAAACTTCAGCGCCTAAGCCGATTGCAATTTTTGCAGCATTTGTTCCAACAACTCCCCCACCTATAATTGTTACTTTACCTCGTTTCACTCCAGGAATGCCGCCGAGTAAAATGCCCTTGCCACCTTTTGTTTTTTCCAGAAATTGCGCACCGATTTGCGTTGCCATTCTTCCTGCGACTTCGCTCATCGGTGTCAAAAGCGGTAAGCTCCCATCGACGAATTGTACCGTTTCATACGAAATGGCTACGACATTTTTTTCTATAAGAGCTTTTGTTAATTCGCGTTCTGCCGCTAGATGTAAATACGTAAATAAAACAAGCCCCTCATAAAAATAACGATATTCTTCTCGTAACGGCTCCTTCACTTTCATAACCATTTCACAGGCCCAGGCCTCTTCAGTGGTTACGATAACAGCACCAGCTTCAGTATACAGTTCATCGTAGAAACCAGACCCAAGGCCAGCACACGTTTCTATAAAAACCTCATGACCTTCTTTTACTAAGTTCAACACCCCTCCTGGAGTTAAAGCAACACGGTTTTCATTATTTTTAATCTCCTTTGGCACACCAATCCGCACAACAACGAACCCCCTTCTTTAAATGGTAGCAGGTACCTTTAGTGGACTAAAGGTACCTGCTACCATATTTATTTCACCTTTATAACCTTTTTTCTCACTCAACCTTTATACTCAGCCATAACAGCTTTTTGCACTTTGCTTCATACTAGTGTCCATTCACTGATTACTAGATTTATACTTATTAATCTTTTAATTCATTCAGCGCTTCTTTCAGCGTTTGAACTAAGAAGGCTAGGTCCTCTTCTTCTGTATTTAATGGTGGCGCGATCGTTAGTACATTATTAAAGCCAGCTACAGTAGCGCCATTTTTACCAATAATAACGCCCTTTTGTTTACAAGAAGCGATGACTTTATTGACAATACTTACATCAATTGGAGTCTTCGTCGCTTTATCGGCAACGAGTTCGATCCCGATGAGAAGACCCCTTCCTCGTACATCTCCAACATAAGGATGGTTTTGAAGAAGGTTTTGGAGATCATTTTTCAGTCGTTCTCCTAACCGCTTCGACCGATCAAATAAGTTTTCTTTTTCCATAATTTCTAGGTTTTTAAGAGCTAGTGCACAAGCAGCAGGGCTACCGCCGAATGTATTTACATGTCTAAAGTAGTCATACTGCTCCGAACCTTTAAACGCTTCGTATATTTCACGTTTCACAGCTGTCGCTGATAACGGCAAGTAGGCACTTGTAATCCCTTTTGCCATCGTTATAATATCTGGCTTTACACCGTAATTCATAAATCCAAATGGTTCACCCGTACGGCCGAAACCACAAATCACCTCATCAACAATCATTAAAGCCCCATGCTTTTCACATATTTCCTTAACAGCAGACATATACCCATCAGGCGGGACGAGTACACCGCCTCCTGTAATGATTGGCTCCATAATGACTCCAGCGATCGTTTCACTTAATTCCCACGTCATCGTACGGTCGATTGCTTGAACCGCCTCTAATTCCGCAGGAGGGCAATCAGGAGCATCATTTGAACGGTATAAGTCCGGTGGAGGAACGTGGATAAACCCAGGTGCTAACGGTTCATATCTATACTTTCTTTCAGCCTGCCCAGTCGCAGCAAGTGCACCCATTGAATTCCCGTGATACGCACGATATCTTGAAATAAATTTATATCGGTTCGTATCACCTTTTTGTTGGTGATACTGTCTTGCTATTTTAAATGCCGTTTCATTCGCTTCCGAACCACTATTCGAGAAGAAAATAACGTACTCATCTCCGAGCCATTCATTTAATTTTTCGCCTAGTTTAATCGCAGGTAAATGACTTTGTGTCAGTGGAAAATACGCTAACTCTTTTAATTGCTCATACGCCGCCTCAGCTAATTCGGTACGTCCGTACCCTACATTGACACACCATAAACCAGACATGGCATCTAAATATCTATTCCCATCATGGTCAGTCACCCAAGCTCCTTTTGCTTTTGTCACCACCATTGTTCCATCTGGATTATATGGCTTCATTGAATGCCAAATGTATTTTTCATCTTTTTCTAGCGCTTTACTATTTTCATTTGTACTGAGCATTGTCCTTCCTCCTTCCTCCTCTAAAAACATTTTTGAACGTCCAACTGCAAGGGTTGTAGGGTTTACCATTCATTCCTTATATTTTCTAACATTAGAAAATAGTTGGCTTCCACCTCAATAATGACGGCGAAAGCCCTGTCTATTTTACTAACTGTCA
The DNA here is from genome assembly GCF_048323755.1 of Alkalihalobacterium sp. APHAB7. NCBI lineage: Bacteria > Bacillati > Bacillota > Bacilli > Caryophanales > Bacillaceae > Alkalihalobacterium > Alkalihalobacterium sp. APHAB7. The sequence goes on from NZ_JBLWFS010000008.1 coordinate 55,691, forward strand.
AAATGCTTTATTTAAAAATCATATCTAGATGTAATCATTTTCTTACGCGTAAAGAAATTAACACCGTCTTTTCCATTGACATGGAGGTCACCGTAGAACGAATCTTTCCAACCTGAGAATGGGAAGAAAGCCATTGTTGCTGGTACACCTACGTTAATACCAAGCATTCCTGCATCAGCCTCTTCACGGAATTTACGAACGGCTTTTGCATCCTTCGTATAGATGGTCGCCCCATTTCCGTAACGAGACTTACGAATGTATTCTAATCCTCCATCTAAATCTTCTGCACGCAGCATACTAATAACAGGTGCAAAGATTTCCTCTTTCGCAATTACCATTTCTGGTGTTACATGATCAAAAATTGTTGGTCCTAAGAAGTTTCCGTCCTTCATTTCATCCATTTCTTTTCGACCGTCACGGATTAAAGATGCTCCTTCTTCAACCCCTTTTGAGATATAATCTAATACTTTCGCACGATGGGAGTCCCGAATGACTGGTGTTAAAAGAACTTCATCATCTAATCCGTTACCAATGATTAACTCATCAGCCCTTGCCTTTAATTCCCTTACAAATGCCTCTCCATCACCGACAACAACGACAGCACTACAAGCCATACAACGTTGCCCAGCACTGCCATAAGCAGATGCAACAATATGTGTAACTGCCTTTTCTACGTCAGCATCCGGCATAACAATATGGTGGTTTTTCGCACCAGAAAGCGCTTGAACTCGTTTACCATTTGCGGCCGCACGCTCATAGACATATTTTGCAACTGGCTGTGAGCCAACAAAGGAAATCGCTTTAACTTCTTCATGATCAAGTAAGCCATTGACGACATCATGGGCACCATGAACAACATTTAGTACACCCGCTGGAGCACCTGCTTGTGTAAACAATTCAGCTAGTCGACTAGCTAACATCGGCGTTCTTTCAGATGGCTTAAGAACGAATGTATTTCCACAAGCAATGGCTAACGGGAACATCCATAATGGCACCATCATCGGGAAATTAAATGGAGTAATTCCACCAATGACACCTAATGGGTAACGGAACATTTCGGAGTCGATGTCCTCCGCAATACCTGATAATGTTTCACCCATCATGAGTGTTGGGGCACCTGCTGCAAATTCCACACATTCAATTCCACGTTGTACTTCACCATGTGCTTCCTTAAACGCTTTCCCATTTTCTTGAACGATTAACTTCGCTAATTCATCATGATTATCGGAAAGGAGCGTGTGAAATTTAAATAAAATACGAGCCCGTTTCGGTACAGGTGTGTTTTTCCACGTACGAAAAGCTTCACTTGCTGCTTGCACCGCTTGATCGACATCTTCTTTTGTCGAAACGGGAACTGTCGCTAACACCTCTCCCGTGGCTGGATTCGGTACTTCTAATAAGTTTGTACTGTTTGATTCTACCCACTGACCGTTAATGTAATTTTTTAATACATTTGTTTGATTTTTTATCACTGTCATAGTCGTTCCTCCTATTATTTTCTGATTTTTCAAATATCTAATCCTTGTAATCATTATCTCTCATTTTGTAAGGGCCTTCATTAGACACAATGTAAAATATCTAGATAAGATAATTCCACAAAATGAACAGTGCCAGGTACCTTTAATGCGCTGTTGCGCTAAAGGTACCTGGCACTGGGTGTTTTACAGTGTTTTACAGTGTTTTACAGTGTTTTACAGTGTTTTACAGTATTTTACAGTGTTTTACAGTGTTTTACAGTCTTTTACATCTCGTGAGCGGCGGTTGGGTTGTCATTTTCGGTCATGTTTAAGTAGTCGTAGGCCAGTAACATAAATTCGATGGCAAGCCTCTTTTCTGAATGCATAAAGTCCGGGCCTAGAAGCGTTTCTAACTTTTCGATCCGATGATACATCGTTTGTCTGACTACAAAAAGCTTTTTCGCTGTTTCTTGTTTTGAACCGTTACATGCTAGATAGGCTTTCAATGTTTCTATTAGCTTACCATTATATTTTCTATCGTATTCCATGACAGGCTGCAAATACTCCATCACGATTTCTTGAAGGTCACTGTGCCTATTAATGAGTGATAGTATTCGGTACAAATGCAAGTCATCGTAGAAATAACTCTTACCTTCTTGTGATAATTTATCTTGTAGTCGTAATGTCTCTTTTGCCGTTTTATAGCTTATATGTATATCACTTAGCTGCTTGACAAACTTACCTACACCAAAGGAAATCGAAGCTACTTTTAACTTTTTAGAATAATCGGCTGTATTCAACCGCTTAAATCCATCTGTCATTCTAGCCTTCCATGTTTTGGGTGTCCGTTTATTTCCTAATATAAATACGATATGATGTCTAATTTCAATAGAAAAAACATAAAACCCTTGTTGCTCGAAAATTGTGCGGAATAAAAGTTTAAAGTATGTTCCATCTAAAGTAGATGTCTGACTCGTTAAATTTAATTTACACGTGCATACAATCCCCCCATTTAACTTTAAGCCAGGCTCTACATACGTTAAATGCTCCTTAATTCCCTCATTACTGTGATGACCTTCTAACCAATCCGTCATCCACTCCGCTTCTTTCATTCTTCGCTTTTCTTCTACATATAAATCTCGTAACAGATATTGAGCAAGTGCGGTCGTCGTTCGATCGAGAATAAGCAAATCAAATTCATTAATCTCTCTCTGATCTGTAACGATAACCAATTCAGCAAACTGATGACCTAAGATTTGTACGGGCTGACGACCAATTGAAGCAACAAGGGGGTCCTGTTGTTCTGCCTCAATTTTTTCTAATACGTTTCGTCTTTCACTCGCTGATAATTGGGGAATAAAAATCATATCTTCATTAAAAAACGTAACAACTTGGACATCTAAAAACGACTGGAAAAACGTTAGGATTTCTTCATAGTGTTCAATTTCGAGTAATTGTTTATTTAACGTTTGGGAGTAACTCTCTAGATCAGAAATCATTTGATATTGTTGATTGATAAGCAGTGAATGAATATCTTGAGTGATTTGTACGAATGCTACTTCTTGGTGAAAAAGAATAATTGGAAACTGATGTTTATTAGCAATTTCAATAATTTCTTGAGGAATGTTTGAGGTGTGTGTTCCTAATTCAATACATAAACCGGAAGCGTTACTTTCAATTAATTGCTTGAGAAACGAAATAAATAAAGCTTTATTTTCTTTCCAGCCTAAACCAGTGGTAAGAATTAGCTCATGACCATTTAATAACTTTCGAATATTGACCACTTCAACAACATGAACCCATTTTACATTTCGGTGTAAACCATCTGCTCCAGCGATCACTTCGGTGTTATCAAAGTGCTTTCTTTGTAAGATTTCATTAATGGTTATATATGATTTCATTGCCTCACTTCCTTTTCACCATCTACCTAATAACATAAGAATATAGTTATCAACTATTTCTATTTGTATGTCAGAATTCCCTTTATTTTCAGACAAAACAAACAAAAAGTATGGTAGATTTTCTATCCATACTTGAACAATTGTTAGTGAAATAGCACGTGTATCACAACTCCTCCTGTCCCTCTCGACATTTCGTTAATGCAAAATTCTAACCTATGACTTCTTTTGCTTTACGTTTATAAAGAAGGTGGTGTTGAATATTTCCATTCCCACGGTTTATCTAATATAGACTGGTCATTAAAAGTTATTTGTTTGTATTGCATGATTGCTTTTCTTTTTCTTTGTGAGATTTTTACTATTTTAGTTGAATTCCAATCATTTGCAATTTTTCCTGTTTCCTGCTATGATAAAGAAGTTATTTTTGTTCGGTGTAAAGAATAGTATGAATATCGACTTTTCGTCTTGATGATACTTTGGGCAAGGATAGTAAAAAATGTGTGGTAACGCACTAGGAGGCAACAAATATGGAAAAAGGTACAGTAAAATGGTTTAATGCAGAAAAAGGTTTTGGTTTTATCGAACGTGAAAATGGAGACGATGTATTCGTACACTTCTCTGCTATCCAAAGTGAAGGCTTCAAATCATTAGACGAAGGTCAAAAAGTAACGTTTGACGTTGAGCAAGGTGCTCGTGGAGCTCAAGCTGCTAACGTTCAAGCTGCTTAATCTTAAATCGTTTATACAAACAGGCTCTTTATATAGGGCCTGTTTTTTTGTGCGACAGGCAGTCGCACATTGTCATGACGCTAATGTGAAATTGTACGCATTGCCCTTCATCCAAGGATTTAAAATCATCACCAGTAACCTTTACTATTGTTATGTAAATAAAATAAGGCTGTTTTCGTAAACTTTGTTGCTATTGGACCGTAACCAAGCTTTGGCTTGGTTACGGTCCAATAGCTAAAAGCAACACTCTTTTAGAAAAGAGCCTAAAATAAAAAATGGTTTCCTGGCCCGGAAACCATTTTTATAGTTGACCCTATGGTGTTACCCATTCGTTTTGTTATTTGATGGAAATTCAAACGTTCGTAAAAGAAATTTTAATAATGAAAACGGAATAGATTGTAGAAATAAAAAAAGAGGTTAATGCTCTAAAGGTGAGTTGAAGAAGTTGAATGTCTTTGAAAGAATTTACTTTTAATAATAAACTTTCGGGAGATGTAATACATTGTCTTAAGTTAAGCTTAATAGAAACTCTTTATTTGATTTTCAGTAATCCCTTTAATTAACTCGAGTTCACTAATCAAAAATTCATGTGCGTTATCTAACATCTTTTTTTCGCTTGTATTCAGTGCTTTTTCTTTCTTCATACGCATTAAATCACGTACAACTTCAGCACAATCTTGTATTTTACCCGTTTTTATTTTGTCCATGTTCACTTTATACCTTTGTTTCCACGGCAGCAATCTATCTGATTCTCCATGCTGAAAAATGTGTATGATCTGTTTTAATGCATTTATGTCAGTAACAGGGCGTATACATGAACTCAATATTTTACCCGTAGGAATCATGACTTGCATATTACTGATTAACATTTTTATGACATAATACTGTTGTTTGTCCCCTGAGATTTCCTTTTCTTCTATGGCTTTAATTATACCTGCTCCGTGCATTGAATAAACAATGTTATCACCAATTTGAAACAAATAACCCACCTCCATAAATGGTAACTTTCTTAATCATATCATGCATATTGTTTTTTATCAAATTTTTAATAATATCATAAATTTATTTTAGTTGTCAACTACTATTTCTTCAGAAATTAGAAAAAGCAAAAACAATAGGCACTGTGTCGCATTACCAACAAAATGAAGGTTTAATTTTCCCCCGTATATTCTGTAAACTCTACTAACTTAAATATTCTTAATCTATATAAAACCTTCCTGCGCAAATAACACAAAAAGCAACATTTTTAATACTAACGTATAAGTCCCTTTAATTTTTATAGATAAAATACGAACAATGAGTATTTACATATAATAAAAGTTCGGTTATAATCGTTTTTGTGTTTAAGTAAAATATTAATCATCATTCGTATATTCTTAGAAATATGGTCTAAGAGTTTCTACTAGGAGCCTTAAATTCCTAACTACGAATGGGTGGATTCCTCTACCCATTTATAGTTAGGATTTTTTTTGCCTTTTAGATTTAGACGAACATTATCTAAAAATTTATCTTTTGGGAGTGTAGATCATGGAAAATGTATTTGATTATGAAGATATTCAGTTAATCCCTAATAAATGTGTTGTTAACAGCCGTTTGGAGTGTGATACCACTGTAACACTAGGAGGTCGTGAGTTTAAACTTCCTGTTGTGCCTGCTAATATGCAAACTATTATTGATGAAAACATAGCCCTTTATCTTGCTGAAAATAATTATTTTTATATTATGCATCGCTTTGAGCCGGAAAAACGGTTGTCATTTGTGAAGGAAATGCAGGCAAAAGGCCTTTACGCTTCTATTAGTGTTGGAGTGAAAGATGAAGAATATCAATTTATTGAAGAGCTGACAGAGGCAAATCTTACCCCTGAATTCATTACGATTGACATTGCACATGGTCATTCAAATGCGGTCATTAACATGATTCAGCATATTAAAAAGCACCTACCTGAGAGCTTTGTCATTGCTGGTAATGTCGGGACTCCTGAAGCTGTACGTGAACTTGAGTATGCTGGTGCCGATGCGACAAAGGTTGGGATTGGTCCTGGGAAAGTATGTATTACAAAAATTAAAACAGGATTTGGGACTGGAGGATGGCAGCTGGCAGCACTTCGTTGGTGTGCAAAGGCAGCAAGTAAACCGGTTATTGCTGATGGTGGCATACGAACACACGGGGATATCGCCAAGTCCATTCGTTTCGGTGCATCGATGGTCATGATTGGCTCTCTATTTGCCGGGCATGAAGAATCACCAGGAGAAACGATTGAAATTGATGGAAAGGTAGTGAAAGAATATTTCGGTTCTGCTTCTGAATTCCAAAAAGGAGAAAAGAAGAACGTAGAAGGTAAAAAAATGTACGTGGAGCATAAGGGTTCCTTACAAGATACGTTAACTGAAATGGAGCAAGATCTGCAATCTTCTATCTCATACGCTGGCGGAACTACGCTAGATTCCATTCGCCACGTAGATTATGTCATTGTGAAAAACTCTATTTTTAATGGGGATAAGGTATATTAAGGTTTTACCAAAGAAAGCTTCTTTTATAGGGAAAATGAAAAGACCATCAAATTAACAACAATTTGATGGTCTTTTTTTATTACGTCGTTTGGTTTTGCTGGATAATGATTGAACTAAAATATTTTCTCGCATCAGCGGTTAAGATGTGCAGTCTTTCGATTGGACTTTTATGACCGGATGGATCCGGCCTTTTTAACTCAAACTCGACAAATGCCCCGCTTAAGTTTTCCGTTACCCCTTTAATTGCATAACCTTGTTCTAGTAAAAAATCAATTTTCTCTCTTTCAGCAATAAATTGTTGATATTCGGCCATGGTCGTCTCCTTTCTTTCTTTCTTTCTTTACTACTCTTTCAAACTTTTATGGTGCAACTTTTTTTACTTCTTCGTTTCCTTCACTAATTTCCCAATCTCGACCTACTGTAATGCCTAAATATTTCTCATCACTTGGGTCTTCAATCTCTGCTTGTTTGTACTTCACAAACCACCAGTACTTCGCAAGGAAATAATAGGATACTAACCCAACAGCAAATCCAACAATAAACGAGTAGTTGGCTAAAAAGTAAGCTGCAGTCCCTCCCAAGATCCAGGCAATGTAACCAGCCGCATTAAAACCTCCTGCGTAACTATATTGGCCATCTTCCTTATATAAGTCAGGGACATTCACGCGACGTTTACGAAGAAGATAATAATCAGCTACTAAAATACCTACGATCGCCGACAATATTCCACCGACAATAAGTAAGGCTGGAATGATAATGCCAAACAAACTCCAAGGCTGTACTAAAGAGCCAATCACCCCTGCAGCTACTACACCTGCCCAAAACGGAACTCTTGGTCCTCCAACATTAGAAAAAATAGTCGCAGCTGGAATTAAGTTAGCCGATATATTTGTCGACCATTGTGCAAACACAATCATAAGCAATAGTACACCTAATACCAATCCACTTGCTGCTTGTTGAAGGGCAACGACTGGGTCATAGTTAGCAACGGCAATATAAGACACCGCTCCGATAACAACCATGAACGTCTGCACGATCGGTAATGCAATTAAGCTACCTGCAATTTGCGATTTATTACGTTTAAACCAATTTCTTTCAAGTTTCGGTCCTTTTATAAAACGAGAAATCGACGGCATATCTGCAGCAAGTGTACCCCAGAAGCCCATGTTACTCATAATAACAATCATAAATGCAGTAATAGCTGCTCCTCCTGTTACTGGACTTTCCACCCAAGCCCACACATTACGGCCTTCTGCTAACGCTTGATCCGATAACGTTAAATACATCCAACCTGAAATAATAATAATAATCGGTGCGGCTAAGTCAGCAAAACGCTCAACAGCTTTAATACCTAAAGCAGTATTAATCACTTGGAGTGTTGCAAAGATCAAGAAACAGACGAACCAATTATCAAAGCCAAATAAAACGAATAGGATTCCATTCATCGCGGTTGAACCGAAATACGTATTAATCCCAAACCAACACGCTGCAACAAAACCACGTATCATAGATGGTATATGAGTACCGATTGTACCAAATGGAGCCCTCATATAAACAGGGAACGATAATCCATGTTCCACCCCAATGTCACCCGTCAATGTCATACATAGACCAATCGCTATACTTCCAATAATCGTTGCTAGAACTACCCAACCTAGCGAGAGACTTTGCACACCTGAACCACCAATGGCAAAGGCTGCAAGAACAACAGCCATTCCAACCCAAATGAACGCGAACCCAACCGATCCAATCTTCTTTCCACTATGTGGAATTGGTAACAAATCTGGAGACTTTAGATGACTTTGCTTTTCCTTCATCATATCACCCTACCTCTTATTATTTTCTAAATATTCAGTTAAATAATGACAGATCGACGTTGGGCCTCTTACCGTGTTTATTAGAGCAATTGCTCGACCGAAGAACTCTTGGTCAAGCAATTGTTATTTGGGATAATGATTCGTAAGGATATATTAATTACTCACCTTATCAGTTATATTTACAGCTGATGAATTATATCTTGCTCTTTTTAAATACTGACCCTGCCCTGCTTTACCTACAAATTGCTTCTCACGAATAACAAACTCACCGCGAGATAAGACAGATACAGGTTCACCTGTTATTTTCATTCCTTCAAACGGGTTATAATCAACAGCCATATGATGCGTCTGGGCAGAGATCGTTCTCTCGACATTCGGGTCAAAGATGACAATATCAGCATCTGCTCCAACAGCAATCGTCCCTTTTTGTGGATACAATCCAAACAGCTTCGCATTTCTAGTTGCTACAATATCAACAAATTGGTTTATGTTTATGCGGCCTTTTTTGACACCTTCAGAAAATAGAATACTGACGCGATCTTCTATAATAGGGCCGCCATTAGGGATTTTAGAAAAGTCTCCTTTTCCTAAATCTTTTTGACCGTTGAAGTCAAAAGAACATTGATCAGATCCTAATGTTTGAAGATCCCCGTTCTTTAAAGCATTCCATAAAACATCTTGATGCCACTTTTCTCGGAGCGGCGGTGACCATACGTATTTTGCTCCCTCAAAGTCTGGTTTTTCCAAATGCGTTTGATCAAGTACTAAGTACTGAGGACATGTTTCACCCCATACATCATACCCTTTCCTTCTTGCTTCCGCGATCTTCTCAACGGCTTCGGCACACGAAACGTGAACAACGTATAATTGAGAGTTTGCCAACCCTGTTAATTGAGCAGCTCTTCCCGTCGCTTCTCCTTCCACTTCTGGCGGACGTGTTAATGCATGATAGATTGGATCCGTATTTCCTTGTTCTAGCGCTTCGTTTACTAGATATTCAATAACATCACCATTTTCAGCATGAACCATGACTAGCCCGCCAAGTTCTTTTGCCGCAAGTAATGTCCGGAATAACGTACCATCATCCGCTTGGAATACATTTTTATAAGCCATAAACACTTTAAATGAAGTGATTCCTTCTTCATCCATAACGACTGGGAGCTCATCTAAAACATCATCATTAATTTCACCAATCATCAGGTGAAAGCTATAATCGATAACAGCTTTATCCTTGGATTTTGCATGCCATGTTTGAATCGCATTTTTCATTGACTCGCCTTTATTGGTTAAGCAAAAGTCAATGACCGTTGTCGTACCGCCGAATGCTGCAGCCATTGTTCCTGTTTCAAAATCATCCTTAGAAACCGTTCCGCCAAACGGCATTTCAAGATGGGTATGAGGGTCAATGCCACCAGGAAAAACATAAGAACCTTTTGCATCAATAACTTCTGCGCCACCTACTGGAAAATCTTGACCAATTGCAGCGATCTTTCCATTTTCAATAAGTAAGTCAGCTTGATACGTATCTGCAGCTGTTACAATGATTCCATTTTTAATAATTTTCTTCATTCGTTTTCCCCCTAATTCTCATTACTTAATACTATCTACTTCACAACTTTGAACTGAGCCAATCGCAGCCTGTCGTTCGTTCCACGTCATCGGTGGATGTTCACTCCTTAATTCAACCATGTCAATTGCTCCATCTACTGGACAAACGATCGAACACAAGTTACAGCCAACACAATCTTCTTCACGAACTTGTAAAAAGTCATTCCCATGGCCGTCCTTTAACATATCGATACATTGATGGGATGTATCCTCACAAGCAATATGACATTTATTACAATTAATACAAACATCATTATTGATTTTGGCAACTACTTTATAATTGAGATCAAGGTTACCCCAATCTGAATACCGCTCTACTGACTTTCCGATAATTCCATCTAAGGAAGCGATTCCTCTTTCATCTAGATAATTGGATAGACCTTCAATCATATCTTCGACGATACGGAACCCGTGGTGCATCGCTGCTGTACAAATTTGAACACCTGTTGCACCCATCAGTAAAAATTCAACCGTATCTCTCCAATTCGAGATGCCACCAATCCCTGAAATTGGAACGTTAATACGAGGGTTGCGTGCACATTCAGCGACCATGTTAAGTGCGATTGGTTTGACTGCAGGTCCACAATATCCACCATGAGCACCCTTACCTGCTACATGTGGTATCGTATTCCAACTATCAATATCGACACCAGCCAGACTGTTGATCGTATTAATCATACTAATTGCATCCGCTCCGCCTTGTACGGCTGATTCAGCTGTAACTGTGATATCCGTAATATTCGGTGTCAGCTTTACAATGACAGGTGTTTGTGCGACTTCTTTCACCCAGTAGGTCTGCTTTTCGACTAGTTCAGGAACTTGACCTGAAGCGGCACCCATTCCCCGCTCAGCCATTCCGTGTGGACAGCCAAAGTTAAGCTCCAGTCCATCAACACCAACATCCTCCACTCGTTTTACGATCTCATGCCACTTTTCTTGCTTCGGTTCAACCATTAATGATGCAATGATCGCGTGATTAGGAAATCTCTTTTTCGTTTCATAGATTTCTTTTAAATTAACTTCAAGCGGGCGGTCTGTAATCAGCTCGATATTATTGAACCCCGCAACCTTTTGGCCATTAAAACTGACAGCGGCAAAGCGCGAGGAAACGTTTAAGATAGGATCACCTAACGTTTTCCAAACCGCTCCGCCCCACCCCGCTTCAAATGCTCGTTGAACTTGGTAGCCTGAATTGGTCGGAGGAGCTGAAGCAAGCCAAAATGGATTCGGCGACTTTATTCCTGCAAGATCTATTCGTAAATCAGCCATAGACAAATCAACCTCCTCTTTTTTTATGCAGTTTCTGTTACTTGCTTAAATAATTGCTTATGGATCGCGTATGCTGTTTCTTTTCCTTGTTGAGCAGCCGATACTACCATCGCTTCTCCTTGTCCTTTACCAAAAATGACATCTCCACAGGCATAGACCTTTTCGTTAGACGTTTGGAACGTCCCCTCATCGATTTTAACGACACCGCCATCATGGTCTAAACCGAACTCCTCAATCAATTGAACGTATCTAGATTGACCAATCGCTTTAATAACAGCGTCTACTTGTAAAATAAACTCAGATCCTTCCACAGGTACAGGTCGTCTACGTCCACCTTCATCAGGCTCACCTAATTCCATCTTGATACATTCAATCGCAGTGACCTTGCCATTGTCATCGCCAATTATTCGTTTCGGGGCAGTTAACCATCGGAATTCAACACCATCTTGTTTAGCAAACTCGTACTCGAAATCATAAGCTGTCATCTCAGCTTCCGTTCGACGATAAAGAATTTTTACATTCTCAGCTCCAAGACGAACCGAACATGTCGCACCGTCAATCGCTGTATTTCCTGCTCCAATGACGACCGCACGTTTTCCTAAGAGATGATCAGAAACTTTATCTTTCGTTTCTTTAACGAATTCAATGGCATCGTGTACACCGTCTAAATCTTCACCGTCAATCCCTAGTTGTGGAACACTCGACATTCCGATTGCAAGAATAACAGCATCGTAGTTTTCCGTAAGCTCCTTAACTGAAACATCTGTACCGACTCGTGTATTCGTACGTATTTCGACGTCCAAGCTTTTCACTTGATCAACTTCCCAGAATGAAATAGCCTGAGGTAAGCGGAATGAAACGATACCGTACGTATTTAATCCACCCGCTTCTTTTTCCGCTTCAAAGATTGTCACTTGATACCCTAATAGTGCAAGTTCACGAGCAGCCGACAAACCGGCAGGCCCTCCGCCAACAATCGCAACTTTCTTTCCGTTTTTCTGACCGGCTTTGAATAATACTTGCTCATTTTTGATTGCCCAGTCTGTTGCAAATCGCTGTAAGTTTCCAATCATGATAGGTTTAGTAGAATGATTGAGAACACAAGCACCTTCACACAATTCCTCTGTTGGACAGACTCGCGCACAGCTTGCACCTATCGGGTTTGACGTCATGATTGTTTTTGCAGAACCTTTTAAATTTCCAGATGCGATTTTTTTAATAAATGTTGGGATGTCAATTCCAGTCGGGCAAGCGGTAATACAGGGTGCATCGTAACAATACAAACAGCGGTTCGCTTCTTCAATGGCTTCTTGATTAGACAAGCCTGGGTGGACTTCTTCAAAGTTTTTCTTTAAATCAACTAATGATATATTCATAGAGTTTTTCGGGTTCAATACAAATGCCTCCTTTATCAAATAAAGTAAAACTTTTCATTAGGGGCTTTTCAACGATCTAACTGCTTTATTCTAGAGCTTTGGTCGTAATTTTTTTATCGATCTATTACATTTTGAAAATAGAGGATGACTTTAGGTAAAGTGTCAGGCAACCACCGCTTAACCGTTAGAACTATGCATACACGCAGCTCTATTCTTGTGTAACCGGCGGAGTGAAGACACTTTTGAGTCACCCTCCTATCATTTTGTTATTATGGTAATAATGAAGTCATTTCTTCATATGTTTCCGGACGGCGGTCACGGTAGAATTGCCACGTATCTCTTACTTCACGGATCATTTTTTTATTCATTTCACCAATAATTACTTCGTCTTTATCACGACTTCCGATGGACACGAAGCTCCCTCGTGGATCCACTAAATACGACTGACCATAGAACTCACCCATGTTCCACGGGGCTTCTACTCCTACACGATTAATCGCTCCAACGTAAAATCCGTTAGCTACAGCATGAGCTGGTTGCTCTAGCTTCCAGAGATATTCAGACAAACCAGCAACAGTTGCCGATGGATTAAAGATGATTTCCGCACCGTTTAACCCTAGTAATCTAGCACCCTCAGGGAAATGACGGTCATAACAAATGTAGACCCCTACTTTTGCAAAAGCTGTATCAAAGACCGGATAACCTAGATTACCTGGCTTGAAGTAATACTTCTCCCAGAACCCGCATCCTTCATCACCAACAGCGACTTGAGGAATATGTTGTTTACGGTACTTCCCTAAGTATGATCCGTCTGCGTCAATAACTGCAGCAGTGTTATAGTAAGTCGCAATTCCTTCACGTTCATATATTGGCAGAACAATGACGACACCTAATTCTTTAGCTAAATCTTGAAAACGTTTCGTTGTAGGACCATTCGGAATTTCTTCTGCAGCATCATACCATTTCGGATTTTGTTCCGAGCAGAAATAGGGGCCATAAAAAATTTCCTGTAAACAGATAATTTGAGCACCTTTATCTTTAGCCTCTCTAACTAACTTTATATGTTTTTCGATCGCCTTTTCTTTATGAACCTCTACGGGCTCATCTCCATGTACATCGTTAGAAGCTTGAATAAGTCCAATTTTTACGTTATCTGACATTTCCATTCCTCCTTGATATATCAATACATTTATAAGATAAAGTAAAACTTAACTCCGAGGATATTCAATCATCCCACAAAGCTGAGTTAAACCAATCAACTTATTTCAGACACTTCTTACTAGCTTTATATTGAAAGTCGCTGTTCAACACAAATAAACTTTGTAAGCGTTTACATATTTTATTAGAACGGTAACGACTTTTCTACTACCTTTCTATGTATCCTTTTATCTACACGAAGGTATTATATAACTGAATATTTTGAAGTTTGAGTTAATTTTACATGCACTTGTAGGCTAATACACTATACAAAGTGTTAAATCGTGTTATTCAATTATTTATCATATTGTAAAATATACTTTTCTTCCTACCCAAAAATTCATTTAGGAGACTGAGGTTACATCTATCACCCCTTCATACCTTTTAATAACTCTAGTTATACCATACGATACTTGCAAAAATTGTAGTATTTTCGGTGTAATGAAAAATAGCTTGGCAGGTAATCTTTCATCTATAGTTAAAAGTTCCAATAGTTTGACAATTTCAACATAGGGACTTACAATGAACCTGTAAGCGTTTACAAGTAAGGAGGCTAGAACAATGTCCTTAATCACATCATACTCGAATGAGAAAGAACATCTAATCGATTCATTAATCAACTATCAACATTACAAAATGCCAGATGGCCGTCAGTTTTATGAAGCAACAGAGCAAGAATTAAAACTATTCCTACATTCTCAAAAAACTAATCAATATATACTTTGTGATGAAATATAACTTCTTGTTAAAGGCAAGAAAAAGCCAGTAGAAATGATTAATTAATCATTTCTACTGGCTTTTGTAATGAGAGTCTCCATAATCACGACTCACTTTACTCTTGGTCTACCTTATTGCTTTTGTTTAATTTGTTTACTTCTTAACTGTCCGCATGCCGCATCAATATCGGTTCCGTGTTCTTGACGAATGACACAGTTAATTCCATTCTTTTTCAACGTATCATAGAATGCCATGACAGATTCCTTTTCACTTCTTTGATATTGACTATGTTCATCTACCGGATTGTATGGGATTAGGTTTACATACGTTAAGCGACGACGATCTCCAATTAAATTAGCAAGTTCTTGAGCCGTTTCCCGTTGATCATTTACATCTTTTAATAAAATATATTCCAACGTAATTCGTCGGTTCGTTTTTTCAATATAATAATCTATAGCTTTCATTAATTTTTCAATCGGAATCGCACGATTAATTTTCATAATACGTGTTCGAAGTTCATTGTTTGGAGCATGTAATGAAATCGCTAAATTGACTTGCATTTTTAAATCAGCAAATTCATAAATCTTATCAGAAAGCCCACTCGTAGAAACGGTAATATGTCTTGCCCCGATTGCTAGACCTTTGTGATCTTTCATGATATCTAAAAAGTCAATCAGATTTTCGAAGTTATCAAATGGCTCGCCGATTCCCATCACGACAATGTGACTCACTCTTTCGTCTTTGCCGGCTTGGTCTAAATGATGTTGAACATTCATAATCTGTTCAACAATTTCTCCACTTGATAAGTCACGACTTTTCGTTAAAAGTCCACTCGCACAAAAACTACAGCCAATGTTACAACCTACTTGTGTTGTTACACAAACAGAAAGTCCGTACTTATGGCGCATTAACACCGTTTCAATTAAGTTTCCGTCCTGTAACTTAAATAAGAACTTAACTGTACCGTCGGCTGATTCTTGCTTTACATGCTCCCTTAAAGTATGAATGACATAATGTTCTTCTAATAGTTGCAAACACTCTTTATTAACATTTGTCATTTCTGCAAAATCTGTAACTCGCTTTCGATATAACCAGTCCCACACCTGTTGAGCGCGGAACTTTTTATGGCCGTGTTCCATTAACCATGCCGTTAATTTTTCTAATGTTAATCCATAAATGGAAGGTTTATTCATTTAATACCCTCTTTTCAATCTCCAAAATTTCTGGTAATTATCTAATAACTAGTATTAGTTTTATTATTGTCTCAAATTCTATATATTAAAACAAAAGCGGAAATTCGTCAAATGAAGTAACTTACAATCCGTTATATTGCTATCATCACGTAAAAGTAATTGGCTGTTTTCGTAAACTTTGTTGCTTTTGGACCGTTTTTTGAAAATAAAATAGCCTTTTCAAGACAAATTCATTTGTCTGAACGGCTATTTTATTTTTAAAAGCTTCACGCCTAGCGTGAAGAGCCAAGCATTCGCTTGGCTTACGGTCCAAAAGCACGGAGCAACAATCTTTGTAAAAAGAGCTTTTTAAAAAAAGAGCCAAACAATTAAACGTAAGGCCAACAATATGATAATCTATATAAAGATGAAAATAGTAAAAAAATATCTATTTACGCTCATTTTCCCTATTTGCTTTTAGTAAAAACAAAATATAATTAGACATAGGTATTACTATCTGTTTTTTTAATTCCGATCATTTCTTAAGGAGCTTTTACATGATTCAAAACATCCTATCTCAATCAAATGTTACGGTTAAAGGTCACGGGAAGCGAACCATTCTTTTCGCTCCAGGCTTTGGGTGTGATCAAAATATGTGGCGGTATGTATCTCCTGCCTTTGAAGCGGACTTTCGTGTGATCTTATTTGATTATATTGGTACAGGTCAGTCAGACATTCAAGCTTACGATCCCACTAAATATAACGACCTTTCAGCCTACGCTGAAGATTTAATAAGCATATGTTCCGCTCTTGATTTAAAAGAAACGATCTTTGTTGGACATTCTGTTGGAAGTACGATTGGAGTACTTGCTTCTATTCGAAGGCCTGACCTTTTTAAGCATCTTATTCTCATCGGTCCTTCTCCTTGCTACTTAAATGATCCGCCCGCTTACGCAGGAGGATTTGAACGAGAAGATCTTCTCGGCTTAATTGATATGATGGAGAGAAATTATATCGGTTGGGCTAAATTTTTTGCACCGACGGTTATGAATAATCCTGAACGCCCCGAATTAGCGCTAGAGCTTGAGGAAAGTTTTTGTTCAACAGATCCATTAATTGCGCGACAATTTGCTCTGACAACTTTCTTTGCAGACAATCGTAAAGATCTGGAAAAGGTATCTGTCCCTTCCCTTATTCTCCAATGTGCGAATGATGTTATTGCACCACTTGAAGTCGGTGAATTTGTTCATAACAACCTTGCTGACAGTACGCTTAAATTAATGCAAGCAACTGGACATTGTCCACACGTCAGCCACCCTAAAGAAACGATACAATTCATTAGTGAATATTTGCAACTGAGATTACCTGATCAAGACAACAAGAAAGTAGACGGTTATTACAATGGATGAGCAACTCAATTTCGCCCCGTGTGGTTATCTCTCAATTACGGATGATGGAACAATCATAGCGGTTAATCAAACTTTACTCGACTTTCTTGACTATACACGTGATGAACTACAAGATCAGCATATCAATCTGATACTAAGTGTTGCAGCACGAGCTTTTTATCAACTTTATTTCTTCCCCTTAATCAAATTAGAAGAGAAGGTAGAAGAAATGTACATTTCACTGCGCTCAAGTAATGGAAAGGATATGCCTGTACTTCTTAATGCAAAGCGCCAACATAGGTTAGGAACGTTCGTTAACGAATGTGTATTTATGCCCATGCACAAACGTAACAATTACGAAAGTGAACTTCTTGAGGCTAAGAAGCTCGCAGAAGAAGCTTTATCAGATAAAAATAAAGCTCTAACCGACTTAGAACGAGTTCTACATACGCTTGAGAACAAGCAAGAGGAACTTCTTAAGCTGAATGAACAAAATCAAAAATACCAAGAGAGAATTAACAAAGAACTCCAATTAGCAAAAAGCATTCAGGAGCAAGCTTTACCTGTTCCGATCGAGAATGATATTGTGCAAATTGCTTCGTACTATAAAGCATCTAGTGAATTATCTGGTGATATGTACGGGTATTACCAAATCGACCAGCACAAATACGGAATTATTATTTTAGATGTTATGGGACACGGGATTTCATCGGCTTTAATTACGATGTACCTTCGTTCGTTGTTCGAAAGGCTAATATCAAAGGGAGTGTCAGTCGATATCGTAATGAAAGAATTAGACCATCATCTTCACACACTCTTTGAAAACGATGAAAACGCAAGACACTATTGTACGGGTATTTACCTCGTAATCGACACCTTGTCGAAACAAATAGAGTACATCAACTCTGGGCATCCTTCTGCTGTCTGGCTTGATCGTAACGGTAAAGAAGTCGAGCTAGAATCGACAACACCTCCTATAGGATTAATCGATGGTTTAACGTTTGAGAAAGTAACATTTCCTTATTCTGAAAGCGGCCGTCTATTACTGTATACAGACGGCGTAACGGACTCCATCGGATTAGATACGTTACTTTCCTTATTTACACAAAATCCTACTATGCCCATAGAAGAATTGAAAGCAACGATTGTTCAATGTATTGAAGATAAAAAACATCCGGTTTATAACCGGGACGATCAATGTCTCATATTCATTGATATCTGTTAAATTCAATCCAGCGTTTATGAGTATGGTTCAAAGAAAACCTAATAATATTAATAAAACATTCAAAACCTAATTACCATATGAGAACATTTTCTTAGGAGTTGAACGTATGAAAAATTGGGCATTCGTTTCCGATTTTGATGGAACAATTTCAAATCAAGACTTTTATTGTTTAGTGATTGAGAAGTACTTTCCAGCGGGACGCGACCTCTTTAAAAAGTGGAAAGCACAAGAACTACTTGATATTGATTTCTTAAAGACTGTATTTTCTTCCATTCATCAAAGTGAAGAACAAATCATTAAGGACATATTATCCCTTCCGATTGACGACTATGTTCCGACATTTATTAGAAAAGTTCAAGAACAAAATGGAGATTTCTTTGTGTTGAGTGCTGGAACAGACTATTATATTTATCACTTACTTGAAAAACACGAAATTACAAATGTAAAAATCTTTTCAAACGAAGGTTTCTTTCGAGAAAAGAATATCCATCTAAACATTGACGAGACTCACCGGCATTATTCTAAAAGATATGGAATCGATAAATCCAAAGTCATTAAGGAATTAAAAAAAGAGTACGATACCGTTTATTTTATTGGCGACAGCGAACCAGATAGCCATCCTGCACAATATGCTGATTTGACATTCGCCAAGAATGGACTGCAAGAACTATTGAAAGAAAAAAACATCCCATTCGTTCCTGTTGAGACCTTTAAAGAGGTAGAAGCTTATTTAATTTCAAAAGGAGTGCTCAACTCATGATCACTCCTGTTACAAGTGTACCCATTCCTGCTATTTTAGAAATTAATAATGATGTTCTCGATCGCTTAGGCGAAATTCTACATAAGCATCAATTTACAAGTGTTGTCATTATCTTTGATGATTTCACGTTTGATCAGTTTAAAGAAGATGCTATGAAGGCTTGTTCTTTTCTGCATGTTGATACTCTTGTGCTAAATTCGAACCTCGATATACAAGACTTAATAAAAAAAGCTTTTGAAATACCACGTTATGATGCGGTCATTGCCATTGGGGGCGGATCGATCATTGATTATGGAAAATACATTGCATACGCTAGAAGAAGTCCTTTTATTAGCATTCCAACATCAGCTTCTAACGATGGGTTTGCCTCCAGCAACTGTTCCATTCACGTCGATGGAAAAAAGACAACCGTCCCTGCAAAAGTCCCCTACGGCATCTTAGCTGACTTAAGTATTATTAAGCTTGCGCCTAGACGGTTTATTTTAGCTGGTATTGGAGACTTAATGAGCAATATAACGGCTATTTATGATTGGGAATTTGAAGAACAACACGGAAAGAGTAATGTAAATGCATTTGCATCTATGTTAAGTAAAAAAGCTGTCAATAGCTTCATCCGTACTCCTATGACGGACATTCAAAGTCCAATCCTTTTAAAGGAATTAATTAGTTCAGCCACAATGGGAGGAATTGCAACTGCAATCAGTGGTAACAGTTCACCCATCAGCGGCTCAGAACATCTCATTTCACATGCATTAGATAAGATCGCTAGACAACCCGAGATGCACGGCATTCAAGTCGGAGTGGCTACTTATATCATGGCTAATGTGCAAAATCACCGGGCTGAACGAATGAAAAAAGTCTTTGAACGAACTGGATTTTTTAATTATGTGAAAACACTTCACTTAAAAAAAGAGGAATTCGCTAAAGCTATCCAGATGGCACCAAGCATAAAACCAAATCGCTATACATACCTGCACGACCCAACCTACCAAACAAAAGCTTTACAATTTCTTAACGAAGATCCTCTATTAAAGGAACTTTTAAAGTAAACAGAGTAAACTGCTATTAGGGAAGCCCCCTATAAAAATCAGGGTTAACCTTTTCATATTAATAAAACATATACTAAGCTATTAATACAAAAAAATTACCAATAAGTGCCTTACTTTCGAATTCTGTTTCGATGGTGGCACTTATTTTTGTTTAGAACATTAATTTTCACCCTCTTATCTGATCAAATTCCATAAAAATCCTTAAGGCTAATTAGGGGATTTCGCTATTAAAAGGTTCAGGAAAACTCCCGTTCACTTGCCTACAGTCCAATAGCTACAGAGTCTTCGAGATCAACGTCAAAAAGAGGGACACACCCACCATTTATAGGTAGGAATGATCCCTCTTTTCCTTATATACTCGGTTCTTTTATCTTCCGCTTTGATGAAAAGCAGATTAAGAAACCTTTCGTTCTTCGTATTGGTCCTTTATCTCTTTTAAATAATAGGCTTCTTTGTCGATAGCAGACATAAAGCTCACATAAGATTGTTCTGTTACCGCGTAGTAGATGTATAGATCGCCAGTTTTAAAACGTACGTGGAACTTCTTTGTTGTTTTATCATAGGCAACGGATTCAATATTTTCAGCATCTATTTTTGTAAAAGAAAGTGTCATTATTTTGTTCCTCCTATAAAATTTTACTTATTTATAGGTCTATAACCTATTACACTAAATTTAAACTTGATCTGGATTTTAAACAGACTATATTTATTTGACAACAAAAACATCGCATGGAGCTTTTTGAACAACATGGAAACTGACACTACCAAGAAAGAACCGCTTAATCCCACCTAACCCTCTATTTCCTAGCACAATCAAATCTACATCTTTGTTTTCAGCAAATTCAATAATTGTACTAGCTGCAGGACCTTTTAAAATAGCTGTTTCTTTTTCATTTGGTAAGTCATGAATTAATTCTTCGATGGCTTTAATTTTCTCCTCAGCTTCTTTTTGGTAGATTTCAGTCAAATATTGATAGTTGTGTGCTTCATAGCTAGCATTAGGTAAATCCCAAACAGTAACAACCAAAAGAGTTGTTTCGTTGTTTTGTTCCGCGATCTCCTTTGCTTTCAAGAGCGCTTTTTTACTCGTTTCAGATCCGTCATAAGCTACCAATAATTTTGAAGTATTCATAATTCATTTACCTCCATCAATTCATTTTTTTATTTTATAAGTTAAAAATTTTGAGTGCCTATAAATATATCTTGTTGTTTATGAATCAGTTGTTAACGTTATTTAATTGTTTGAGAGTTTACTATGATGCATCATCAACAATATGTAGCAAATTAAAAATGTTCCGATTAGACTAAGCATTTTGAAGTAACTCCCTTCGTTGATCTCTTTCCTAAATCATACCAACTGATTCGTAAAATTGTTATCGGGAGAACTCCTGAACTTTTTAGTGTCAAAAACCCCTATAATCGATAACAACCTCTCAGAAGATCGACGGAAACAAATAAGAGAGTATCTAAAAAAGACTACCTTTATATAAGGCAGTCTCTCTGGTTCTTCATATACGTTTAGCTATGCTTACTCCCACATATAGGGAAAACCCTGATCTAAATGGCCGCTTAGCTTCATTATTATCCAGTATAAGTAAAAACTTCAGTCTAAATTACTTTTTAGGTGATTTTTCCATAAATAGGAATAATATAAACTTAAATCCCAACTAAGACCGCTTAAATATCTAAATATGAAGGGTTTCGTTAAATAAGGGCCTCTCAGTCCGCAAAAAAAGTAAGCAAAATGAATTACATTTGCTCGTCTCTATTTCTTCCGTCGTAAAGCAGATACAAACACGGTGATCATTATTGATCCGATGTAGCTCGATTTATCATATCAAGGGTGAACGAAGTCTTGCTAATTGATTCGCCCTCGGCGCTGGAGCTAGCCATCTTCCAATCTTATGATTTCCTCTCGCATTCAAAAAAACCAAGCGATTGCTTGGTTTTTGCTAATGAAACGATCATCATGCTTTCGGTACAATTAATGTTACCGTCGTCCCTTTGTCTAGCTCAGACTGAATATGAAAGGTGCCATTTACACTTCTAGCCCGTTCTTCCATACTAAAGAGTCCGACGCCCTTTCCATTATTTCGGACAAACCCTTTTCCTTCATCCTTAATTGTCGCCTGAACGTAATCCTCAGTTTCTGTTAATGTTACATAAGCATCAGAAACGTTTGCATACTTAGCAATATTCGTTAACGACTCTTGAATGATTCGATAGAGGGTTGTTTCCTTTTGCATATCAAGACGCTTACGTAAATTACAGTTGAATTCAACATCAATCCCGTAGTACTGAGAGAATTTATCAATGTGCCGATTAATAGCCGGAACAACACCAAGGTCATCGAGCAGGGAAGGTCGTAAATCCCAAGCTAAACTTCTTATCTCCTCCATAATTCCGGACACTTCATTACGTAGTGTTTCCATGGAAGAATAATTATCCTCACTCATCATTCGATCCATATGGATAATTAAAGAAAATAAGCTTTGTCCAATCCCATCATGCAGCTCACGTGAGAACCGTTTCCGTTCTTCTTCTTGAATTTCTAATACCCGGTTCATCATCACTTTTAACTCTTCTTCTGCCTTCTTTAACTGTGTTACTTCATTACGTATCGCCAAATATTGATAAGGGACACCCTCACTGGATAAAAACGGAACAATCGTTGTGTTCACCCAATAATAGGAACCATCTTTTGCCCTATTTTTAATCTCGCCCTTCCAAACCTTGCCCGAAGATATCGTTTTCCATAGGTTAGTCATGAACTCTTTGTCATGAAAACCTGAGTTTATAATTCTATGATCTTGTCCAATAAGCTCTGGTCTGTTGTACTTAGAAATCTCACAAAATTTATCGTTTACATATTTAATTTGACCTTTATGATTTGTGATAGCTACAATAGATGATTCATCTAATGCAAACCGAATATCTGTCATTTCTTTGAGTGATTGCTTTAGGTCATCTCGAAATAATGAGTCTGCAATATGTTGGTCTATCTCTTTTAAGAGACTCAGTTCACTTTGTCCAAAACCTTTTTGCTCTCTTTCAAAGCCTTTATCATTAGTCAAAGTTAAGCAGTCCTTTCTGCAACGCATATTTCACTAATTCCGGTCTCGTTTTAAGGTGAAGTTTTTCCATGATATTACTTTTATGTGTTTCAACGGTCTTTACGCTAATAATGAGATTTTCAGCAATTTCTTTATTAGAATAACCTTTAGCAATCCACTCAAGTACTTCTCTTTCACGTTGAGACAGGGATTCAAACGTTTTAGAATTTCCGCCATTGCTTAACTTTTCCATATACTCACTCATTAATCGCTTTGTAGCTATTGGATTTAAGTAAGCATTTCCTGTAGAAACCGATTGGATGGCTGCTAGCAACTCTTCATGAGGTGAGCTTTTCAAGATATATCCAGAAGCTCCTGCATGGATGGCATTAAATAAATACTCATCATCATCGTGCATAGTCAAAACTAAGATCGCAGTATCAGGCAACAGCTGTTTAATTTCAGTTGTTGCAGCTAAGCCACCTTTTCCTTGTGGCATACTTAAATCCATCAAAATTACATCAGGCTTCAATTCTTGAGCCTTTCGGATCGCTTCATCTCCCTCTGCGGCTTCCCCTACAACTTCTATATCATTTTTACCGTTTAAAAGCATCGTCAGGCCTGAACGTACAACGATATGATCATCAACGATAAGGAGCTTAATCATACTCATACCTCACCTTCTACAGTATCCTATCTGTATCATTTCTACTAATTTTATAGTACTAACGTTATTAATAGTATATCAAATTACCTTACATTGAAATGGAAACTTTTATTACTTACATTCCATTTTTATTATACCAACTTTTTTATAATATTTTAATATACCAACCTTTTTTATCATTATTTCATGTCGCCTCTTTCTATCTCCTATCTGGTTAAGTCTAATTACAAAAGGCAGTATACGAAAACGACCAAACAAAAAAAAGCGATGTCACCTCTTAAGCATAACTTAAAAAGCAGCATCACTAGTACTCTTCTATATAATTAGTGGCAACATGGGGTAGAAAAACTCTATCGTCTTAGTATTTGTTAGTTATTTTTCAACACCTAAAAGTAATGCAACTTCTTTCGTTTTGTCGACAATCGTTTCAATTTCCTCTTGTGAATAAACGCGGTTGCTTCGGCTTCCTACAAGTAAAACCCCTTTTATCTCATTATCTAGGAAGATAGGTGCAGCAATCGCAGCAAAGAGTTTCTCTGCAAGCATGATGGGGGATTCTAGTCGCTTCTGACTTGCGTTAGGAAGACGATCATCAATAACAATCATTCGTCCATGACGAGCAACTGCGCCGATTAAACCACTGCCGTACTTCTTCCGCATCCCCTTATACTTTTCGTTTAAACTGCCAACTGCTTCTCCCCAGTAAATGTGATGACTAATTGGAACTACGAAAGCTATTGCTGCAAAATCGCTAGACGTTTTTAAATTAAGTTCCTCTAATATATGCATCTCAACTACATCTCCACTATATTTCTATTTTCCATCTATAATTATTCTATCTTGTTTTTAAGAAAAAGTAATTCAGGAAAAACCCTGATTTTTTGATAATCTCTTATATAATTTTTAACAATAATAAAAATCAAAAGGCTGTTTTCGTAAACTTTGTTCCTTTTGGACCGTTTTCGCTTCATGCTATGCGTGAAGAGCCAATCAAAAAGAGGCTGACTCAAGGCCAACCTCAACCATTTCTTGCATTATAGATGATAGATTACATCGTAATACCTGGACCTATAGGTAATCCTACTAACACCCAAATAATGAGTAACACAATCCATGCCCCTAAGAAGAAAATAGAGAATGGTAGCATTAGAGAGAATAGAGTCCCAAATCCAGCCTTTTTATCGTAGTCCTTCATAAACATTAACAACATCGGAATGTATGGGTTTAACGGTGAAATAATATTCGTTGAAGAATCAGCAATTCTAAATCCTAACTGAACAAATGCAGGATCATAACCCATTATCATAAACATTGGAATAAAGACTGGCGCCATTAATGCCCACTGTGCCGATCCACTAATAATAAATAAATTCAGAATTGCAGTTAATAGAATAAAACCAATAATAACCGGTAAGCCTGTCATATTGACGCTTTGAAGCAAGTCAGCAAATGAAACGGCCATCCAGATACCAATGTTTGACCAATTAAAGTAAGCAATAAATTGAGCTACTGCAAAGACAAGTACGATATAGCCGGACATGTCTTTCATTGCCTCACCCATTAACGTCGGAACATCACTAGTATTCTTGATTTTCCCTACCGAAGCCCCGTACACAATTGCTAATGTAATAAAGAAAAATAGAATAATAGGAACAATTCCAGAAATGAATGGTGATGGTACAAGTCCACCATCTTCTGCTCGAAGTGGAGAACTAGCTGGTAAAACGACCATTGCTAATAAACCAAGATAGGCTACAGCAGCAATACCTGTACGACGTAAAGCTTTAGTTTCTTCTTTTGTTACTTCAAACGTTGTGTCAATTGCTTTACCTGTGTAAGTACCAAGCCTAGGCTCAATGATTTTTTCAGTAACTAATGCGCCAACAATGACTAGCATGACTACTGACGCACTCATAAAGAAATAGTTGTCAACAGGTGTTACGATAACTGTTGGATCTACCGTCTTCGCTACCTCAGTCGAAATACCTGAGAGAAGTGCATCTGTACCAGCAACAATGAAGTTTGCTGTAAAACCAGCACCTACCCCAGCAAAACCTGCGGCTAAACCTGCAAATGGATGACGGCCAATTGCATAAAAGACCATAGCGGCTAATGGCGGAATAATAATATAAGCTGCATCTGATGCTAAGTTCCCTAGGACCCCTGCTGTAATAACAGCATAAGTTACAAGACTTTTTGGAGTATTTAAGATGGTCTTTTTCATAAATGCTTCAAAAAGTCCGACTTTTTGAGCGATCCCTATCCCTAACATCATCGTAAGGACAAGACCTAACGGTGCAAATCCAGAAAAATTGGAAACCATTGATCCCGTAATATATTGGAGACCTTCTCCTGAAATTAAGCTTTTAATATGTACTTCTTCCTCTGTACCTGGGTGAAATACACTAACATTGAAGAAGCTTAATATTGCTGAAAATACCATTGTGGCTGCTGCCAAATAAACAAATAGCATAAAAGGATGCGGAAGCTTATTTCCTACACGTTCGACAACATTCAAAAACTTCATCATCGGTCCTATTTTTGCTTCATTTTCATTTTCTAATTGTAAACGACTCATGTGTTACCTCCTTTAGAAAAATTAGTGTAAAGGTTGCAACAACTAGTGTAAAGCGTTTACAACTAGCAAACAACTATATTAGTAAAATATCTACTATATCTAATACTATGATTTTTCTGTTAATTATTACTAAAATCCTTTTATATCAATAAGCATTGTCGATTTACAATCACTATGAAGCTATAAAGTAATTCTTTTTAGAATTTTTCTAAAATAACTAAATGAACAAATTCGAATAGAGTTCCTGTCAAAATGGCTTTGGGTGCGTTCTATTGTAGTTGATACAAATCATGAGGAATAGTAATGTATGTGGCCTTGCTAAATTAAGAACACTCTTCTACGATTGGCAATCGAATACAAAAAGGACTCTATTCCTAAGAGTCCTAGTAATAATAATAATTCTAGTGCTGTTAAAGAGTATTGTTGTTTTGGGGCTCATTGCCCAAAATCAACGGATATCAACAGTATTTTTTAACATAGCTTTTATTTTAATATACTTTTCTCAATTTGTTTTAACTGATAAAAATACCCTTCAGCCTCCATAAGTTCTGTGAACGTGCCCTTTTCCACAATTTCCCCTTGATCCATGACGATAATTTGGTCCATCTGTTCTAGCCCTTCAAGCCTGTGACTAACAACGACTACCGTGTCTTCCTTCGCCTTTTTATACAACAATTCATAAAGGCGACGTTCTGTCCAAGAATCGAGTGATGAAGTCGGTTCATCCAGCAGCCAGAACGAAGCACCTTTTGCAACAGCTCGGGCCATCGCAAGCCGTTGTCTTTCTCCACCTGATAAGTTTTGCCCTTTCTCCAAGACAGGATCAGATAATTCAAGGTGTGACAGTTGTACATCGGCTAATAATTGTTTTAGTTCTTCATCTGTCAAATCGTTCGATGATAATAATAGATTTTCTTTAATCGTTCCATTAAAAAAGTGATTTTCTTGCAAGATAACATTCGAGTTTTCCCAAGCGCTTTCTTGCTTAAGCTCGTTTATATTCGTACCACTTAATAATAGTTCACCTTCATTGGCGACTTGTAATTTCAACATCAAACTCAACAATGTCGATTTCCCAGAACCACTCGGCCCAACGATCGCTGTTTTTGAACCAGCCGGTAAATATAAGTTAACATCATTCAATGTTTTACGTGGTTCCGCAGGAAACGTAAGATGAATTCCTTTCAGTTCAATTGATGGTGCACCACTCGGAAAAGAACTCATCCCAACAGTTGAAGTCCATGCTCGATCATCTTCATTTACGACCGAGCCCAGTCGTGTTGCCGCTCTCTTGCTTTCTTCATAAAAAACGGGAAAAGCCGCCATTGGTGTCGAATGATCAAATACTGTTAAACTAACCATCACGAGCATAGCTAGAAAAAGTCCATCTAAGCTTCCATTGGCCACTGAATAGGCTCCAGCCGCTAGTACAGACCAAACGATAATTAAAGAAACGGCTGTATTGAAGGATTGATTATACAAGGCGTGTTGTCCTGCTTGTTGATCTTCTTGAATATAGGCATTTGATGCAGCAACAAGTTGTTGTTCTTTTTCTTCTAACTTTTGATGGATTTTCAACTCACGAAAGCCTTGAAACCATTCAGTGACTTCTGTAGATAAATGACCTCGTTCCTCCCGTATTCGATTACTAACCTTTTTCTGCTTGTACGCAAACCAAGCTGGAATTACTACCCCTGTTAAAAGTAGACCTATCGTTAGTAGAATAACAATCGCAATCGAATAAAAGGATACAAATAGTATCGTACTTAGAAAGACAGTCACCATAATAATCGGCGGGTACAAAACACGCAGGAAGAAGTTTTGTAAGCTTTCCACATCACCGACGATACGGGCAAGCAGGTCACCACTACGATATTTTGATAACATGCTCGGTGCAAGCTTTTCTAATCTGTCAAAGAAATGAACACGTAAATCACTTAACATGGTGAATGTCGCTCTATGAGAATAATATCGTTCCCCATACCGACTCGTTGCACGCAAGATACTGCCCATTTTAACAACGGCAACCATAACTAATAATACATATAACGGGGGTTGGAGAGCAGCTTGTGAAATTAAATAACCATTTGCAGCAAACAAACCGACAGCCGTTATTCCTGCAACATAGGCAAATACGATAGATAGAATTACATCTTTCTTTTTTAACATGATAATTCGGATCGTATTTAATAACTCATGCATCACTACTCCTCCTCCTCGTTTTTAGAGAACAGTTTCTTATAAGATGAAACAGATGCTTTCAACTGTTCATGAGTTCCTTGAGCTTTCAATTCTCCGCTTTCGAGAAATAAAATGTGATTCGCTTCTTTAATGGTCTGTAACCTGTGAGCGACAGTAATAACTGTTGAAGTTTGGGCTAATTCCTTCATTGACTTTTGCAGTATTTGCTCTGTGAATAAATCAAGACCTGTTGTTGGCTCATCAAAAAGTACAATCGATGGCTTCTTAAGAAAAGCACGAGCTAATGCAATTCGTTGTTTCTCACCACCAGAAAGCCCTCTTCCACCTTCCCCAATTGGAGTATTATAACGCTCTGGCAACGTTTCAATTAAGTCAGAAATCCCAGCTTTAACAGCAGCCTCCTCAATTTCAGATGTAGATGCTTTCGTACCAAGCGCAATATTCTCTGTAATTGTCCCAGAAAATAAATAAGGGTGTTGTGTGATATAACTAATATGGCTGAACCAATCTTCTTCTTTATAGTCTAAACGCTCATGTCCATCTACGAGTACTTCTCCTTCTTGCGGACGGATTAATCCTGCAACAATATGAAGAAGTGTCGTTTTACCAGATCCACTTTTTCCTACAATAGCAATCTGGCCATTCATTGGAAGGTTGGCATTTATATCGCTTAATGTAAATCCTTTTGTCTCATATTGAAAATTAACGTTTCTTAATTCTAATGAAACAGGTGCTTTTGTTAATGAACGGTTCCCCCACGTATGTGTTTGTTCCACTTGTGAAAGTTCTCGTTCAATTTTTTCGGATGCCCCCGTACTACTACGACCTGCATGAAAAGCACTCCCTAGCTCCTTTAACATATTGTAAAATTCAGGAACGAGTAAAAGAATGAAAAAAGCGGTAAAAAAACTAATTTCATTGAAAACAACGAGACGAAAACCCAACTCTAGTGCAACAAGTCCAATACTAAGCATTGAGATAAACTCAAGCATTAAAGACGAAGTAAAAGCTACTTTTAAGATTTTCATCGTTGCATCTCGAAACTCTAAACTACTTTGACGAATCACTTCTTTGTAATGTTTCGATCGCCCATATAACTTTAAGCTCAAAAGACCTTGAAGTGTATCCAAGAATCGGCCTGAGAAAGCTGTTAAACTATCAAGCTTTTCCTCTGACTTTTGTTGCGTCATTTTACCAATAATAATCATAAATATCGGAATAAACGGGGCTGTAAATAAAAGAATTAACCCTGAATATACGTGTTGCGTGAAAACAACGACTAAGATCATCAATGGAACAACAGTCGTTATAATTCGTTGCGGCACATACTTACTAAAAAAGTTATCAAGTTCATCAACGGCATCCATCATCACACTTACTTTTTGACCAGATTGTCCTTTGTAAGATGACATTAATGAATGACTGGAGTACACTAGCAGCAGCCGCTTACGATAATTTGCCTTTACTTGAGCCGCCATTTTCAAGCCGATCTTTCCACTCCAATACGAGAGAAAAGACCGGAAAATAAAGACGGCTAACAAGAGTAATAAGAAAGCTGTTACTTGATCAAATGAAACTTGATTTAAGAAAAGATCATCTACAATTGAAACAATCAAAAACGATTGCATAATAATAACGATTCCGAATGCAATGGCTAGTGCAAAAAGCGTATAGTACCGGCCCTTTTGTTCCTTGGCAAGCTTTTGCAGTGTTTTCATGGTCTAGTCCTCGTACTTTGTACTTTTAGTGGCTACGAATAAGGAAAAAATCATCGCAAGCACGACAACTAGTAGCGGTGCATAAAACAGTAAAAAGTTGTGCATAGTTTTTCCTCCTTATACATTACCTTTTTTAATGTAAGGCTTATTCATCACAAACAGCTTAAATACTAAATATAGCGACGGAATGAGTAACATTAACCCTAAAATAAATACGACAATCAATGCATAAGCCATCGTTTCATTCGTAAAACTGTCATAAATCGTTAAGTGCGGATACAATAAATACGGATAGCGTGACACGCCGTAACCATAGAAAGCACAAGCAAATTGAAGAACAACAAATATAAATGACCAACCGTATTGTCTTGTTTTTAAAAACCATAAACTAACGACAAAACATACAAATGATACAGCAAACACCCACCAGAGGGAGAGTAAACCTTCGAAATGTGCAGGGTTATGCCATTTCATTTCTATAATTATCCCGAGAGCTGTGATGATCGTAGGAAAGCTCCAAATCCAAGTGTATTTTCGGAATAAACGAAGCGCCTTCTGATCTTCCGCTACTGAAGAATAATAAGCTAAAAAGCTCGCAGATATAAATAACACACTGACAAGACTAAGCAGTACGATCGACCATGCGAACGGACTCGTGAGCAGGGCAATATAGTCTAGCTCGATCCCGCCCCAAGATGTCTCTCGAATAAAGCCGCCTTGAGACACAATTAAAGCCGTCGACAGTGAAGCAGGGATAAGAACACCTGTAACACCGTACATCAGTGTATATCCTTTATGCCCCTTCGTACCGTAAGTTCCAAACGCATAATAACTTCCTCGTAACGCCAACAAAATAATCGAAATACTAATAGGTATCAATAAAACCGTCCCAAAATAATAAGCGGTCTTCGGAAAAAATCCAATCATTCCAACAAAAAAGAATACAAGAAACACATTCGTAATCTCCCATACAGGAGATAAATATCGCTGAATGACATTATTTACGATATGATGCTTCCCCGTAACGATCGTGGAAGCATTGAAAAATCCCGCTCCAAAATCGATGGAGGCTACAATGACATAGCCAAATAGGAACAACCATAATACCGATATTCCTAGTATCTCAATCGTCATTTTGCAACACTCCTTTGTTCGTTCGAAAGTTTCTCTAACTCACGCTCAACCGGATTCTTTTTAAACATACGAACCAATACAACTGCAGTTCCAACCATCAAGATAAAGTAAAGAACGGCAAATGCGATAAACATAATCCAGACATGAGGTGAGTCTGTCGCACCTTCTGCAGTCGTCATATATCCATTCATAATCCATGGTTGACGACCTACCTCGGTAAACCACCATCCAGCTTGAATAGCAAGCATCGCTAGTGGTCCAGTCGTAACGAGTAAGAAACGAAACGCACGCGTTTTTATAAATGCCCAATTTCGTGACAAAGCAATCCAATAAATAAATGAAAGAACCGTTAAACCTACACCGATCGTTACCATAATGTCAAAAAAGTAATGAACAACGTACGGCGGATGATACTCTTCTGGAATATCATTCAAACCAGTTACAACTCCAGATGGATGATTATGAACAAGAATACTAAGTGCATAAGGAATTTTAATACCGTATTTCACTTCATTCTCTTCGGTTAACACACCAAATAGGACAAGTGGTGCTTCCGCTTCTGTCTCAAAGTGCCATTCTGCAGCTGCTAATTTTTCAGGTTGATATTCTGCTAGAAACTTTCCTGATAAATCTCCAATAAGCGCTGTTGCCACACAAAAAATAAATCCTACCTTCATCG
Organism: Alkalihalobacterium sp. APHAB7; assembly: GCF_048323755.1. Lineage (NCBI taxonomy): Bacteria > Bacillati > Bacillota > Bacilli > Caryophanales > Bacillaceae > Alkalihalobacterium > Alkalihalobacterium sp. APHAB7. The sequence continues at coordinate 87,894 of NZ_JBLWFS010000008.1, forward strand.
TTAAAGCGAGTCCTTTACGATGATATTCATGACGATTACCACGTAGCAAGTGGAAAGCAGCAATCGATGCAAGGACAAATGCTGAAGTCATATAAGCAGACGTTAAAACGTGTGCTACTTTCGTAGGCATTGCCGGGTTAAACATCGCAAGTAGTGGTGAAATATTAACTAACTCACCGTTCATTAATGTAAACCCTTGCGGTGTATTCATAAACCCATTGACTGAAGTAATAAATAATGCGGACATGGTCGCGCCTAATACGACTGGAGCAAGTAAATAAAAATGATGCTTCGGGTTTTTAAAACGATCCCAAGTATATAAGTAAATTCCGAGAAAAATGGCCTCAAAGAAAAAGGCGAATGTCTCCATAAATAGTGGCAGTGCAACAAGCTGACCGGCAAACTCCATAAATCGAGGCCATAAAAGCGCAAGTTGCAACGCGATCGCGGTTCCCGTTACAACACCAACGGCTACACTGATAACATAACCACGGGCCCAACGTTTAGCCATTAAAAGATAATGTTCATCTTGTCTTCTGAGACCGATCCAATGAGCAAGCATAATCATGACAGGGATACCAACACCAACTGTTGCAAAAACTACGTGTACGGACAGCGTCAACATCGTTAAGTAGCGACTAAATTCAACCGACTCCATTTTTCCCCTCCTCTAACTACGTTTCTATATCAATATAAAACTATATGTATAGTGTATACCTGATTTGTTTGTGAAATATATCACATATTAAACAATTCTGTTACAAAGGATTGAGAATTCCGTGGCAGAAACGTGAGCAATTTGTGGCAGACAGGGAAAGTGGTGGGGGTTGCTTGGCGGCGGCAAGGGGGTGCTTGCTTAATGATAACAAGCGGTTGCTTGGTGCTTACAAGTGCCGAGGGTGGACAACTTCGTTTTCTGGTTTTTGGACACATTTGATGGATCAGGGGAGCAGGCTGCGCTACAACAATTTTGCTGGTACCTGGTACCATGAATAAGAATGGGCACCCCTATCCGTTCACTTAGCGCGGGCGTATGGACTGTAACTGATCCGTTGCAATAACTCTATAATCTAAGATTCATAGTTAAATTAATACTAGTTTCTTTTTAGGGGACTGAGAGGCCCTTATTTTATCGAAAACCTTCGTATTTCGATATTTCCCGGACTCACAGGCCCTTATTTAATCAAAATCACTGAGAAACATCGCAAATAGTAGTAAATAAGGGCTTCTGAGTCCTCTAACACAAGAAAAATTAAACTTTCGACAGGAATAAGGGCCTGTTAGTCCCCTAATTTACTTTCAAAGGATGTACTCGAACCTATTGAAAGGCTTATGTTTGAAAAAGAGAAAAAAACAGATACATTAGGTAGAGAGCCCTCTTATATCTGCCTTTGCTCTTACACTTTTGTCGCTTGGTTTAATTCCAACATAAATTAAAATAGATCCGTGAACATACTACAGCTTTGCGGCTTCTTCCATCTTTAGCTCGATATGCTCTATATATCTTTGATTTCCTTGTAATTTAAATATGGATATAGCACTTTCAAAGTGTGTTAATGCACTCTCACATTTTGTAAGTAACATGAAATTATAAGCCATATGATAATGAAGTTCTCCTAAGAGGTACATCAGATGGTTTTTCATACATAATTGTATGGCTTTTTTACACTGTTCGATAGAAGCCTCATACTGCTCTTTTCTCGTAAGTGCTTTAGCTAAGTTATACAAAAGGCGGACTCTTATATCTGTAGGTTTGTTATCATTAGTAAATTGTTTTAATGCTTTGACATAGTTGGTAATAGCTTCATCATAATGCCCTGTTTCAAAGTGAACGATGCCCATACTGTTGACTATTTCTATCTCCCGTTCTGAGTAGACTTCTTCACTAACGTTTGTTATCAGTAACGCCTCTTGCAGGACTGCTAAAGCTTTCTTTGCGTCATGATTTAAGTGAAATTCACAAATCCCTTCATGCCACATCACAAATTGACGGTATTTATACACTTCTTGGAATAACGGACTTGCTTTTTCAAGCTGAACTTGTTCGTAGAGTTCACCATACTTCTTTTTTCTTACCAGCTGTCTCATTTGGGACTGAACTTCAATAACATAATCTAATTTTTTATAAATGGTTAAATCTAAAATGTAATTCACATTTGTACCAAGTCTTTCCGCTAAACTATGTAAAGTCGATGTCAGCGGGAGAACATATCCCTTCTCAATTTTACTAATTTGAGCTTGCGTGCATATGCCCTTTGCTAAATTTTTTTGAGACATTCCTCGTTGTAAGCGTAATTCTTTAATTTTTATTCCTAACGTATCCATTTCTTTTCCCCCTATCAATGTATTCAGGAATTCTTTGTAATGTTTTAAACGAAATATGCCTAGAGTTATATCACCTGAGATAAAAGGAATTAAAACTTTGATATAATACTATATTTTTAATTATAATCACAATATTCTATTAATTAAAAATATAATAAATGAGTTATAATCTAATATATTCATAAAAAGAGGTGGTTTCAATATGAAAAAGAGAATTATGATTGGATTTTCATGCTTAGTTATTGGTTTAATGTTACAAGGAAACTACGGCACTACCCCTTCAAATACGTTGAATGAAAAACTATCTGTAGTTGCTATGAACGAAAATCTTACTACTCCCACAGAGTTGCCTTCAGAACACTAGAAAATAGTATGATATAAATTTCAATCATCGAAGGTAAAAATGAGGCGTCCCTAAAAATTTAGGGACACCTCATTCGTTTCTATACTCTTTTATTAATTAACGTACAAAATCAATTGCATCTTTAGCTTGAACTAATCCATTGCCAAATTGATTACTGCGTCCTAGATCAATAGCTGTGTTATTCAGTAAATTGCGCAATTCCTTATTGGTTAAATGAGCATGCTCTCCCCATACAAGCGCAGCCACACCTGCAACATGTGGTGATGCCATCGAAGTACCATTGTATGAAGCATAACCATTACCAGGAATTGTACTTAATACACTTACTCCAGGAGCCGAAATCTCTACTGCAGGCCCAGTACTTGAAAAGGAAGCACGGTTATTATTTTCGTCAATGGCTGCTACAGCAATAACAGATTCATATTTTGCTGGGTAACCGACACTATCGTTGTTTCCTCCACGATTCCCACTGTTTCCTGCTGCTGCAACAACTAGTAAGCCTTCATCATATGCGAGATCACAAAATTCTTTTAGTATAGAAGAAGATTGTGAACCTCCTAAACTCATATTAATAATGTCCATTCCGTTAAGTATAGACCATTCAATACCTTCTGCAATACCAGCGTAAGAACCACTGCCATCATTATTTAGAACTTTAACAGCGTATAAATCCGATTGGTACGCAACTCCAATAACACCTAGATTATTATCAATTGCCCCAACTGTTCCAGCAACGTGTGTACCATGACCACTTCCATCATAAAATGGATCTTTGTTAGCAGTATCGGTAAATACAGAATGTCCACCTTTAACATTGGCGGCTAAATCTTCGTGAGTATTATCAATACCTGTATCTAAAATAGCTACTTTAACACCGGTTCCTGTTTGCCCCATATTATGGACTTCAGTTGATTGGACGTGCGGTACTCCCCAAGGAACGGTTTGACCGAATGCTTGTGCTTCTGCATTTTTTTCAACATATTTAATTTGTGGGTGGTTTTGTAACCCTCGAGCTTGTTTTGAAGTTAATTCTAGATGTACTACCGGTTTAAGACTGTATTCGTAAAGAATGTCTTCAGTTTTTACACCAAAAGCTTGAAGAAGCCCCTTTTCAGCTGGCCCGTCAAACATTACTAAATACTCTTCGCTACTTTCATCCGTTGTATGATTTGCTGCAACAGAAACTAACCCAGTACTGAAAACGATCCCTAAGACAAGTAATAATATTAAAAGTTTTTTCATCCAATACCTCCATTGATTAGTTTATATCAAAACTTTGGCCAAAGATTTTGAACCCACACTAAAAGTTTAGTGCCACTAAAAAACCTCGTGTGTTCACTATAATGGAGAAAACTACTATTACCAATCTTCAAAATTAACCAAAAACTAAAACTCGCATTAACTTAACTATAATAAACTATTATTAAATAGCTTTGATGACAAACAATATTCTTTTATGCATAAGTAAAATTTTGTATATTTCACTTTTTTATGTCTAGCCTCACCTAAACAATTTATCCATTTTCCATATGACGTTATATGAGAAAAGCACCGTGAGTAATCATCACGGTGCTTTTCAGAATTTTGTTAATAACCCTCCGAAGACAGAAATGGAATGTTCATCGCCTTAGCCATCAGTTTTGGCACATCCGTATTATCTATTGAACCACGAAACCAATCCGAAGCAGGACCGTAGGCATATAACGGAACATCCAGTCCAGAATGTACCTTCGTCGTCCAGCCGATGTACGCACGTTCACTAGTGATCGTGTTGATCACATACCCCAATTCCTCGGCTTCCGCTTTTTTAATTCGTTTCGCTTCTTCTTTCGTTAATTCAATGTTTGCGTATTTCTTCAAAACTTCTTTTGCATTACTTCGTTTTGAATTTAATTGTTCTGCCATATATTTACCGGTTGCTTTTACATCACGAAGAACGTCAGCTTTCGATAAATAGGCACCATACCCACCTACGCTCATTCCACCTGTATCATGATCACCGCCCACAACTACCAAAGTATGTTGGTCTTTTTCAGCAAAATCTAACACGACCTCAACTGCTTTTTCAAACGCTTCTATATCCTTCATCGCCCAAGCTGCATCGTGAGCGTGTCCAGCCCAATCAATTTGGCTTCCTTCAACCATTAAGAAAAAACCTTCAGGATGTTGACTTAACGAGGTGATAGCAGCTGTCGTCATTTCAGCCAAGCTCGGTTGTTCTGTCACGTGACGGTCGAGCTCTGGTGACATCGGTCCTGCAGCAAATAAACCTAATAACTTACTTGTATATTCTTGATGCTTTAACAGCTCGTCCCGATTTTCAATGAATGAGTAGCCTTTATGCTGTAGTTCTTCTATTAAATTCCGGTCTTTTTGCAAACCGCCGGATGATTGAGGTAAGAAATTTCGCTTGCCGCCACCAAGAAGAACATCCACTTTTTCTACCATTTGTAAGGCTACTTCGGCTTTACTTTCACGGGACGAAACATGCGCAGCAAAGGCGGCTGGCGTTGCATGTGTAACGGTAGAGGTAGCAACGAGTCCTGTCACCTTACCCGCTTTTTTTGTTGCTTCCAAAATCGTTTCTAACGGTTTTCCGTCCGAAGAAATACTTATCATATCATTATTGGTTTTATATCCTGTTGCCATTGCTGTTGCAGCAGCAGCCGAATCTGTAACCCAATTATTAGCTGATTTCGTCTTCATCATTCCTACTAGCAATGGGTCGAGACTTGACTCCTCACTTCCTTTGTAAATTCGATAATTGGTAGCATAACTAGTAGAAAACCCATCAGGTATCATAAAAATTACATTGTTTACGTGGGCAGCTTCATGGCCTGTACTATTCGCTTCCACAGGATGATCCAATAAGAAACTCGTGAAAAGTAAAATAAAACAAAGGATAGGTATCGTTCTCTTGTTATACTTCATCATTTCGACCTCTCATTTTTAACTTGTTTATAAGGCAGTTTTCGTATACTGTGTTGCTTGTGGACGGTTACGTGAAAAGCGCTATGCGTGAAGAGCCAAGCATCGGCTTGGCTTACGATCGAAAAGCAAAGAGCAACAATCATTGAAAAAAAGCCTTTTATAAAGAAAATAAAGCTTACTAAGTATCAAAAATTCCATAAGGTAAGTATGCTCTATCGCTTCCCATCCTAACCCCCAACTCATCCAGTTGTATCCATTGGAATATAAAAAATTTCTATGCAAAATATATAATGACTAAAAGTATCGATGCATCCCATTTCTAGTCACTATTTCTTATTAGGAGTGTTGTCATTGAATGCACTAAATGGAAAAAATGCATTAATTACTGGCGCTGGTAGAGGGATTGGACGAGCTATCGCCATCGCTTTAGCTAAAGAGGGCGTAAATGTTGGCTTACTCGGCCTTAATATGTCAAACCTCGAAAAGCTTACTTCAGATCTGGAACCCTATAATGTTACGATTTCTGCGGCAACAGCTGATGTCGCTAATTTGGTATCTGTTGAACATGCTGTTGACCATATTCAATCCGATTTAGGTTCTATCGACATTCTCATTAATAATGCCGGTGTCGGCAAGTTTGGAGGTTTTTTAGATTTAACCCCAGAAGAGTGGGAAAATATCATTCGGGTTAACTTAATGGGTGTCTATCATGTCACTCGAGCGGTATTACCGCAAATGATTGAAAGAAAATCGGGAGACATTGTGAATATTGCATCAACAGCCGGCCAAAAAGGCGCCCCTGTTACAAGCGCGTACAGCGCTTCTAAATTTGCCGTCATGGGACTCACAGAATCACTGATGCTAGAAGTGAGAAAACATAATATCCGTGTGACAGCACTAACGCCAAGTACGGTTGTAACGGATTTAGCCGTCGAATCTAATCTTATTACTGGAAACCCTGAAAATGTCATGCATCCAGAAGATTTAGCAGAAATGCTAGTCGCAGGATTAAAACTCCACCCTAGAGTTTTTGTCAAAACCGCTGGGTTATGGTCAACAAATCCATAAGGTAGTTGATCACATGACATGACAATGCACTTATTCAAGGATTTGAATTAAAAACTTCAGTTGGCTATTAAAAAAATGAGCTTCGGTTTTTCCCGAGAGCTCATTTCTTCATACTATTTTCTACTTTTCACTCATTGGCTTTTAAGTTAGTAATCGACCCTATATTTCTACATCTACTGATCATAATCATTTTACTAGAGCTGTCATCGCTTCTTTTAATGGCAGTACGTGTTCTTTCCAAATTTTCTTCTCTTGGTCGGCATTGATTTGTGGTCGTTTTAACATTCTCTCTAAAAACTCCACTTGTTCCGAAGTATTCTCAAACTTGGACAAATGTGCAAGAGCATATTGGGCAAAATCACTAACCATAAATTTAAACATATGATTTATAACATCGCCGTCCACTTGATACAGTTTAGCATTTTCTATGACAAGCTGAGCGTAAACAACCATTGTAAATAGTTCACCTAAATGGAGCATATAATTTTTATTTTCTTGCTGTTCTTTCGTCAGCGGTGCTTTGTATAACATTTCTCGTAATAGCTCAACTTGCTCTAAGAACGTTATTACATTAAGGTGATTGATCCCCTCATAGCTACGGCGATAGTCTGGGAATTTTACACTTCCTAACGATCCAGTGGTTTGTTTAAATAAATTAGAATCATCTTGTGCATCACGACGTGTAGGGATTTCTGCAAACTCCTCGTTATTAAAGAAGTAATTTTCCATAAACTTAATAACTAAAGCCATATTAACATGACTCGTTCCTTCTAAACGAGGAATCATACCGATATCTCGAATGGCTAATTCCATGTACGTATCTTGTTCAAACCCTTTAGCTGCAACGATATCCAACAGCATATCAATGACTTCCATTCCTTGCTTTGTTACTTTCATTTTTTGAATAGGGTTAAATAAAAGATACCGGCGATCTTCTTCAGATGAAGATCGGAAGTAATCAACAGCCCTTAATGCATAAAGCTTCATGGCAATAATACGTACATACGACTCGGTAAATAAATCTTGTACATGGTTAAAATCAGTAACCTTTTGTCCATACAATACGCGATTATCCGCATGATTTAGCGCCTCATAAAAAGCATGCTGGCAAATTCCTGCTGAAGCAAACCCTAACTGGAACTTACCAATGTTCACCGTCGATAAAGACGAATCCCATGCTGCACGCCCTTTTGATAGCACTTCAGCATCTGTAATTGGATAATCCTCAATTGAAAATGCACCAACAAACGCTGGGCGAACTCCTGATGTATTAATTTTCTTTTGTAAATGATAGTTTTCATTAGTTGGATCAACGACAAAAAATACAAATTCATCTGTTTCAGCTATACGTCCAAAAACAGAGACTAGCGCTGCTTTATTCGCATTTCCTATATAGTACTTAGAACCGTTTCCTATATAAGAGCCGTCATCTTGAGTGTACAGCTTCATTTGGTTTGAGTACAAATCAGCTCCGTGCTTTTTTTCGGACATGCCAAAGGCAAAAATACCCCCATCTTTCAAGAGCTTCCCCGTTCTTTGTTTTAGCTCCTCATTGTTAGACATCCAGATTGGCCCAAGACCCAGTATACTCACTTGATAACAATATTGATAAGCCAAAGAATAAAATGCCGTTAACTCGCTAAAATCACAAATACGAGACAAATCAAATCTTGCCTCTTCATCACCATAACCTGTTGGGGTTAATAGCGTAGCAAAAATTTCTTCTTCTTTTAGAAATTCAATGAAATCATCGTACCATTTAGAAGCTTGGTCCTCTTCCTTTATATTATCAAGTCCCTTTTCCTCAAAGAATTTTACTGTCTTTTCCATTAAAGTTTTAGTCTTCTCGTCCTCCACCTGTTGGCTAACGTTCATAGGGTTTAAAAAAAGCATACTACTCCTCCTTTTATAAAATGAATGAATATTCACTCAGTTTAAATTAGATAAAGACTCTTAAAAATCCTGCTTGTTTTTTACTATTTTTTGTAAATGGTCAATTAGTAAGGGGGATAATTTAATAACAAACAAAAAAAAGGTGCATATCACATGATGATTTGCACCTCTATTATTCTGCTAAAAAAAGATGAACAAGATTTTAGGAATTCCAAGGTCGGTATTTGTGATAAAAACACTGTTTCCGCAATAAGTTAACTGCCTTCTTTGCGCGACCTACATCATCTTTTCTATCTTAGGAAATAACCGAATGGCATTTTGATAAAAAACATCTTCAACATGCTTAGATGGAATTAAGTCGCCAATGAAATTCGCGTAATCTTTTATTGGAGCTAACGGCCAGTCTGAACCGAACAGTAGCTTTTCATAATGATCACAAAAAGTGATGGCATGCCGGATGTGATCAAGGAAGTTTCCTTTTGATTTTGCGTCCAGCTCTTCTTTTGTTCCGACGACCCAGCCTGACAGGTCTGCAAACATATTGCGATTTTTATAAACCACTTCAGCACCTGTTAAAACCCAAGGGTCGCCTAAATGAGCCATCATAAAATTGACATCACGCCGCATGACTGCCACTTCATCAAGTGTCAGTGGATGAGAGTACTTTAACAGCCCTCTTTCAGAATAGGTGTCCCCCGTATGAAAAACGACAGGAACCCGGTAGGCTGCCGCCAAGTCATAAACCGGCTGATAAACGGCGTCATACGCATAGTACGGGTAATAACCTAAGTATATTTTAATGCCTACAACTTCTGATTTCTGTAACTCTTTTTCTAAAGCATCTAAACCCGACTGATTTAGGTGGTATGGATTAATGCCAGGACATACGGCTACTTTAGGCGGTAGTTCTTCCTCTAAGTCCAGCCCCATTGGTGAAACGGCATGATGATCAGGGAACCCCATTTGCGGAGTTTCCGTAACCCCCATACCAATCGCTAATTGAATATTTCCGTTTTTCATTTCCTGCTGCAGACCGTAACTTGAGTAATCAACGAGTGAAAGATTTTTTGCGGTTTCTTTAAAGCTACCTATATTCGAAAAGTGAATATGTGCGTCAATCATTTTCATCAATATAACTCCTATTTAAACGAAAGTCTTTGTAATTGTGTATAGTGTGTTTGTTTACCATCACCAAATAGCATGATCGTCGGTTGAATTCTGACGATCTCTCCAGACGAAGCAGACCAATCCGTTTCAGAAGCTACTAACATCACTTCTTGATTCATGTATAGCTCTGCCATTTTTTTCTCCCTTGGATGGATAACGATTAGATCATCTTCCCGCTCATCAGACCCGATTGTAACAAAAGGTGTATCTTTTAAAATAAACTCCTCCACCCCAGCATAATACGTATGGATGGTGCCTTCAGTCGGCATGTTTGCATAACAAGAAGTCAGTTTTTCTGCTGGTTTAATGAAAGCCTCTAAGTCCAACACTTCAGTTGTAAATGTTCTTCCCGAGCTTTGCTCAATTTCTGCAAATAAAGCGATAACTGGAACTTCTGGTAATGTTAAAGCAAACTGACGAAGGACAACTCCTTTCATCGTTTCATGCTCTGTAAATGCAGTAGAGATACAAAGCCCTGTCCACTGATGCCCATACTCATCAACTTTTGTTACAGACTCTACCGTAGTATTCTCCTTCATCATTGAATAGGCGCTTACATTTTGAAATGTGTATCGTAATCCGCCGCCCCATGGGTTCCACCACGCTTTCGGCCCGGCTTCTGGGTATTGGTGGTGTAATGATTCTTCTCCTTTATAAGTTAGGGAGTAGACACCTGGAAAATAAGTCGAAGAAGCCTTATACTCAATCACACCGTTTTGAACCGTCCAAATCCCATTACTCTCGACAGTTGTCACTTCTCGTTTTCCTTTCACCAACTGCAAAGATTGCACTTGCGCACGGTGACTAGACGAACGAAAGTCTCCAGTAATGGACTGTATGCCTGGCTGTTTGTGCTCTAGTTGCAGTGTAATATGATGAACAGCATCCTCAAATTTCGTTTCCTTCATATATAACTTTCCATTATGCTGTAACATTAAACTTCCATGTACATAAGGAGTCAGCATCGAATGGAAAGAATAATCGACCTTTTCACCGACAGCGGAAATCATGTTCCCACCTTCTGCCTCTAAAGTATAAAGTGGCAATTCCTTCAAACGATTAGTCCCTTCCTCAACGACTAACTCTCGCCAATCCGACCAGGTCATTACCGTATTAATCCCAATTTGAATTGGACCAAAGCTAGCCTTCCCGCTTGACCCAATCGTACCCAGCTTATATTCAACCGCAAAGCGCCAGTCATCTTTTCTCCCAATTGCTTCCTTAGGCCAGGCAATTGCCTTTGTTTCCCCATTTGAAGCCGAAGTGAACATCCAAGGTTCTGAAATATCCTTATCCGATATGTAAGGGGTAAATGGTATCGTGGCTTCATTACCAATCATTACACCCTCTTTTTGAGGAATAGCCATATTATCGAATTTTGGAATAAAAGGCTGTAGAAGAGAAATCGACTCTTTTTCATCTTGTCCTTCGTTATTGATTTCATGTTTTAATTCTACTAATCCATCTCCATATAATGTAAATGAAGTATGGAGTGTAAGATGAGGAAAGGCTTCAGAATCCAGGGTCGTTTTGATTACTGACGCTTCATTGCAATTAATAAATTCTACAGAAGTCGCTTCCTTTTTCGAAAACTCTTCACTATAAGGTTTCCCAATTTTAGGTGTAAGTAGTGTAAGTGGTGCTTGCTTGGAACGAATCGAGCCTATTTTTGCAATATGATTTCTCTTTTCTATCTTAACAAAGTAAGGTCCGTTGTATATATACCAATACCCTTCACTCTCTCCACCAAACTTTGCGCCAGCCCCTGGAAAGGCGATAGACAAATTAGTTGTAAAAGTGAACGATTGGCCGTTCGGCCGTTGTACATGTACTTCAACTTCTTCTGTGAGAAAACCATTTTTCAGAAGCTCACAATCCAAAGGAATAGAGACTCGTTCTTTTCCTTGAAGTGTTGTCTTTACTTCTGAAAGTTGCCATTTCACTACTTCATTCACAGGAAGTTTGATCGTCCATGTTGTTTCTTCTTCTAGTTGACTTTCAAGGTCTAAATTTACGGTTCCTTTTTGCTGAGGGATCCAATTTTTCTTCATAGAACGAAAATGCAGCTTTCCTGCTTTTTTTGGATATACCCCCATTTTTAGTGGAAACACGCTTCCATTCATCTCGAGGTTGACTTCAACGACAGGGTGAGTTTTCCAAGGACTCGGTTCACTTTTCGCCATAGTCAGCTTCAAAGGTACTTCCCCAACCCATTCGTCTTTAATATCGAGCGTTTCTATGAAGCTATGATCCACAGTCATTGTTGATTTCCCTAAGATAGAGACTGCCATTGACTGATCGGTTTTATTAACGATACGGTACGTGACAAGGTGCTCCTCTTTTTCAAGTAATTTAAAAGCTGGTAGCTTCATTTCTACTAATAAATCTTGCGTTTCAATTAGGCGAAATCCTCGTCCTGTTCGTTCTACTTGAATTCGTACAAATTCGTTACCGGCTTCCCATCTATACTCATAGTAAGTATGTCCGTTTTCTTTTATACCATCTGGCTTTACCTCAATGTTGCGTTGACTCGTAGTATACCAATTGTGCTTTTCAAAAAAAGGACGAAGCCATTCCACTTGGAGTACCATTGGAATAAAGTTCATTAAGTGTGTCACATCATCTCTTTCTTCCCAAAAGAAGCCGCACTTTTTATAAAGTGGAACGGCCTTTGTATTTCCAGCCCACGTAAATAAGTCTAATCTCGGCCAATTCAATTCGACCGTTTTCTCAATCGCTCTTAATACGAGTTGCTTTCCGATCTTTAGCCCTTGATAGGATGGGTGGACATTCAGTAAGGGAATATAAAGAGAGCCCTCGTCTTCTTTATATTCGGATAAGCCACAATACCCAACTACTTCTTCCCCAACCAGTGCCAAAAATAAATGGAGATTTGCAGAGTTTGCTTCCTTTTCAATCACATCTTGCTCTGACATAACAGCCGAGTCACCACCCCAGTCATCTCGACTTTCATTCCACATTTTGGCTACTCCCCTAGCAAGACCTTCATGATATTCTACGATTTTCACTTGAGCTGAAGTTTTCATAACTTCCTCCTACACTATGTTTTTGTATGTCGAACCTCACAATTTTTAATTTTTTGAATAACATTGACGAATTTGATCATCGCCAACTCCCCCTTTCATTTTGTATTGGTAAATTTTACATACCTTTTCATAGTTTAAAATGTTATGAGAATAAAGTAAAGAATATTCAAATTCTTCTTCAGTAGTTTCAAGTAGAAGTAACGGTTGAGCATGATAACTGTTAAAGGATTGTCCTGGTCTCAAAGATTACAGCCGGGGGTTTCATACTTACACAAAATACCCTGCATACAGTTAAAAGTAATTTGACAGAAAATTCAGTTTTAATTTATAATTTTGGTAATACCACAGTTAACTACATGTAATACCTAAATACACTAATTCATATTCATATATTGGAGGAAGACGAACTTGAAAAAAAGCGACCGTACATCAGACAAAGTAGAGAAAAAATTAATCGATGAAATACTAACAGGAAAATTACATGCAGGAAGTGCACTCCCTCCTGAAAGAGAACTTGCTAAAACATTCAGTGTAGGACGCCCTACCGTCAGAGAGGCGTTACAGCGTTTAGAGCGAGATGGCTGGATCACAGCGCGAAAAGGGCAACCATCAATAGTAAATAATTATTGGAGTCAAGGCAATTTAACGATGCTCGTCAGTATTGTTCAAAATCAACAATCTGTAACAGATGAGTTTATTCTGTACTTGCTCGAATTACGATGTTCTTTGACGCCAACATACATTCGCGATGCTGTCACAGGCAACCAAGCCAAAGTCGTTGCTTTGCTAGCTCACTTAGAGGATTTGAAAGACGATGCCGATACTTATGCAGCGTTTGATTGGAAGTTACAAAAAGAATTTGCTAGTCTATCGCCAAACCCGATTTACCTGCTCATCCTAAATAGCTTCGACTCCTTCTACTTGCCGATGGCAACTCGATATTTTTCTATCGAAGCACATAGAAAATTATCATTACAATATTACAACGAGCTACTAACGATAGCTTTAAAGGGGGACTCCATTGAAGCCGAGAAAATTGCTAGAAAGGTCATGGAAAGAAGTTTAACACTTTGGAAAGATCGAAAAGACTAAAAGGAGGCTTTTATAATGAAAGGAAAATACGTAAAAGAGTTTTTCTTGTTCCCTGATGTGTTTATCATGAGCTTTCTCTTCTTTATTAGTTTTGGGTTTATGATTTTCAGCTTTTCTATCATGACCTTGCTGGCTTTTTTACTAGGGATGATTGGTTATACGCTGAACGAATACCTTACACATCGGTTTATATTTCATATGAAGCCACCTAAAAACGGCTACCTTCTTAAATTCATGAAGCGAATTCACTATGACCATCATTCAAAACCGAATGACTTGCATCTGTTATTTTTACCATTATGGTACAGCTTACCTGCCATTGCTATGACTGCTGTTATTGTCTACTTTTTTACATGGAGCTTGGTCATTACCAATGCTTTCATTGCAGGTGTAATGCTTTTCTTATTATTTTATGAGTGGAAGCATTATGTTGCTCACCGCCCCATTCAGCCAATATCCCCATGGGGAAAGTGGATGAAGAAAATTCATTTATGGCATCATTTTAAAAACGAAAACTACTGGTACGGCGTAACGAATCCAGCCTATGATTTTTTACTAGGTACATTCAGGGATCAAAAAGATGTTGAGACGAGTGAAACGGCTAAGAACCTTGAGAAACGAGACGAACACAATATAAAGTTATAATTAAAAAATATGATAGGATCCAAAACAACAAATATTTCCGTGGAACTGTATTCTGTTCGAATGAAGGTTAGGGATACAGTTCCCCACTAATCACTAATCAATAAAAATTTAACAATGTTAACACTCGACCTACAGCAAATTTGTTACCTTCTAGATCAACTAAAGGCGACTTTAGTCAAGCTGTATATGATCATAATGTAATTTGGGAGATTCAAGGAGGAACCGTCGGTAAAGCAACAAGATTGTTAACTGAAGAGGAAGAAAGAGAATATATTCAAATGTATTTTGAATAAACAATCAAAAAAACGTCAGTATGGCACTGGCGTTTCTATTTTTACATATTTTTGGTAGTTAACAGGACATAGTAAAATTGCTACTTATGTCCTCATTACTTTTACAATTACCCTATTTATTTCTTCCATGCTAATTGGCTTTGTCACATATGCTGTGCACCCTTCTAACAATGCCTTCTTAATCGTAGTTTCCAATGCATCGGCACTTACTGCTATAATAGGTAAGTTTTGCGTGATAGGATTAGACTTAAGTTTGTTTAATACCTCAAAACCATCTATATCTGGTAAGCTAAGGTCTAACATTATGATATCAGGGTGTAATTCAAATGCCTTTTCTATACCTGCGCAACCAGAAGTGACGCAATGTAAGTTAACATTTCCAATTAAATGTAACATTGAAGTCATTACATCAATATTTTCCTGCTTGTCTTCAACATATAAAACCTTGATTGTATCCTGCAAAGAAATTGACCCTATTTGGGTTTCCTTATACTCGCTATCAGAATAATGGTTAGGCTTAACTCTATTAAACGAGACCCAAAACGTTGATCCCTTTCCTTCCTCTGCTAATACCCCGTACTTCCCGTTCATTCTTTTTGTCAGTTGAGCAACAATTGCCAATCCTAAACCTGTTCCTTCCCAGTTATTCATACTGTTTTTCGATCTATAAAAAGGCTCGAATATTAAATCAAGCTCTTCATTTTCAATTCCAATTCCTGTATCTTTTATATTTATTTTAATGTCCTCAGTATGTTTATCCAAAGTACAATAGATCTTTATTGTCCCATTTGGTCTGCTATATTTCATTGCATTGTTTAGTAAATTCGTAATGATTTGATGAAGTCGAAATGGATCTGCCTCAATGTAGACATTATCTTCAATCTCTTCTAATTGAATGTTTATTCCAGGTGTACTAATTTCTAATATCGTTTCGATGCAATTTTCAAGGAAAGGTATTAACTCGATTTCCTCTTTTTGTATGTTTATCTGCCCTGAATCTATAACCGTAAAACCTAATATTTCTTCAATTAGCTTTAATAAATGTTCAGAAGCATTATATATTTTCGATATTTTCTTTCGGATATTCTTATCAATTTCATCCATTAGCATTATTTGCGAATAGCCTTGAATGGTGTTTAATGGTGTTCGTAAATCATGACTCATTTGCGATAGAAATACACTTTTTTCACGACTAGCCTTTTCTGCATTCATTTTTTCAAGCTTTAAATACTTTTCTCGCTCTTTTTGACGAGCACTATTTAGTATTAGTTTTTCATTTTTAGCTTTTAACAAGTCGTTTTCTTTCTCTAGTTTTTGTAACTTTTCCAGTTCGAATTCAGAAAATCTATCCATATAGTTTCTATTGTAAAAGGGAGACTTTTCGATTTGACTATCAAGCATTAAATACTCATGAACTTTTAAAAGTTCATTTTGAAGAAACGCAGGGGTAATGAGTCCGTTATATGCACAAACGGATACAATGTTTTTTCCATGGAAAAAATGATCACAGTCATTCTCATACAATCTTATTTCACAAATAGATGAGTTACTAGCCAGAACCTGACCCCAAATTCTTGTTCTTACACCACGCTCAATATTTCCCTTTAATAGTCCACTAAGTTGTTCTATACTTTTTTCAGCACTAAATGTTTCTTCAGAACGATAGAAATCAGTGTTAGTAGTATATTTTATTAATTGTCTATCATCCTCTGAGTAACCCATTTGTATTAACTTTTTCGTAATACTAGTATAAACGTCTTGACTCTCAATTAATAAGATCTTATCCCTATTATCTATGCCTTCAGATATATAAGCTAAAGCATTTTCAATATACTTATCATATTCATTAAACATATATATAATATGAGAGCCTTTTTCTCCTAGCCTCTTTATTAATTGCTGTAGCGTAAGACTCTCACTATCTAATGTTGTGTTTTCTGTTTGTTCGACCATTTCAATTTCCCCCATCAAAAAACTAACTTGACTCTTAAGTTATAATTAAAAGTTTAGCGTACCGTAAGAATTATTGACAAAGGAAATAGATGGATTCGCTCAAATCTCCTAGTCAACGGTATTTTCAGCAAAATAAAAAACTTTTAATATACGGTATACCCCGCTACTAAAAGTTTTCTATATCATAAGATAGAGTTTTATAAAGTTCATTTATTCGTCGTTTAGACACATGGGCATAGTGAGGATAGTTTCTAAAATAAGCAAAATATGTCTCACCTTCTAAGACTATATGAGAAATGTAATTGACATTAACAATAAATGACCGATGTGTTCGAAAGAAATGATCATTTAACCGTTTAAACATACTATCTAACGATTCATTCGTTTCATACTTTTGATCTTCTGTATGAATAATTGTTTTTCGATTTTCTTTTTCGATACAAACAATTTTTGAGAAATGAATAAAATACGATGTGCTATCCCTTTTTATCGTTAGAATTTCCTTCTTTCCGACTTGACTTTGATTAAGTAGTAACGCACTTACCCTCTCTAAAGCAATATATAAACGGTCTTGCTTTATTGGCTTCATTACATAATCTACTGCATTTAAATCAAAAGCCTTAACAGCATAGTCATCGTAAGCGGTTGTATAGATAAATTTTAAGTCAGGGTTAACTTTTAAACATGATGAAATAGCTTCAATTCCATTTAGTTTAGGCATGTTGATGTCTGCTATGATTAAATTAGGCTTCCTATTGAAGTTCAACTCTAATAGACTTTCACCATTATCAACTATACCAATAACTTCAAACGTTTTAAGAGGTTCAATAAAGCTTGCAATTATTTCTTGTGCATCTATATGGTCTTCAGCGATAACTACTTTTATTTTTGGATCCAATTAAAGTACCTCCATTTAGCTAGATGCCTTTCTTGCAGTATCTAGAAACGTTTGTTACATAATTTTTAATTCAATACCGAAATACTTTTATCTTGCAAACTTTAATAGTCCCGTTGTTAGTGAGTTTTTAGTGTGAAATTCTTTAATTTTCTGAAGAATGGTTTACCTCATTGTATCATTATTTTCTTCTTCATCTATTGATCTAACTGAATGAGTAAAACATTACCAACACCCTTTTATTTAGACGAGTTTAAAGTTGATGTTGAATATCAACATTGTGCTTAGCCATTATTTAAAGTATAGGTTAACCTATACACCTAAACCCCATGGTATGAAGCTTATTTTTTGTCCATTAAAATCTTTCTAGTTGTCTCTTATCCATCTCTTTTTCTAGCATTTTTATAAAGTCTTTCTCTAAATTTAAATTAATGGCCTTCCTGTAAGTATTTATTAGCATTTTGTTACTCAATTGGTACATGTTCTTATCACTCCTATAAAAAATCTAAGCTATCCTTCTATTCACTATAATACCTATTCTTAAACTTTATTGATCATTTAAAACACTACATTCAAACAATAAATTAGACATATTAAACAAACTATTAGTTATTTCAGAAAACCAAATCGACCTTTGAACTTTTTTTGTAAACCGCTATTATCAGAAACTTTGTTGCTATTGGACCGTTCTTAAAAAGCTTCACGCTAAAGCGTGAAGAACTAAGCTTTCGTTTCGTTTACGGTCCAATAGCTTAAAGCAACTCTTTTAGAATAGAGGATGGTAAAAATAATGATGATTTTAAATCCAAGGAATGAAGAGTAGAGGTTATTAAATGACTAAAATTCTATGAGGATACATCAAGACTACATGCACACATACAAAAAATGAAAATGAAAGCATAATATCTACTGTTTTTTATTTCTGTTTTGATCTCTATCAAGATTTCCCTAACCCTTCAATTTTATCCGATGGGTAGATAGTTACTCCGTTATGATCCAATTGAGCTGCCTTAAACATGGCGTTAGCAACCGTTCTTCCTTGTATAGCTTTAAACTTTTTCAATGGACCTATAAAGAATACAGAAAGTGCTGTGTAGAACACTTCGGCCGATTTTTCTCCTAATCTGAACTCTTGGCGCTTTCCCATTAGAAGAGACGGACGGAAAATCGTAACAGAATCAAAATTGATTTGGCTAACTTCTTCTTCCAACTCTCCTTTTATTCTTAAGTAAAAATTCGAGGATTGAGCGTTTGCAGAAAGTGAACTCACAAACAGAAACTGTTTGGCCCCCATTTTTCTCGTTAACCTTGCAATCGTTAACGGATATGTGACATCAACTTTCCGCATCACTTCTTGCGACTTTGCTTTTCTGATTGTCGTTCCGAGACAACTAAACACATCGTCCACTTCAAAATTAATCAGAGACTCATCTAATTGGTCAAAATCGATGACCTTTTCTTCTAATTTGGAGTGGCTGATTCCAAGCGGCTTTCGTACAATAGCAATCACTTTTTTATATTCCGATTTGTTAAGTAAAATCTGTAATAATTCATTTCCAATTAAACCTGTGGCTCCTACAATGAGAGCAGTTTTTTGCTTCATTTTTTTATCCCCTCTTCAAACGATTTTATATACGCCAAACGCTGTTCTATTCTAATAAAATTTATTAGTGTACCACTTCATGTTCTCACATCCATATTACTTAAAGAATATTAAACAAGCCAGAACTCTCACTCCTAAATCACAAAGGGTTTATAGCGAGACTTCTGGCTTCATCATTTCTAGATTACATTTTTCTCCACGTCTTCTAGATCAAGTCCCGCAAAATGTACGGTAAGGATGACTCGCTGGATCAGGCAACGTACTATATTCCGCTTGTTCACAAGAATGCTCATACGGTTTAGATAGCGCCTTAAGAAGTTTCTCCATCACACTGTAATCCTCACGTTCCACTGCTGCTTCTAACGCTTCCTCTACTCGATGGTTACGAGGAATGATTGCAGGATTGTTCGTCTTCATCAATTCGTGTGAAGCCTCTTTGGCTTCATCCTGTTTGCCAAGTCTCGCTTGCCACAGTTCATACCATTGATCAAATTCTTTTTTACCGGATAAGTCTGTGTCCTCTAGCTGATCGAACGTTAATGCGCGGAATGTATTTGTAAAATCAGCACGATACTCCTTCATAATACTGAGGAGGCCTTCAATCAGTGTTTCATCCTCTTCTTCCTCATGAAACAATCCTAACTTCGCTCGCATTCCAGCCAGCCAATTGGCCGTATACAACTCGGTAAAACCTGATATTTCCTTTTGGGCGAGTTTGACAGCCTCTTCTTGGTCATCATGTAAAAGTGGTAAAAGTGTTTCAGCAAATCTAGCTAAATTCCAACCTCCAATATAAGGTTGGTTACCATAAGCATAACGACCTTGTCTGTCAATTGAGCTAAATACGGTATCCGGATCATAAGTATCCATGAAAGCACATGGTCCATAATCAATCGTTTCCCCACAAATCGTCATGTTGTCTGTATTCATCACCCCATGAATAAATCCAACCATTTGCCATTTTGTAATTAAACTCGCCTGTCGCTTAATCACTTCGCGAAGAAGCGAAAGATAACGGTTAGAGTCATTATTAACATTTGGGTAATGTCGTTCTATTGTATAATCAGCTAACGCTCTTATATCATCAACCGCTCCCCATTTAGCGGCATATTGAAAGGTTCCAACTCGCAGGTGACTAGCAGCAACGCGAGTCAAGATGGCACCAGGTAAATCTGTTTCACGAATGACGAACTCACCTGTTGTTACCACCGCTAAGCTACGGGTGGTGGGGATACCAAGTGCATGCATCGCTTCGCTCATGATATATTCGCGTAGCATCGGTCCAAGTGCCGCTCGACCGTCCCCCCCGCGGGAATAAGGTGTTCTCCCCGAGCCCTTAAGCTGAATATCAAAACGCTCACCACTCGAAGTCATCTGTTCACCAACTAAAAGAGCCCTTCCATCTCCTAGCATCGTAAAATGTCCAAACTGATGCCCCGCATAAGCTTGAGCAAGAGGGATTGAGCCTTCAGGCATCGCATTACCTGCAAACACCGCTACAGCATCAACTCCTTTTAACTCCTCTGCTTTTAATCCTAGAGAGGTAGCTAATTCTTCATTGAGAATAACTAATTCAGGTGAACGAACAGGATTTACATCGATGGTTGAAAAAAAAGGTTTCGGTAGACTTGCATAACTATTGTCTAAATTCCAGCCTGCTTCTTGCATTGCTATTCTTTCGGTCATCATACTCTCCTTCTCTTCTTTCGAATTTTTATTCAATTTAACTATATGATGATTTTACAGTTATCTCATTCTAGTTCCAAACTTTAAAGCTCTTTTATTGTCTGTTTCTTCCAACACTTTATACCTTTCCCATATGGAAAAGAGCACAACCAATGCGTACCTAAACTAGGCGTGCACTAGCTATGCTCTTTCTTATTAACAATTTATCTTCCAATTAACATCCACTACTAGCTAATATAATCTTTTAACTTGTCATACCCTACCTTTTCTTCATTCAGCCAAGGAATAATTGCACACTTCTCAGCCTCTTTTTCTCTTACCTGTTGAATCCATTCCTTTTCTGAAACAGCCTTACCTCTTAACACAGGGTCTTTTGTATTAGTGGCTAATAAACTTTGATTAATGATCCACCATTTCGGACGAATGTGAGCGCGTTTTAGATCGTCTTGTAAACGAGAAGCTTCTAAAACAGGTGTCGCTTCTGCCAAGGTCACAATAACTACAGCTGTCTGTTCAGGATTTCTAATTTGAGGAAGCAATTTTTTGACACTTTCTGGTACTTCCCCTGTCGACCTAGCAATTTCTTTACTATATGACTGAGCCGCATCTAATAATAATAAGGTATGTCCGGTTGGAGCAGTATCAATTACAACTATTTCATCTACTGATCTGGCCACTACTTCAGCAAATGCTCGGAATACGGCAATTTCTTCTGTGCAAGGTGAATTTAGGTCTTCCTTCAAATACGCCAAACCATCGTCATCTAACTCTTTTTCGGCGTTTGCTAAAACATCAGCTTTATAGTTCTCTACTTCCTCTTTTGGATCGATCCTACTAATAGTTAAATTTTGATTGAGATCTTTGTCCTGGAAATGATACTGTAAGTGGGCAGCTGGGTCTGTCGTTGTTAAATGGACGCGATGTCCTTTTTCAACTAAACCAACAGCAATTGCAGAGGCAACTGTTGTCTTTCCAACACCACCTTTACCCATTGTAAATATAAGCCTTGTATTTGTAGATGAAAAATCATTAATCGCATCATCCAACCTTAAAAGATGATTTAATTCTAAATCGCTTACTAACTCTTTTACTGTCAAATCATCTGGTTTGAAAATTCTCCGAAGGTTTTCCACACCGGTTAATGAATAAGATACAAATGGTAAGGAGTAAATCGCTGTTTGTCCTAAATGATTAGGCATTTGTTCTAATGCCTTTCTTTGCCGCTGATAAAAGGCCAATGATACTTCATCTTCTTTGACATGGTTCAAGAGGAGACCGTTAACGATGAGTACCTGCTTTTTTATACCGATCTCGTTCAGTTCTATTGATGCACGATCAGCCTCTAAAAGTGATGAAACGTCCGGTCTTGTTACGAGTATCAAAGTCGTTTGGCTAGGATCTGAAAGAACATCAACTGTTTGAGAATAAAGATCCTTTTTATCTGCTAGTCCAGATAAAGGTCCTAAACACGATGCACCATGTGTCGCTTCTTCTAAAAATCCATTCCAAGCCGTTGGAAGTTGCAATAACCGTAATGTATGACCGGTTGGAGCGGTGTCGAAAATAATATGGTCAAATTCGTTTACAATTTCGTCATTCGTTAGCAAGCCAGTAAATTCATCAAAAGCTGCGATTTCAACTGTACAAGCTCCTGACAATTGCTCTTCCATCGTAGCTACTACGGCATCAGGAAGCTTCCCTCGGTATGGACCAACAACTTTTTCTCGATAAGCTAGTGCTGAGCTTTCCGGGTCTAAGTTACTTGCATATAAGTTTTCTACTGAAGGCACTCTTTTCGGTGAATTTGTAAATTCTATTTCAAATACGTCTTGTAAATTAGAAGCAGGGTCTGTGCTAATCAATAACACCTTTTTTCCACTATCCGCTAATGCCACGGCTGTTGCACAAGCCGTTGACGTTTTACCTACCCCACCTTTTCCAGTCAAAAAAAGAAAAGGTGTATCAATTACATGTTTTGGATCGAAAGACTGAAACATCATTTCCCTTCTTTCTTACTTCGAAGATTTTAAATCAATAGAAAGATGAACTTTTGGTTTTTTAGTTAATTCTTCAGGTTTCACCTCAAACCATTTTGCAAATTCATCATTCGTCGGATAACTTCCTACTTTTACAACCTGATCATTTACTAAAATAACTGGGAGCGCATCAGGTCCTTTTTCATGTAAAATACGATTTACATCTTGATTTTCAGCAAATTTATCTGGATCGTTTGTTAATTGATAACGCACTATATTAAATCCATTTTTTTCTAATGAATAAACAGCTGATGCCACTCGTGTTAATTCTGGATCAACACTTGGTCCACAAACACCTGTAGAACAACACATTGCAGGATCAAAAATTTCAACTTTTTTCATTTTTATACCCTCCCATATTCTGATTTCAGTAGTAATAAAAACCAAGAGAAGACTCTCTTGGTTTTTTAATTGTAATTCTCTTATTTACCCGTTTCACTAAACTGCTTAAGTCTATCACGGATCTCATCACGTACACGCTGGAAAAATGCCCATTTCTCTTCGTCTGTTCCTACAGCTTTTGCTGGATCATCAAAGCCCCAATGCTCTCTTTTTACATGTGATGGTGTCACCGGGCATTTGTCAGCTGCATCACCGCATAAAGTAACAATTAAATCAGCTGTATTTAAAATTTCTGGATCAATAATATCTGATGTTTGATTTGTAATGTCAATTCCAGCTTCCTTCATAGCTTTTACAGCATTCGGATTTAATCCGTGAGCTTCAATTCCAGCACTGTAGACGTTCCACTCATCTCCTAAGTACTTCTTTGCCCACCCCTCAGCCATCTGACTTCTGCATGAATTTCCTGTACATAAAAAATAAATTGTTTGCTTACTCAACTTAAAAACTCCTTCTTAAATTTATTTTGCTAATTTTTGACTTGGGAACCAATGCTTTGTATTGTTCGCTATTTTGACTAAATACAGCATTAACGGCACTTCTACAAGAACACCTACTACGGTGACTAATGTGGCTCCTGAATTTAATCCAAATAACGCAATGGACACGGCAACGGCTAGTTCAAAGAAATTACTAGTTCCAATCATAGCAGCAGGGGCCGCGACACTATGCTCAAGACGCCACTTCCTTGCCCAGAAGTAGGCAATAATAAATATAAAGAAGGTTTGAATGATTAACGGAATAGCAATTAGACCGATATGAAATGGATTATTTAAAATAACATCACCTTGGAAAGAAAAAATAATGATCAACGTGAGTAATAAACCAACCATTGTAAATTTTCCAGCTCTCTTTAAATAGACCTGTTCAAACCATTCTTTTCCTTTATTTTTTATTAATAAAACGCGAGAAATATATCCCGCAACTAAAGGAACAACAATAAACAATACAACAGACAAGATGACTGTTTCATATGGAACAATCACATTGTTAATGCGTAGTAAAAACATGACGATAGGGCCATAGGCAAAAATTAAGATCAAATCATTTACTGAAACTTGAATTAGTGTATAACTTGCATCTCCCCTTGTTAAATAGCTCCATACAAACACCATCGCTGTACACGGAGCCGCACCTAACAAAACGGCACCAGCAATGTACTCCGTTGCCAGGTCACCCGAAATAAATGGTGAAAAAATTACTTTAAAGAACAACCAGGCAAAGAAAAACATCGTAAAAGGTTTGATAATCCAATTGACTACTAATGTAACAACTAATCCTTTTGGTTTCTTTCCAGCATCTACGATACTTTTAAAATCGATTTGTGCCATCATTGGATAAATCATGAGCCAAATTAGTATGGCTACAGGGATGGATACTTGGGCATATTCAAATTGGCTTAACGTCTCTGGAACAGCTGGCAGCCACTGTCCAATCGCAAGACCAACAATGATACATAGAGCAACCCAGACAGTTAAATAGCGCTCGAAAAGACCAATGCCCTGCTTCTCTTCCTTTTCTGTACTCACTTCTCTCGCTCTCCTTCATGTTTATTATTTTTATATTATTCACATGTAATCCGTAAACCTTGCTCTTCCAATTCATCTAATTTAAAATCTTGATTCGGAAGATGTTGAAGCAGATTTTGAACCAATGGATAATAGTCATTATCTTTATTTAAGGAATAGATGATCCACTGTCCTCTTCTTGTTTCTCGAACAATGCCTACATCTTTTAACTTACGAATATGTTGACTAATGGCAGGTTGACTCGTTTTGAATATCTCTACAAATTCACAAACACAACAATCATTGGAGTCGAGTATTTTAACCATCGTTAGTCGTGTTTTATCACCTAATAATTTCAAGATCGCGGCCGCTTTTTCTATTTCAACAGTTGACACTCGCATGCAAA
The DNA here is from genome assembly GCF_048323755.1 of Alkalihalobacterium sp. APHAB7. Taxonomy (NCBI): domain Bacteria; kingdom Bacillati; phylum Bacillota; class Bacilli; order Caryophanales; family Bacillaceae; genus Alkalihalobacterium; species Alkalihalobacterium sp. APHAB7. The sequence continues at coordinate 113,208 of NZ_JBLWFS010000008.1, forward strand.
CACCCCCTAAAATTCATTATCAATATCACCATATAATAATATACTTATATATGTAACGGATTTTATTATGAGATTTAGTTTTAAACCATTCCTCAATATTATTCCGGTGCTAAATACTATGGAACTCGATCATATAAGTATTTACTTATATGATATTTCACTTATATATAAATTTCAACTGTCTCTTTGTGAAGTATTTGTTAAGAATACTATAGTGGTCATTTACATATCCCCATTCATTTAAGCTTTAATTAGCAACAAAAGCCGGTTAAGAAATCAGATTTCTAATTTCTTAACCGGTGCTTTAGGAATTTTTCATGCTGTTTACATTCTTTTAATTAGAAGAAGTTACTCTACATACCTTTAAATGCATTTTGGTAAATCTCTGCTAACTCAGTGACTAATGGCAGCTTTGGATTCGCTGTTGTACATTGATCTTCAAACGCACGCTCTGCTAACTGTTCGACTTTGGCCTCAAAGTCTTCTTTCGTTACACCGCACGCTTCAATACTCATTGGAATGTCTAGTTCTTTTGCCAATTTAGAAACCGCTTGAACTAAGCTTTCAACTCCCTCTTCTGTCGTTCTAGCAGGTAAACCAAGCATTTTTGCTATTTCAGCGTAACGCTCGTTCGCAATGAAATGCTCATATTTAGGAAAAGCGGTAAACTTCTTCGGTTTTGTTGCATTGTACCGGATAACATGCGGCATTAAGATTGTATTTGCACGACCATGCGGAATATGGAACTCAGCACCTAGTTTATGAGCTAAACTATGGTTAATTCCTAAGAAAGCATTCGCAAAGGCCATTCCAGCGATCGTTGACGCATTATGCATTTTTTCTCGAGCAAGCTCGTTACTTCCATTACGATACGCTGTTGGAAGATAGTCGAATACAAGCTGAATGGCTTTCATAGCCAAACCATCTGTAAAATCATTAGCCATGATGGAGACATACGCTTCAATCGCATGAGTTAATACATCCATTCCTGTATCTGCCGTAACATGCTTTGGTACTGTCATTACAAATTGAGGATCGATGATCGCTACATCAGGCGTTAACTCATAGTCAGCTAACGGATATTTTACATTGTTCTCTTTATCCGTAATGACCGAGAAAGAGGTAACCTCTGAACCCGTTCCTGAAGTTGTTGGAATGGCAACAAACTGTGCTTTTCCTCCTAGGTTTGGATATTTAAAAATTCGTTTACGAATATCGAGAAACTTTTGTTTTAAGCCTTTAAAGTCCGTCTCTGGATGCTCATAAAATAACCACATTCCTTTTGCTGCGTCCATCGCAGAACCACCGCCAAGCGCAATAATTACATCTGGTTGAAAATTGTGCATCATTTCTGCACCTTTCATGACGGTTTCAATCGATGGGTCTGGTTCAACATCTGAGAAGATTTCACAATGTACATAATCACTGCGTTTTCTTAAGTAATACAACACCTTGTCCACATAACCGAGCTTTACCATGCCTGGATCAGTTACAATGAACGCTTTTGAGATTTTCGGCATCTTCGATAAATACTGAGTGGAATGTTTTTCAAAGTAAATTTTTGGTGGCACCTTAAACCATTGCATGTTTGTATTCCTTCTCGCTAATCTTTTAATATTTAACAAATGAACGGCACTAACATTAGAAGAAACTGAATTACGTCCATAGGAACCGCACCCTAAAGTTAACGAAGGTAAGAATGCATTGTATATGTCCCCGATTGCTCCTTGACTAGAAGGCGAGTTCACAATTAAACGCCCAGCTTTCATTCGATTTCCAAACTCTTTAATAACTCCATCATTTTCAGAATGGATGACCGCCGAGTGACCTAGTCCCCCAAAAGCCAACATTTCTTCTGCCCGAGTTAATCCTTCCTCTGTAGAGTTTACTTTATAAAAAGCTAGAACTGGACTTAACTTTTCACGAGATAGTGGATATTCTGGGCCTACCCCTTTAATTTCTGCTATTAATATTTTCGTATCTTCAGGTACATCAACACCAGCGAGACTTGCAATATAATAAGGTGTTTTACCAACGATATCTGGATTAACTGCGCAGCTCTTTTCATTAATCACAAGCTTTTCTACTTTCTTTCGTTCTTTTTCATTTAGAAAATAGCAGCCATTCCTCTCCATTTCCTCTTTCACTGCTTCATAGATTTCCTTGTCGACAATAGCCGCTTGTTCTGAAGCACAAATCATGCCATTATCAAAGGTTTTAGATAGGATTAAGTCGTTAACGGCTCGTTTTAAACTGGCTGTTTTTTCAATATAACATGGAACATTTCCTGGACCGACCCCAAGAGCTGGTTTACCAGTACTATAAGCCGACTTCACCATACCTGCCCCGCCAGTAGCTAGTACAAGTGCAATCCCAGGATGGTTCATTAATTGTTGGGTTGCAGCAATGGAGGGTGTTTCAATCCATTGAATACAATGCTCGGGTGCGCCAGCTTTTATTGCGGCATCCCTCAGTACTCGCGCAGCTTGACTACTTGATTTTTGTGCCGAAGGGTGGAATGCAAATACAATAGGATTTCTTGTTTTTATAGCAATTATTGCTTTAAACATTGTTGTAGATGTTGGATTAGTTACAGGGGTTACGCCTGCTACTACACCGACAGGCTCTGCTATTTGCAGGATACCTTCGTGCTCGTTCTCTTCAATAACACCAACCGTTTTGTCGTACTTGATGTTATGGTAGACATACTCTGTTGCGAACATATTTTTGATTATTTTATCCTCGTACACTCCGCGCTGCGTTTCTTCAACAGCCATTTTGGCTAGCGGCATATGTTGATCTAAACCGGCTAAAGCCATCTCTTTTACAATACTGTCTATCATTTCTTGGTCAAAACTCATAAACTGGGCTAGTGCAGACTGCCCGTTTTCAACCAATTTCTCAATCATACTCGTCACATCATTTTGTTTCTTTACTTCCTTTTCTAAAACTCCCACGTGAAGTCCCCCTTAAAAAGTGAATACAAAGTTTGTGAAACATTGAGCAAGTAGTTCCAAAAAAATGTTACCTATGGAGTTAGTTTGGGTGTTAGCTCACCAACCGCCCTAGACATGCTTGTTTTATCGTTACATTAAATCATTACTCACAAACCGGATTTCGTTGAATCTTTGTAATCGATATATCGTTATAGAGCTTGGAATTTTCATTAATAATACAAACATAATTTACTGTCCAAATAAAAGTTGGTATTGTTTTCCCCTCTTCAAACATCATCGCCTCAAACTCATCGCCAACAAGATCTTCAAACATCTCTAGTGAGTAAGTTTCAGTGTCGGTAGTAAAGTCTTTCCATTGGCATAAAATCAATTTGATCAACTCCTTATGTCTTTCATACCTTTATATTAGCATGTAAAAGTTTGTGAAACAGTGAACAAACTTTGTCTCTTTTTAAAACGCTTTCATGTTTCTATCTGTTGTTAGACGCATAAAAGAAGTCAGGCTAATAAAATGCCTGTTTTTAGGCTTTTTACGGACACTTCATTATATAAAAAATTCGGTTTTAGCTTAAAAAAGCAAAAGGCCTTACTAATTCGGCCCTTTGCTTTAACTTTATCTGTGTGCTGTTACTTTTCTCAAACCCTATCTTAGTCTAGGCGTTCGCTTGTCCTAAAACACCTTGAGTTGCTGCCATTCCGATAATGACGCATCCCCACATGTGCTTATAAGCGGTCACCATATCCGGGGCAGTAAAGCGGATCGTCTTTGGACCGATAAGTTCCACTGAAGGAATGGTTGTCGTCATCAAAGCTTGGTTTGTCCCTTTAAAGTCAATTTCAAAAGTGATAGGTCCCTCCACTTTATAAGGCTCGACACTTTTAGCTTTTTCAACCGCTAATTGTGCTTTTTCTCTAATTAATTGCTGGGCTTTTTTGGGAGGAAGCAGTTCAGCCGCCAAGCGATCAATTCCTCGTTTGACAACAGCTGCTTCAACGTGAGGTAATGTCTCCTTCACTTCTTCCACATAAGCATCATCCCCAGTGATTAAAAGGGCCGGTACATTAAAATCACCTGCTACCGCTGCATTCAGCTCCGTTTCACCAACAACTTTGCCATTTATACGGAATTCGTTTACACATATACCGGCTAAAGAATGATTGATGACTGTACGTTCAGATCCACCTTCACGCCCATGGTGGCCAACAAACAAAATTCCATCATATGTATCGTCTAGACCTTCTAGCTGGCACATCACACGGTTATTACCAGAAATAAGACTTGCACGCTCATCAAGGTCCTCTATAAAAATATTGGACATATTTCCATGACCGTCAGCAACAACAACTTCTGTAGCACCGCCATTAAAAGCCCCTTCAATTGCAGCGTTAACATCTTGAGTCATAAGCTTTCTGAAACGCTGATATTCACTTTCCTTTTTTAGCTGGACGCCCGTAGCAACTCCTGTGACCCCTTCAATATCTGCTGAAATAAAAAACTTCATCCTTTTTCTCCCTCTTTCTTTTTCTGATTATTTCTAGTTTAAACTAAATTTAGTATACCTACAAAATGTTTGAAGACACTTAATCATGACACGTATTTATTACTTTAGCATTTAAAAAACAAAGTGAACAAAACCAACAAGCGGGGGAATTTCATTGTTCTTTTTTAAAGACTACGAACAAAACCTATTACAGTTACCCATAAAAGAAGTTTACGAAAAAGAAGACCTAATGACTGAACGTTTTTTATTTCTAAAAGATGAAAAGATAGAAGGGCATTTTGATTGATAGAATGATATCAGCCTTAATTCAGTAAAATGGTTTATTTCTTTTTCTAAAAATATAAAAGTATTTTGATTATACAAAAATAATTTTATTTTATTTCGAATGCCGAAATGTTATGATAGAAGAATAGATTGAAAGATATGGAGGAATTTATAATGACAAAACGTCCAATAACAGCAGATGACTTATGTAAGTTTAAGTTTGTAGGAGACCCTCAACTGTCCCCAAACAAAGACAAAGCAGCCTATGTTTTAACTCACGTCGATAAAGAGAAAGATGGCTATTATTCTTTTATCTATGTAACTGATCTGAGCGGAAACGGCAGACAGTTTACCTCTCATTATTCAACAGATAAATTAATAAAAGATACGGCTCCTACGTGGTCTCCAGATGGAAGCATGATTGCCTTCCGCTCCAACCGTTCAGGAAAAAATCAAGTTTGGCTCTTACATATTGATGGTGGTGAGGCTGTTCAAGTAACCGATGTGAAGCAAGGAGTTGGAGACTTCACTTGGTCTCCTGATGGAAGCCAGCTTGCCCTAACGATTTCCGGTGAATTGAAGCTTACCTCTCATAAGGAAGAAAAAACTGAAGAAAAAAGTGATGTTAAAGTAATTACTAGACTTCGCTATAAAGGTGATGGAGTTGGTATTTATAACGATGACCGCAAGCATGTTTATTTATTTGACATAGAGACAAAATCTTTTACTAAGGTTACTGAAGGTGATCATGACTTTTCACAGCCTCGTTTCTCCCCAGACGGGAAAAGTTTATTCTATATTGGAACGAAAGCAGAAGATAAAGAGTGGGGCTACCTTCCTGCGATTTGGAAATATGATATGGCTGCTAAAGAAGAGACCCTGTTTTATCAAGGAAATGGATATATTATGGCACCTTCCTTCTCACCAGATGGCAAATGGTTAGCCGTTGCTGGTCATACTCGTGGTGAAAGAAGTCAAGGTAACGCGAATGTCCTCTTACTTTCTTTAGAAACAGGTACTTTAACAAATTTAACAGAAAACTTTGATTATACCGTTGGCAACCTGGTAGGTGTGGATGCGAAGTATGACACAGCGGAGCTTCGATTAATTTGGAACTCTACTAGCAACCATATTTTCTTTGGTGCTACTGTTGGAGGAGATTGCCAACTATTTAAAGTAAATCTAAAAGGGGAAGTGTCTGCGGCCCTATCTCCAGCTGTCGCTTCTGTTTCTTCTTACGATATTGTTAGTGATGATCAAGCAGTACTGGTTCTAGCTACACCTCATTCGACAGGAGATTTAGTAACACAGGATCTAAATGATGTGAATAACATTAATCAGCTAACCGATTGGAACCAAGAGCTTTATAACGAGGTACATTTAAGCACTCCTGAAAACTTCCACTACAAGAGCACGGATGGTTGGGATATTGAAGGATGGGTAATGAAGCCTTATGGATTTGAGGAAGGAAAAACGTATCCGATGATCCTTCAAATTCACGGTGGTCCAGCAACAGCTTATGGTAATGGGTTGCACCACGAAATGCAATTAATGGCCTCAAAAGGTTATATCGTCCTATACACTAACCCAAGAGGAAGTCATGGATATGGGCATGATTTTGTAAATGCTGTTATTGGTGATTACGGTGGAATGGATTATGAAGATATTATGGCGGGTGTAGATTATGCTTTAGAAAACTTTAACTACATCGACCACGACCATTTATTCGTGACTGGTGGAAGCTACGGTGGATATATGACAAACGTTATCGTTACGCGTACAGACCGCTTTAAAGCAGCCGTTACCCAGCGTTGTATTAGTAACTGGCACAGCTTTTATGGCACAAGTGATATTGGCTTCTTTTTTACTGAATGGCAGCATGGGCATGCCGACTTATGGGACGATGTAGACAAACTAATCAAGCTGTCACCTCTACATTACGCTCGTAACGTCAAAACACCAACACTCATCCTGCACAGTGAACAAGACTTACGTTGTCCAATGGAGCAAGCAGAACAATGGTATGTGGCGCTTAAACGTCTAGGTGTGGAAACGATGCTAGTCCGCTTCCCAGATGAAGACCATAACCTTTCACGCTCTGGTAAACCGAAGCACCGCTTAGAGCGTTTACAGCATATTATTGGTTGGTTTGAAGATCGTAGGAATTAAGGATAAATTACTAGTAAAGGTTTCGACTGAAACGGTCACACCAATTGGCCTATCCTTCAATGAAGCTTATTTTTCCAAACCTAAAGAGGCGGCAACTTGATGCCGCCTCTTTTACTTTATTTTCGGTATTAATTAAGACCAGTTAACCATTAAATGCAGTCTTCTGACTGGTTAATAGCATATTTCTATCCTGTAATGTCCTTCATCAGCTCTATGAAGGACTCAAACGAAAAAATAGCATATCAATGATTGATATGCTATTTCTTTATACTTTTTACTAGTTTCTCCACGAAAATCGAACTACTTACGGAAACCCGCAAGCCCTAAACAGTCCATATTTTATAATCTAAATCGATTAATCATATCATTTAGTTGTTGCGCCACTTGGCTTAGTTCGGTTGCTGAAGCATTAATTTCTTCCATTGTCGCTAGCTGCTCTTCCGTTGAGGCAGCCACATTTTGTGTATTCATAGAGCTCTCTTGGGCAATTTTTGATAATTCGCTCATAGTTGCTGCAACTTCCTCTGAATTCGCTGATAGTTGTTGCGAAACAGCGGATACGTCATGAATTTGGTTACTGACTTCATCAATAGATGACATAATTTCACTAAAATCTAACCCTAAGCTTTCAATCACTCGTGTCCCCGCCTCGACTTGCGAAGTACCTTCTTCCATTACTTCTACAGCGTGAGAGGTTAAGTCTTGAACTTGAAGAATGATTTTAGAGATTTGAGAAGTAGAATTTTTCGTTTCTTCGGCTAATTTACGTACCTCATTAGCAACTACAGCAAATCCTTTTCCATGTTCCCCAGCTCTTGCTGCTTCAATTGCTGCATTAAGTGCTAGTAGATTTGTTTGCTCTGCTACGCCATTGATTAAATTCGTTATATTGCCAATTTCTTTCGAATGGTTACTCAGATCATTAATCACTTGCGACACATTCCCAACGAAATCTTTGATGATATTAAATTGATTCACTGATTCATTAACAGCTATACTTCCAGCCTTCGCTTTTTCTGTTGTTTTCGTTGAGAGATCGGATACTGTTCCAGATGCCTCAGCAATCTTTTGTATTCCTTCAGCCATTTCCTCAGATGCTAATGCACTTTCAGTTGCGCTACTTACTTGTGTTTCTGCTCCATTTGCGACCTCTTCTATGACGGTTGCTACTTGTTTTACTGCTTCTGTCGTTTGATCTATACTTGCTGTAAGTTCTTCAGATGAGGCCGCTATTTGTTCCGATATCTCTTTATTACTAAGGATAATCTCCTGAAACTCGCTAGCCATTTTATTAAAAGCTTCCCCAATCTGACTTGATTCGTCTTTGGTTTCCAAGCTCGTTTTAGCTGTAAGGTCACCATTTGCAAACTGCTCCATTTTTTCCTTGATATGCGTAATTGTGTTTCTAACACCAAAATAAAAGGACACAAAGAAATAGATGATTAATAAAGTTACAAAGATCGATATTGCTATAACCGTCGCTACCCTCGATTTCAATTCACTAATTTGCTGGTCTAAGCGATTGTCGATGACAACCATTCCTTTGTTCATCAATACGTATACGTTATCTAGTGATTCAGTGATTGTAGAAAAGAACGTACTTGTATCAACCCGTATCGACGATGCATTTAAGATCTGTTCTTCAATCAGATGAATAGACTTTTCTGCCGCCAATTGTGCCTCTCTATATTCAGCTGCAAGTTGTGTTTCAACTTCTGGACTTGCTGTAAATGCAAATTCTAACTTTCTACTTGTCGAGTGTAAATAATTCTCCATTGTCTTTATGTTAAACAATAAGTCTAGACGTTCTTGATCTGACATTTCCTGATTATTTACAATCGCTGTCCCTACCGCACGTGACATTCCCATATATTCTGCCATATTAGGGAGATCTTCTAATAATGAACTAACTAGAAAAGAATTAGCCTTATCGGTATCTAAAATTAAGTTCGAAGTCGTTGCGATATACATCTGAAAATCAACTAGCTCTCTAATATAATTGCTATGTACATTGATCGTTTCTTCGGAGCTATACGAGTATACATTGGAACTAATTTGGGTCCAGCCTTGTTTGATGTCATCCCATTGATGTTCGACAAGTAACCCCTTACCTAAGCGTTCATTTATTTGATCAATGTTTTGAATAATTGCTGTGATACTCTCTTGTCTTTGTCCCATATCTTCTTTAACATGGGTTCCGCCCTGCAAGTACGTTACAGAAAGACCTCTGTGTTGCTGAACAAGTTGAACAAATTGACTCAATTCACTAATATATTCAATTCCTTCTCTTTCCTTCTCAGCAAAGGCCACTCTGTCATTGGCATCATCTATCAAAAAGAATAATACGACAAGTAGCGGCACTAGAAATAATAGTAAAATTAATGAAAATTTCTTTATGTACGAAAGTTTATTCATTAGGTGGATACCTAATCCAAAAAAGTTCCTCATATTTCTTCTCCTTCTCTGCCCACTCTAAGATCGCTCACATTGCTAGGAGAACCTATTACTGATTGAATCATTTTATAAAAGTGTGCCGTAAGTTTATTAAAGAAATTATACTAAAATAGACCTAAGTTAGATGTGAAAAAAGTCACACTGCTCCACTTTAAGTTCATTCATTCTTAATCTATTTTATAGTTCTATAGACGCTTATAACTTGTTGGTGCATACGTGAAAAAGCGTCATTCGTTACGAATGACGCTTTGCCAATCTCTAACCATTCAAATAGACCTCATGCTCCCATAACCCCAGTTTTCCTTTAGCAGGAATAAAGTGATCTAACATACACATATCCTCAACGACCCAAACATAGCCCCCTTCAGGATAACCTCCTAAGAAGTAGTCATTCCCAGATACTTGTCGTCCATCTTCTAACACTGCCCATGTTTGGTGGTTTTCCATTACCTTAAAGCACTCTTTAAGCTGGCAGACAGCAATTATTTGCCCGGTTGGTAAATCCTGAACGGTATACCCGTGCTTGGCTAATAATGACTGTACGGCACGATGGTTACATACAGCCTTATGGATTTTTTTACTTGTATGTATCGCTAAAGGCCCACGGTAATTTGTCTTCCAACTCCTCGTTTCATACTGAGCTTCCCGAAGAACAAAAAGGCTTGCCCAGGGCTGTATCATGGATAATACTTTCATGTCTCGCCCTCCAACCAGAAAAGCTAACTTTTTTATAGTTTTTCCCAGCTGAAAATATAATATAAAGCAAAAATTAGTTTAGGTGTGGAAGGGTCTATTTAATTATTCACTTAATGTACGTTTTTCTATTCTAAAGTTTATGATACTAGTGTTTCCTGTTTAATGATGGAGCGGATAATATGGATCGAGTCCCATTCCCCTGCAGAAAAAAACGTTATTGGGTATTTTCTAGGAAACAACTCATTATTAATTGCCTCTGGAGTCTTCCCTTCGTCATACAGCTTTAATATATTTCCTTGGATGTCCAACAAATAATCTAGTTTGTTTCTTAAAGCCGTTCGTCCATTACTTAAGTGGCCTGCGTGATTGCAGAACACATCATCAAAGTCATAGGTTAAGACTCTTTCCAGCGATGCGATAATGACAGGAATGCTTTCTTCCCGCAGTACAACCTTTGTCTTCTCCTGACAATAAAGGTCCCCAGTAAAAAGCTGTCCTGTTTCCTGATTAAAAAAAGCAAGGTGGTCAATCGCATGTCCCGGAGTTTCAATTACACTCCATGTTGCATTTGCAGATTGAAAGGTATCACCAATTGGGCTCGCGTGGAAAGGTCTGCGTTTCCCCCAGAACAATTGGCGATAGAGCGGATAATCGGCCTTTTTCTTGCAGTATTCAATCATTGTATCTTTCATAAATAGAGGCACTTGATGCTCCTTTTGTAAATACGCTGCACACCCTGTATGGTCTTCATGAAAGTGTGTCATTACGACTTTTTCAATATCCAATTGTTTAAAAAACGGGACAAATAATTTTTCTAATGATTTAGCACCTGTATCAATTAAGACACCATCAACGAAAAAGCAATGCACATTTAGCTTTACACTCTTAAAAGCTACTGTACCATTGCCCATCTGCACTCCATTCACTGTCTCTTGGGCAAAGCTTTTTTTAAATAACACAGCCTCTTCCCCCTCGCCTTTACTTCTTTTTATCATAGTAACACGAAATGAATGATTATTCAGTCATTTTATTCAAGAAGAGTTTAAAGGTCCGGTTCCCATTCTGTTTATTTTGCAATGGTTTGTCTCTTTGTCACTAGCTGGACTTGAAGCAACTATTGCTTACTTTGCTTATGAAAGGGCAAATTTAGGTGCAGTATAGTTATGATATATCTTTGTGATCATGGGCTTAGCAGGTGCACTGGTTCGAGGAGGCCTAGTTAGACTAACGAAGAAATACCGAGAAGGATCAGAGTTATACAAATTGGAATTATCATTTCAGCAATCGGCTTCGGTTTAATTTTAATTATATATAGCTAACTTGTTGACCCAAATTTTCCTACTGTACGAACATTATGGTTGTTCGTAACTGGATGTCCCTGCCTATTGGTTAACGTGTCTTCCGTTTCATTCGTTCCTGTTACTTCGTTTTCGTCTTTCAATATAACCCTCCTTTTGGTGTTCAATGACCAATATGTCCACCTAAAAAACTCCAAAACCCAAAGCAGAACTTTCATTAAAAAAGAGCAAACATGAACCAAAGAAGGATCACGTTTGCTATTATTGACTCATAGGTTTTGCATAAATAATATAACGATCTCGTGCTGCCCCCACAAAGTTAAATGGATAGCAAGTCGACAATGTGAGAATCTCATTAGGCGCTGTTGAGCGTATAACGGTACGATCATCTGCATCAACAATTTCCGATTCGTACATTACATAAACAAATTCACCATAAGGCATATTCACGACAAATTGATCTCCATTTTCTAATTTTCCAAAGTCTCGGAATACCGTATCACGATGTCCAGAAAGTAGAATTTGATCATTTTCACCAGGAAAAGCGGTAGTCGTAAAATGTCCTACTCCTCGGCTTAATTCCTCTTCATCTGTACCAGATATTATTGGGATTTCCTTTTCCAAGCGAGGAATGTACAACGTTCCAATTACATCCCCATCCTCAACCTTCATATCACTTGCACTCTTCATTTTTCCCTTCGGTTCTGCTAGAATTTTTTTTGCTTCTGCCATCGACTCATTCTGCTTTGTATAGCCTTTATATAATTCATATCCTCCGAATGTTAAAAATCCGATTCCTAGAAAGATAATGATACACGCGATTACTTTCATTTAAATCTCTCCCTTAGTTGCATGAAAGTTTCTTCTTAAAACCTATCATATAAAAGTATATGTGTATTCTAGTTACAAGTACAAGAGGAATCCTCCCTACCTTAATAGTTAGAGAGGTAACCTATCTAATAGAGATGTCATGCAACAATATGTTAAAATTTTGATATTAACCATTAGTTATAATTATATAGCGCTCATATAACGAGAGGACCGTGTTAACTACGGCCCCCCTCGTTTCCATACTAATCTACATCTCTACTTGATTTTTCCGTTTTCGAACAAAGTAAAGAGCAGTACCTACAACAAGTAAGATCAAACCAATCGTTAGGTAAGTATAGTTGCTTGTCGCTGTATTTGGTAATTTGTTCTCTTTCTCTTTCTCCTTCTCTTTCTCATTACTCTTTTCTGTTTCTGTACCCTTCAATTTCTTATTATCTTCTCCTTTTTCTTTCTTTATAGGAGTCTCTGAACCTGGCTTGTCCTTGTTACCTTGTTCAACACTTTCTGGTTCGTCTTTTGCTGACTCCTCATTCTCTTTCTTTTTCTCTTCTTCGACTTCCATTACAGCGACTAGCCTTACATTATCGATTTTAATCGTGTTACCATCTTTAAGTACTGCGTCTTCTGCCGCTCTTCCAAGTCCGAACAAGAACTTATAAGTTCCATCTTCTGCTACCTCAAAGATAGATTCATAGGTTTGAATTTCACTTCCCACTGTAAATGTCTGGATGGGAACTGCTGCGCCTGCTAACTCAACATAAACTGGACGCTCTAATTCCGAGCTCATATCAAAGGCGATTTTGTACATGCCACTTGGTACTTCAATTCCATCTTGGAACAATTGAATATGCCACCATTCCCAGCCTACTTGTTGGATCACAGCATTTGCGGCTTCATCAACTACCGAGAAATCAGCGAGTCCTGCGCCCTCCTCGTACAGGCCTTGATTATGAATATTCCAACCTTCAAGCAAGTTTTCCCCAAAGCCAAATTCTGTTGTCGATTCAAACGATCCATCAAATAACAAGTTTTCCCCTACTTCCTTCCATTGCTTTTTTGCAGGGTCAATCTGATCTGATGGGTCAATAGGATCGACTGGGTCAGCCTGATCATTCCGATCTAACGGGGCAATTTCTTCCACCTTCACGTTCCCAATCCACACCGAATTGGTATTCAGTCCCATATTAAACTCCAAACGAGATGCTACATCCGTATCCTGCTGCATTTGAAAAGATAACTCATAGGATTGTACCTGGCTCGTCAACGAAAAATCACGGTTGGGAGAATAGGCAGTATAACCACGTTCCGGTCCACCACCTAGCTTCACGTTCAGATTACGGTCTGTTATTGATTTTGCATCAAAACTAAGCTTGTACCAACGCCCTTTCCCAAGCGTCACATTCTGAATGAGCTGTACTGAGTACGGTTGGCTGCCACCTTGAGTAATATCAACCTTTGCGAACCGCTTCCCTTCAAGAGTGTCCACTGTTGCTATCCCTTTGCCATTAAAATCCGGTAAGTAAACTAGATTCCAGTAAAGAGGGTCCCAATCATGTTCCAGTTCACTGTGATTGGAGATCGTTGTAAACCCTTCTTCAAAATTGGGATCGTATACATAATTGTCGTCGATTGCTGTTTTTGCATTACTAGGAAGTTCTTCCACCTCAAAAGCTGGCTCTACCGGTTCTCGGTATTGGTCTTCTGGTAACTCGTAAACTCGCACATAATCTACTACCATTTCCCCTGGAAACGGCGTCGTTTCATCAGGATTACCACCATACCAACCCCCAACAGCAAGGTTTAAAATAAGGTAAAACTCTTGGTCAAATGGTGCAGGATAAGCAAAAGGTTCCGAATTACCAATTCCTGTGGAACTCCAATTATTTAATGTTTGATATAATTCTCCATTCACATACCATCGAATTTCTCCTGGCTCCCACTCAACAGCATAAACATTGGAGTCGGTTACATCTTTTCCTTCTGGAAAATAATAATCCTTAGCAGTATACGTGTTATTTGGCCATTGCCCACCATAGTGAATCGCTCCACCAATTTTATGTGGAGTTGCACCAGCGTTTTCCATAATATCAATTTCACCGGAAGCTGCCCAGCTACCGTACACGTCATCTTCAGGCATCATCCAAAATGCAGGCCAAAATCCTTGTCCTGCAGGGAGTGCCATTTTCGCTTCAAAACGGCCATATTTCTGACTAAACTTACCTTGAGTATGAATTTTCCCAGATGTGTAGTTATATGTCCCGTTCTCATCAGATACCGTTTCCTCTTTAGCTTGAATAATCAACTGTCCATTTTCCACACGCACATTTTCTTCTTGATAGGATTGAAGTTCTTCATTCCCCCAACCAGAAATAAACGTGCCGTTATCATCATAAAATCCATTCCCGATATCATAACTCCATTTACTTGAGTCTAATTGGTCACCTTCAAACTCATCTTCCCAGACGAGTGTCCAATCTCTTTCATCTCCACCACCGGTACCTTCCGCACTAGCAGTACCTTTCATAAAACTGAAGTTGGAGCCGAGCAACAAAAATACTAAGAACAGACTTAATAATTTCTTCAACATCCTAATCCCCCCATTTTTAAAGTGAATTTTCATGATAATTTTAGACACACCCTGCAGCTATGTATGGTATGGACCACCCCCCTACGTACTTAAGTCATAAAAAAATAAAGTGGAAACACTCTGTACTTTTTCAATGTCTATCACGAAAGCGCTTTCGAAATTCCTGAAGCTTATGCATACCATATGTATTTAAAGTGAAGGGTTAAGAGAGAGACAAACATACCCCTCTCCCAAAGCCTTTACCCTAGCTCTACTACCATCTTTGTAACTTCTCCATTTCGGATCGCTACGGCAAGATCACCCACTAGCTCATCGGCCCCCACTCGTTGAGTCGTGCTGGCATCACCTGCAAAACTTAACTCTACCGATACCGGCACAACTCCATCAGCGCCATAAGTATTTCTCTTCTTCTTATTTACGTAGGTAACCTCTGTCTTTCCAAGGAACTTAAATGAGACCTCGCCGTTTTCATCGAACATCCAGTTTGGAAGTGTCGGCTTAAGTTGACATACGAGCTTCCCGTCTTTTCCAATTTCACCCTCGAAACGGAATGGTTTATCCCCTGCCATCATGACAAACCACATGTTCATAAACTCAATAGTGGAACCACTTAAGCGGGAGACAAACCCTCGTCCATGTAATTCAGCATTAGGATTAGCACTGCTGGCAATGAACGATGAGTTCTCCAAAGTACTTCTGCCATATACTTTTGGATCGAGAAATGGAATCATCGCTTTTTTCATATCTTCGAAGAATTCATCCGTTAACCCAGCCTTCAGCGTAGCTAACAAATATTTATATTCCATGTGGAGGAAAATCGACTCATTTTCCAGCCAACCTGGCGTGAATGACTTCGCACGACCTAGCTCCAACGGTTCTTCTGCAATACTCATGGACGTTTTATACATGTGAAGTTTTTTATCATAAATATCAGAAGCCTTCACTTTATCGTAAAGTTCCTTTGCAAGACCTTGGTCCTCAGTAACCTTCAACTGCTTGACTACTCCCTCTAAAAACGGAGTTACAGGTCTTGGAATCCATTGTAGATCTGCTGTATTTAACTCTTCATCCACCGTTCCCTCTGGCTCAAAGTAAAAATAAGTTGGGATCAGTGGAGTGCCATAGGCTTCGACTCTTTCAACCGCTTTGTCCACTCTGGCTTTCAAAATGTTTATAATCTGTTTCGCCTTATCAAGGGAATAAACGACTTCCTCCCCGGCTATACCTGCGTAAATAGCGTCACGGTAATTTTCCCTGTGCTTCGTTACTCGATCCCAATAGCTAAGCTCCAACTGGTCCGCTTCAGGCCTGCTATCCGTTTCTTTGTCAAGGTCGGAATGCTCAGTTGGATCCAAGTCTCCCCTTTTAAGGTCCTCCATCTCAGCCACGATGTTTTTCAAAAATGCGTCTACTTCCATAGGCAGTACAAGTTCTCCGCCACTTTCCACCTCAAGTAGAATCTGGAGTAATCGTTTTAACTCAAACAATTCTGAGGTGCTAGATCCAAACATCCCAGGCAAACCATTTAACGAATCGTTCCAGCCAGGTTTATCCCCTTCCATCTCAACTCCTAACCCAAATGGAGCGAGGGTTGATGCTTTCACTAACCCGAGGATAAATAACTTAGAGTATAAGTTCGTTTGGTAGATGTCGCCGTTACCATAATTATCTCTGATCCAAAGGACACCATCATTGGCCGCTGCTTTCGTAACCTTGTCTTCTATTTTTTCCACGGCATGATACTGCCTTAGCTTTCCATTATTCACCACGTACTTTTCTTTTCGGCTCTTCACACGCACTGGACTTTCAAAAAAGCGGTAGGTAGGTTTGAAATAGAAATCATCCTTCCTATCAGGATAAATCGCTAAGTAACTGTCGATTAAATCCAAATTGTATGTCCAGTGATCCATCCAGTAACCCTCACCGAATTCAGCTTTTTGCTCTTCTTCAGACACAAGTAACACATTTGTTAAAAAGACCTCGAAGCTGTCCGCAAGTTCAATTCCTTCCTCTTCCACAAAATGCTTCAGTTCCCCTGGGGTATAGCTTGCAGCAAGAAAGGCCTTGAGTTTTTCCATATGACCTGCATGTATAACTTCAGAAAAATCCAGCTCCCCTGTTAAACGGAAGCGCACTCCTTTTACAGCTAAAGGATTGTATCCATCGAGTTGAAGCAAGTTCATAAATAAATTCACGTTGTAGTCCTCGACCTTCGGTTCAAAGAAAATATCACAACGGCGGTTTTGGTTAATATCGCGATAGTTTCCGTTCCCTTGCGAGTAATACGTCGGACTTATAGAGAAGAAATTATAATCCCGTTCTAAGTCCCCGTGCTTCCTTGAAAACAAGTAATACACTTTCTTTGCTGTCTCATTTTCAAAAGTGATAGGAAAGCCACCACGAAGGCCATTATCTAGGAAGCTTTGCTCGGTGTAAGCATCAAACAAAGGCTGTCCAGAACGCGTTTTTATTTTTTCCGTAATCGGTTTCGTAATCGACTTCGCCTGCACCTTCATCTCTTTGAGTTTGCCGATGGTAAGTTCCTTCATTACATATGATTGCACCGTACGAAGACTCTTCGCATGGCCAATGACCGTGTGAAACTCAAACACTTCGTCAGGCTTCAACGTCACTCGTTCCCCAGAGAAACCACAAGAAACTTTATTTGTCGTTTGTTGGGGTTCGGACAGTAGATTTTCGATCGAAGTTGTTAAAAATAGACGCGGTACATGTAGAGAAGTATCTGTACCAAAAATAACGTCTCTGTCAATGATTGGTTCAACGATTTTTTCACCATTCGGGCCACGGGAAAAGCTAACATAAAAGTTCCCATGATGAATTTCCTTCACCTCGGATGAATCCTCAATGCTTCCACGCAAACGATAAAAAGGGATATTCTGCTCTAAATTCTCTACATCAAACCAGCTTTTGATTGTATTCCCTAATTCTTTATAAGCTGCGTTCGGCACACCACTAGGGAAAAGAGAGGGTAAGCCATCGAGAAATTCAATCGTTCGCTCTTTTTTAGAGATGTTCGTAAGCGTCACCTGACGAACAAGACCTGCAACAGCGGCTTCAGGTAAAATAAAGTATTCTACCCTAACCATTAGACCAACTTCATGATGAATATATTCTAATTCAAGGCTGTTCTCCGAAATGGTCATTTTTTCTTCAATCGATTCGCTCGCACTGCTTTGTGGGGAGAAGGGCTCTAAGAAGATAACTTTGTCCTCTTCTATTACCTTAATAAACGTCCGGAAGCCTTGTACTTGCACATTTTGATAAGATTTATCTGCTGGCAAAAATTCCATCATGGCATGATTTTTATCTTGAATCCCAAAGCTAGCAATCCCTTGACCACGGTTAACATAAAACACCCACATAGGGATTCCATTCACCCCTGCAATGCCTGGTAAAAAACTAGAAAAAGGGGCTTGCTCTTGATAATTACTAATTTCAAACGTTTGATTTTCCGTTAATTTGTACATCGTATCACCTTCCCACATTTGTTTTCTGAAGACAAAAATACCAAGTGTTCCTCAACTTATCATGAGCAACTAAAGCGCTTTCGTAATCAATAAAAAAATATATCTGTAGACCAATAAACTACTCTATTGGTCTACAAGATGTTCTTTCAATCAATCTAACTGGTATTTTTATAGACATAAACTGCTTTTCCTTCAAATTAATTTGTTCGAAAAGGAGGCTTGCAGCCGTTTTACCAATAAGGGTTGTATCCTGTTTGATCGTCGTTAAGCCAGGGGTCATGTATCTTCCAATTTGAATATCGTCAAAGCCGATGATGGAAATGTCATCTGGTACCTTTAACCCCGCTTCTTGGATAGCCGTAATGGCACCAATGGCCATCAAGTCTCCAGCCACATAAACGGCTGTAGGTTTATCCTCTAGCTTCAAGAGCTTTTCCATCGCTTCTTTTCCTCCATCGTAGGTGAAAACTCCACCATCCACGATGTATTCCTTTGGAATAAGAAGGCCATTCTTCTTCATGGCACTCTGAAAGCCCTTCAACCGTTGTTCTCCTACATACAATTTCTTACTTCCGGATATATGTGCTATTTTTTGGTGGCCTAAGGAATACAAGTAATCGACCGCTAACTCACTGCCATGGATGTTATCACTGTATACGGCACTAGCACCTCTCATGTCGAGGTCGATCACAACAGATGGAATATCCGATTCCATTAACCGTTCCACTTCTGGTGAATTCATATTGGAACAAACGACTACAACCCCATCAACACCTCGATAACGGAAGTGGTCTAAATAGGATTTCGGTTCATTTCCTATATTGTTGGATGCGAAAAGAAGGTCATAACCTTCCTTCTCTGCAGATTTTTTAAAGCTCTCAATAACAGCATTAAAGAAAGGGTGTTCCATTCCAATTCCTGAATCCTCTACGAAAACGACCCCAATTGTCCAAGATTTCTTGGTCGAAAGCGTCCTGGCACTAGAGCTAGGAAAATAACCTAATTCTTCTACAGCTTCGTTTATTATTTTCTTAGCTTTTTCTCCTACATCGGAGTAGTTATTTAAAACCTTGGAAACAGTACTGATGGAATAGCCTGTCTTTTTGGCGATATCATAAATCGTGGCCATACTTAGTTCCCCCTTTCTCTTAGCTATTGCATAGCTTCCTCAACATCTACGTTTAGACTGCATTATATTTTTTGAACACCGAATAGTTAATACTCATCAGCACATAGGCAAAGACACTAATACCAATGGCAATGAAAATTTTTGGGAAATTAATAGCTACCAACAAGTAAGCCAACAGCCAAACTAGCTGCAACAATGCCGTCATCGGACGAGCAAACACAAGTCCTGCAGCTGCTTTTAAGTATTGGCTCGTCTTTTTATATTGGAAATGGGCCATTACGGAGAAAGTGTTTAAAAAAGTCATCACTGCGATGGTTCCGATTCCGAATATAACGAGATAGATATAGAAGTGAATCGACTCTTGGTAGAAGTACGTAACAAATGAGAAGTTCACATAAATAATATAAAACACTATTGCAAAGAATGCACCTAGAAGATTCGACCTGACAAATTCCCCTTTATAAAATTTTAAGTAGTTGCTGAAAAGAGGGAAATGCGGATCTCCTTTTATCCATTCTCTTACCACTCGAAACAAGGCTACCGTCGCTGGCATAAATCCAAACACACCTAGTCCCATTACAAAGAACAACAACCATAAAATGTTTAACGCTATGAAGCGATAGACCGTATCTGCGATTAAATAAATGATTCTGCCCAACTTCGTCACCCCGTTTTTTCTCGATGTATGGTGTAGAGAATTTATTTGGTGTTCCTGTACCTTAGGTGACAGAAACACCAAGAGTTTATACTTTTGAATATAGCTTTAGCATTCTAACTTGCCCAACTGTCTCAATAAACCTATTAACTCTTCACAGCACCTTCTGACAAGCTTTGAATAAATAATCGATTAAATAATAAGAATACAATAATTAAAGGTACTGTCGCCCAGAACGTTCCAGACATAATCATACCATAGTCCATTTGACGAGCGTCATTCAACGCACGTAATGCAACTTGCAGCGTGTGCACTGACGGATCACGTAACACAACAAGTGGCCATAAGAAGTCGTTCCACACGTGCATGAACACGATGATCCCCAGCGTTGCAAAAGCAGGAAGTATCATTGGTACTACAACATTCCAATAAATTCGGAAGTTAGAGCATCCGTCAATTTTCGCTGCCTCAATAATTTCATAAGGCACACCGTCTTTAATGTACTGCCTCATCCAAAAGATACCGAATGCATTAATAAGTCCAGGAATGATAAGTGCTTTAAAGTCATTCAACCATCCAAGAGTCGTGATGATGTAGTACTGCGGAATTAATCCTAACTGCGGTGGCACCATCATCGTCACTAAAATCATTACGAACAATACATTTTTCCCTTTAAACTCTAACTTAGCGAACGCATAACCTGCGAGTGAACATAAGAATAGTGTTCCAATCGTAATCGTTGTGGCAACGTAAAAGGAGTTCCACATTGCTCCGAAGAAATCGATATTGTTCGTTACCTTTTGAAAGTTCTCCACCAAATGTTTCCCAGGTGTAAACGGTGGTGGAACTGCGTTAATCTCTCTATTTAAGCGAGTCGCCATCACGAACATATAATAAAATGGAAACAGGGAAACTAAAGATCCAACGGTTAAAAATAAGTAGATAGATGCTTTTTTAATTGAGAATTTCCCTTCTCCAACTTCTTTTTTGACTGCCATAATAGTCCCCCCTAACTAACTTTTTTCGAACGGCCAATTCGATTCGTAATGAATAGGTTAATTGCCGTAAGTGTAATGATGATGAAAAACAGGACAATTGCTGCTGCAGATGCGGTTCCAAATGAATTGTAAACAAATGCATCTCTCCATAGGTAAGCTACCATAGTAATCCCTTCTTCACGCAAACCTCGTCCTAAGAAAATTAATGGCTCTGTGAATAACTGCAAACTTCCGATCGTTGCTGTGAATACAACAAACATCGTAATAGGCTTCAGCATCGGGAGTGTAATGAGACGTATCTGCTGAAAGAGAGTTGCTCCATCCATCTTCGCTGCCTCGTAAAGTTCTCTAGGAATACTCTGCATCCCAGCTAAGAAAATAATGGTGTTGTATCCTACCCAACGCCAAAATACCATTGTGGCAATAGCTATTTTTACCGGCCAGTATTCTGCATTCCATCGGATTGGACCCATATCAAAAAAGCTCAGAACATAGTTGGCAAATCCAAATGGCTGATTATTAAATACAACCCCGAAGATAATGGCCACAGCTACAATTGATGTGATATATGGTAAGAAAATGAACGTTCTAAATGTATTACGGAAACGTATAAGTGTTGAATTTAAAGCAAAAGCGATGATGATCGCTACTATGATTTGTGGCAATGTTCCTAGCAAACCGATAATAAACGTATTTTTTATCGCCGAATAGAATACTGGGTCATTAAGAATAAATTTGAAGTTATCGAACCCGTTGAATGTCATCGGGTTCAAACCATCCCAGCGAAAGAACGATAAATAAAAGCTGAATATCATTGGGAACAATCCAAAAATGGCAAACAAAATAAAGAATGGAGAGATAAATAAATATGCCGATAAACCAGTTCGTCGTTTCTCAGTTAGCCATTTGGCCTTTTTAGTCGTCTCCAATGTTGTTACCCCCTAACAGAAAATATTTTTATGTTTTTACTATGAATGTAAAGATAAATTTTTAACTTTTAAAACAGTCTAGCTTGACCGCCCATAGACGTTGAGGCACTTTACTCGCCTCAGTGGGCAGCTAACCATTGGCAATGACACTTTTCTTTCTTGTTGGTTTTCGAGAATGTCCTTGGATAGGAATACAATGCTTCTTATCAGTTTCCAGAATATCTCTACAGTAAAGCCATCCTCGAAACCAACAAGGTTACTAGTTAGAACAGCTTTATAGAAGAACTTTATAATATGGTGGTTGTCCCGAGATCCTTTTACGACAACTTGTAAGCAATGAGAGAAGCTGACACTTTTTTTAAAACCCCACTATGAGTAGTATTCTCATAGTGGGAAAGGATCAACGAAAGCCATTGCCATCGTTTGAAAAAGTACTTATGGGACACCCACTATTTTTTCATGAAGCTATTAGCGTCCGATAATTCTTTCAATTCTTTGAAGCGCAGAGTCCCACTCTTGGCTTACGTCTGCACCAGCAGCTACGTTATCAAGTGCTTCTTTCATTTCATCATCTACTGGATAGTATAAACGTCCTTTGTATACTGGTACTACTTGTTGCGCAGCTTCTGAGAATATTTGAGCCGTAGCAATTCCACCGAAGTAAGCATCTTCATACTCCAAGAATTCTGGCATATCATACACAGCAGGAGCTGATGGGAATAATCCGTAATCTAAAAATGCTTTTAATTGTTGTTCAGGTGCTGTTAACCACTCAATGAACTTGTAAGCTTCTTCCGCTTGCTCACTTTCAGCTGGTACAGCTAGGTATGACCCACCCCAGTTTCCAGCTCCTTCAGGCATTGTCGTGAGTGACCAAACTCCAGGTTCTGGACTGTTGTCTTTGATTACACCTTGCATCCAAGCTGGAGCTAACATTGTTGCGTAAGTTCCTTCACCCATACCAGAAAACCATTCAGGAGTCCAAAGAGGAATATCTCCAACTAAACCTTTATCAAGTAAATTAGCAACGTACTCAAAACCATCTTTAATTTGGTTGTGCTCAGTCATAATCAACTCGTCATCTGTGTTAAAATATTGCTGCGTTGCTTGATCACGACGTGCGTTGTAAATAAGCTCACCAGCGTCTGTCATAAGTTTACCCGTTTTGTCTTTAATTTCCTCAGCAACTTTCTCGAAATCATCCCAAGTTGCAACTAATTCAGAAACAGCTTCTGGAGAAGATTCGAAACCAGCTTCTTCAAAAACATCTGTACGATAGAACATTACTGTTGGACCAATATCCGTCGGTAATCCAAATAGGAAGTCGCCATCAGCATTTTCACCGTTTTGGAATACCCAATCAAGATAATTATCTCTTACAGCTTCTGCACCATGGTCAAATAGATTTGTAAATGCATGCTCTGCATTACGATATCTCTCAATTTGTGCTTCCTCAATCATCGTGATATCTGGCGCACCAGATCCAGCAGAAATAGAAGTAAATAAGTTGTCGTGTAAGTCATTCATGTCACTGTTTTGAAGGTTGATAGATACATGCGGATTCTCTGCAACGTATTCTTCAATTAATTTATCGTACCCAGTGTTACCGAACTCCCAGAATACTAATTCCACATCACCATCACCGATTGTTTCTGTCGCCGCGTCATCAACTACGTTCTCTTCTGGAGCATCATCGTTTCCGCCACACGCCGCTAGGAATGAAACAGCTAATACTGTCGATGCTGCTAGTTTCAAAAATTTAGACATTTTTCTTTTCCCCCTTGAATAAATTTAATTTTTGTTTTTACTAGTGAAACAAGTAACCCTATCGTAATCCGCTGTTCCATCACCTCCTCAAAAGATCTCTTTTATATAGAGCAAGCTTTCTCATAAAAGGGTTCGATCATAAGCTACCGTCTTGTAGTAACTCGCATTATTATCTCGGTCCCTTCTATTTTCTCCGTAGTAAGCGCTTACCATAGATACCATTTCACACCATAGAGCCAACATGAACTTACTAAAGCGCTTTAGTTGTCGCGCGAATTCTGAGGCAACACCCCGTCTCAATTAGTAATCGAAATACTATCAAAGCAGGGAGCGCCTCTTGAATTGCCTTTATGACAGTTAAAATATTTATTATACCTCGAAGAAATTATTTGAGATCGTTTGCTTGTACCAATAGAAACTGTCTTTCTTCGTACGTTCCAAAGTTCGATAATTGACGTGAACTATTCCAAAACGCATAGTGTATCCTTCAGCCCACTCGAAGTTATCTAGTAAAGACCAAGTTAAATATCCTTTAATATTTACACCTGTTTCCATACTTCTGTGTAAAGATACTAAGTGCTGTTTTAAATAGTCGACACGCTTGTTATCTTTCACTTGTCCATGCTCTGGTTCGTCATTGTAACAAGATCCATTTTCTGTAATATAGATCGGCACATCACCATAAGTCTCTCCGATATGCGTTAATACCTTGTAGAAACCTTCGGGGTAGACATTCCAGCCAATATCCGTTTTCAGATAACCAGTGTCAACCTTCTCATGGTCGAATAATCCTTCATTTTCCTTATAACGCCCCACACTGCCTGAGTAGTAATTAATACCAAGGAAATCAATTGGCTGGTGGATGATTTCCATGTCACCTTCTTCGATGTTTAACGTAACACCCTTCTTTTCAAACCAATCTACCATGAACTGTGGGTATGATCCTTTAAATACTGGATCAAAGAACCAGTCCATGAAGTAAGCATTAGCACGTTTACAAGCATCAATATCTTCTTGCTTATTACTGTATGGTTCGTTCCACTCCACATTCGGTGCGTAACCAATTTGCCCTTCCACCCCAAGTTCACGGAAGCGAATGACGGCCTTCCCATGAGCAACATGTAAGTGATGAGCCACATCCACTGCTAATTGAAGATCTTGATTTCCAGGAGCGTGGATCCCTGCAAAGTTAGATAAAAACGAAACACACCATGGTTCATTAAAAGTAATCCAATGCTTGATTTTCCCTTTGAATTCATTAAACATTAC
The DNA here is from genome assembly GCF_048323755.1 of Alkalihalobacterium sp. APHAB7. Taxonomy (NCBI): domain Bacteria; kingdom Bacillati; phylum Bacillota; class Bacilli; order Caryophanales; family Bacillaceae; genus Alkalihalobacterium; species Alkalihalobacterium sp. APHAB7. The sequence goes on from NZ_JBLWFS010000008.1 coordinate 138,201, forward strand.
TTCAGCATAGTTAATGTAAGCATCAATCGTCTCGCGGTTGGCCCAGCCACCCCTATCTTGAAGTGCTTGAGGAAGATCCCAGTGATAGAGAGTACACATGGGTTCAATACCCTTCTCTAACAAACTATCTACTAATTGATGATAATAATCTAATCCTTCTTGGTTCAATTCACCAGTACCGTTCGGAAAAATCCTTGGCCAAGCCACTGAAAAACGGTAGAAATCAACACCTAAATCTTCCATAATTTCAAGGTCTTCATTGTATCTGTGGTAGCTGTCGCAAGCCACATCGCCATTGTCACCATTGACGACTTTCCCTGGCGTTTTAGAGAACGTATCCCAAATGGACACCCCTCTTCCTCCTTCATTTACAGCACCCTCAATTTGATATGATGCTGTAGCGACACCCCACTTCATATCTTTCGGAAATTGTATAACAGCCATCTCGAAACCCCTTTCGTAAACTAGTAAAAAAATATAATAATTAAAATGATTTACCTCAAATGAAAGCACTTTCGTAAAAGTGTATTCATTCTAACATTACACAGCAATTTTTATTCTATTATTAATTGGAAAACGCTAACAATTTCAATTAACTTGTAAGATAACGCTGAAATGTGACCTTTATGTCTGTCATTCATTGCAGGAAACCGCTTTCGTAAATTAATTATAAGTGCCCATAAATTTAAATGCAATACTTTTAAAAATTTTTTTCGAAACCACTTTAGTTTTTATGGCCAAATCTTGAACATAATAAAAGCACAATTGTTATGCTATTGAGCTGTTAATTATTAAATCATGTATTACTAGAAGCTCACTTGTACTGGCTAAGGCTTTGTTATTTCTAAAATATGTAAATGACTGTAAGTGAAATAGAGTATTCGGGTAATCTTCTAGAACAGCTTAAAAATAAAGAGAAATTTTGATCCATTAAGCTGATTTCTCTTCTAAGAATAATTCTACTACTCTAATTTCGTTGTTATTTTGATTATAAGTTGCAAATATGACAGAAGTAAAAACCGCCGTCAATAAACTGACGGCGGTTACCTTTAATTTATTTACCTGTTGTTTGAGCTTTTTTATCAAGCTTAAGATCGAAACGGTCTGCATTCATGACCTTAACCCATGCAGCGATAAAGTCATTGACAAACTTTCCTTTGTTATCGTCTTGAGCATAAACCTCTGCAATCGCACGTAGAACGGAGTTTGAACCGAATACTAGGTCAACAGTAGTTGCTGTACGAACAACTTTACCTGTCTTGCGATCACGTCCTTCAAATACATCACCGTCTGCAGGGTTCCACGCTACTCCCATGTCAAGCAAGTTAACAAAGAAGTCATTCGAAAGTATGCCTACACGATCAGTGAAAACACCATGTTGTGTCCCACCATAGTTTGTACCTAGCACACGCATACCGCCAATAAGTGCCGTCATTTCTGGTGCAGTAAGGTTTAACAGTTGTGCCTTGTCTACTAGAAGCTCAGCTGCACTGACACTATACTGTTTCTTTTGATAGTTACGGAAACCATCAGCAATAGGCTCTAGCACTTCAAAGCCTTCTACATCTGTTTGCTCTTGTGTTGCATCACCACGTCCAGGAGCAAAAGGAACTGTTACATCAAAGCCTGTATCTTGTGCCGCTTTTTCAATTGCCGCACTACCAGCTAGTACAATCAAATCAGCCATGCTGACTTTTTTATCTAGTTGACTTTGAATATCTTCTAAAACAGCAAGCACTTTCGCAAGTTGTTCCGGCTGGTTAACTTCCCACTCCTTTTGAGGAGCAAGACGGATACGAGCACCGTTAGCACCACCACGGTTATCTGATCCACGGAACGTACTAGCTGAAGCCCAAGCTGTTGTTACTAGCTCGCCAACTGTAAGTCCAGAATTTAAGATTTTTACTTTAAGCTCCGCTACTTCTGTATCTGTTAACTTATAATCAACTGTTGGTACAGGGTCTTGCCAGATAAGATCTTCTTCTGGAACTTCTGGACCTAAATATCTTGCTTTCGGACCCATATCACGGTGTAGTAACTTGAACCACGCACGAGCAAATGCATCTGCAAACTCTTCTGGGTTCTCATAGAAACGGCGAGAAATCTTTTCATATTCCGGATCATAACGCAATGCCATATCCGCGGTCGTCATCATTGTCGGTACACGAACGGATGGATCTTCTGCATCTGGTGCAAGATCTTCCTCGTCAGGGTCTACCGCAAGCCACTGATAAGCACCTGCAGGACTCTTTGTCAGCCACCAGTCGTATTTAAATAATAGTTCAAAGTAACCATTATCCCACTGGGTTGGGTTAGCAGTCCAAGCACCTTCAATACCGCTGGTGATTGTGTCACGGCCTTGACCGCTGCCATGTGAACTTAACCAACCTAAGCCTTGTGCTTCAAGAGGCGCAGCTTCTGGCTCTGGACCAACGTGAGCAGCATCTCCCGCACCGTGCGACTTACCAAAAGTATGACCGCCAGCAATTAGGGCAACCGTTTCTTCATCATTCATTCCCATACGAGCGAATGTTTCGCGGATATCTTTACCACTTGCAACAGGGTCTGGTTTTCCGTTAGGTCCTTCTGGATTTACATAAATTAGACCCATCTGTACAGCCGCTAATGGATTTTCAAGATCTCGCTCTCCTGAATAACGTTTATCTCCTAGCCATTCTGTTTCAGCACCCCAGTAAATATCCTCTTCTGGATGCCAGATGTCTTCACGTCCTGCTCCGAAACCAAAGGTCTTGCCACCCATTGATTCAATCGCAACATTTCCTGCAAGAACAAGTAAATCAGCCCATGAGATTTTGTTACCATATTTTTGTTTAATTGGCCATAATAACCTACGAGCTTTATCAAGGTTACCGTTGTCAGGCCAGCTATTAAGTGGAGCAAAACGCTGATTTCCCGTATTGGCACCTCCACGACCGTCACCTGTACGGTATGTACCCGCGGCATGCCAAGACATACGGATAAATAATGGTCCATAATGACCGTAATCAGCGGGCCACCAATCTTGACTATCTGTCATTAGATTGTGAAGATCCTGCTTGAGAGCATCGTAGTCTATTTTTTGAAATTCTTCTGCATAATTAAAGTCTTCTCCCATAGGATTCGTTTTTCTATCATGCTGATGTAAAATATTTAAGTTTAACTGATTTGGCCACCAGTCTCTATTTGATGTACCACTAGATTTACTGCTAGTAGCACCTCCGTGAAATGGGCATCCGCCAGTGTTAGCATTGTTTTTAGTATCCATATAATTTTTCCCCTTTCCCTGAAAAAAGTAGTAAAGCATTAAGCCTCTAGTCGAAAGCAACTAATAAAATTAAAATATAATAATAATTTTTAAAGAATTATTATTATAAAGTTATTCAAACATATAGAAATAATGACACAGTTGATGGAAGTCTACTTTCCATAGATACCCGACCTTGAATAGCTTGGTCTTTCACTTAACTATGTGTATTCTCATAACTGGCAGGTTAGACCTGATAAAATTCAGCAGAACTTTCCCGAGTTTCATATTTCTTTTTCTTTTGGATAGAGTTAATAGATCATTAACATATCCTCAGCTAAAGGCTTATCACCTTGTAAAAAGCTATAGCTCATTTGCTATAACTAAATGATAACAGATTTCACTTAAAAATCAATACTTATTTATAATAATTATTAAATAAAAAATATAACTATTAAAAAAGGGTATAAACGAGGTAATATTACCTCGTTTATACCCTAAAAACGGAAAACTGAAACTTGATTTTATTTTAGTAGAGATAACTATTCTATTAATTCCACTTTATATATTATTAAACTCCATGTTATTATATTTTTCCAACAACGCCTCTTCAACGAACTGTCTGCACTCAGATGATAGAGGAGATCTGTCTTCATGAATGATATCCCCAAATGGCCTGCCACCTAAAAACTTAACTTCACCTTCAAAAGATTTGCCCAAAACATTATCGTAGACTGAGAAGATTACAAAGGTTGTATTGTGTTGTGTACTCTGATAATCGGTTATACTTAAACCATGTTTATAATGTTGCATTTAAAATTCCCCCTACTTATTTCTTTATCAAGATGGTCGATTTTATTGATACTAAAAAGGAAGGAGCCATATAATGTCGACGATAGATATTAACGCTATACGCAAATGGAAAGGTATCCCTGATGATTTCAAACAGAAAATTCTAAGTAATGTATTTTGCATTAACTGTGGAGTCACAACCATTATCAACTATAGTATACATGATGACTCAGACGGCATTCTCCTTAAAGGAGTCTGTAAAAAGTGTAAAGAACCAGTAGCTCGATGTATTGAAGATTGATAACCGTATAATTTGAAGATTTCGTTTTCTATGTATTATTAACAAGAGAGAGGACATGAATGCTGCCTGTCCTCTCTCAACTTCTTCCGTATCATTTTCCTGCCCTTGAAACAAGAATTATTAGTAAGAAACAATTAAAACCGCTTATTATTACAACTTATTGGCTATTTCAACTCTATCAACGCGACGGTCTCCACGTGTGATGTATGAGGGAACATATCCACTGGTTGCAAATACTTCAACTTAAACCCAGCTTTCATAAGCTGATTAACATCTTTCGCCAGTGTGGACGGATTACAGGAGACGTACACCATTTTCTTTGGTTTTACCTCGATAATCGTTCGTAACAACGCATCGTCACATCCTGTTCTTGGTGGGTCGACGATGACAACGTCTGGTTTCCATCCTTGTTTGACCCATTTTGGAAGGAGCTTTTCAGCGGGTCCAACGACGTAATGAGCGTTACTGATTCCATGTTTTTCAGCGTTAGCATTCGCATCATCAATGGCTTCAGCAATGACGTCCATTCCTCTGACTTCGCCTGCTTCTTTTGCAACCCACATTCCGATCGTACCTACCCCGCAGTAGGCATCGACTACTTTTTCGTTACCCGTAAGCTGTGCTGCTTTTTTTACTTCGTCATAAAGCTTTACGGTTTGAATAGGATTGAGTTGGAAGAAAGCACGAGCCGATAACTCGAAAGATACGTCACCTAATGTTTCTTGAATGACTTCTTCTCCAGCGAGATGAATCGTTTCTTCACCAAAAATAAGGGATGTTCTCTTCCCGTTTACATTTTGAAGGATGGATGTGACTTCTGGTAATCTCCTCTTGATCTCCTCAATAAGTAAATCTTTTTTCGGAATCTCTTGCTGGGTTGTAATTAATACGAGTTGAATTTGACCTGTGGCAAATGCGACACGCGTTACAATTGTACGAATGATCCCTTTATGCTTTTTCTCGTTATAGATTGAGATGTTTAAATCCTCTAATATCTTCTTTACTTGTTGTGTGACTGTATTCGTCATCGGATGCTGGATCATACAGTCGGATATATCAATCAATTGATGCGAATTCATACCGTAAAGCCCAGCTAAAACTTTTTCTTTATGCTTTCCAACTTGCAATTGACTTTTATTACGGTAATTCCACGGATCTTCCATTCCGATCGTATCTTGTAATGGTAATTTATCTGGATGGATCTTCGTATGCCGCTCGAAAGCTTGTCTAACGATATCTTTCTTTTCCCGCAACTGCCCCTCATAGCTTAAATGCTGGAGCTGACAGCCTCCACACTTATCGTATAAAGGACATGGCGCATTGACTCGATCCGCTGATGGTTTTCTCATTTTTTTAATTTTTGCTTCTGCAAACTTTGGATTTACTTTTGTTACTTCAGCTACGACAACTTCACCTGGCAACGCTCCTGGGACAAAGACGATCTTTCTTTTGTAAAAACCTACTCCTTCACCGTTAATACCAAGTCTTTTAATCGTCAGTGGAAATTGTTGGCCTTTTTCAATTGTTACAGCTTCCGTTTTTTTATCTGTCATTTGGTTCACTCCGTCATTCATTAAAATCGTGTACTTATTATAGCATGGACGATGCAAACTTCCTAAACTCTAAAAACTCTAATAAACCTCTTATTGTCCTTTCAGTTTATTCAAAAGAAAAAAGCTCTCAAAAGGATTTGAGAACTTCGCATTGGTATTTAACTAGACACTTGTTTCAAATATACTCTGTTGTCTTTGCTTTAGTCTTTCTATGGTGTTTAATCCCATACATTTAGAACCAAGGTCTGTTTCCTTCTCTCCATAAAAGCCATGAAAGTCAGTGCCGCCGGTTTGAACTAGATTAAACTGGTCTGCTAATTCACTTGCCTTTCGTTCCTCCTCTTCCGCGTGCAATGGATGCTTGACTTCAATTCCTTCTAAGCCAATTTTGACCCATTCTGGAACAGCTTCAAAATTATTAAATTGTCCAGGGTGGGCTAACACTGGGACTCCTCCAGCTTCACGGATTGCCTTGATCGCATCGAAGACGTCAATGTACTCAATCGACTCAAATGCAATACCCTGAGTTTGCGCAGCTCCACCTCTTGAAAACAGCTTCTTATACAACTCTCCATAGATATGATCGGTGTAACCTTTCTCAAGAAGTACATGCATAATATGCTGCTTATAAACGCCTGTTCCTCCCGCGGTAAATTGTTCGACTTCTTCCCATGTAATCTCGTAGCCTGCTTCAATAATCTTCGCAACCATGTTTATTGAAGCTTGATGTCGCCTGTTGATCATCGGCTGACATAGATCATAAATAGCTTGATGGCCAGGTGTCACGTAGAAACCTAATATATGAGCTCGTGTCTGTCTTTTAAGGTCGTAAGCTGATATTTCAATTCCAGGAATAATCTCTATACCGTACCGTTCACCGAGTTCTATCGCTTCTTGAAGCCCTGCAGTTGTATCATGGTCAGTAATGGCTAAATGAGTCACGCCTTTCTCTTTAGCTAGTAAAATAACTTCTTCTATCGTTAAAGAATTATCGGAAACCTTCGTATGACAATGTAAATCAATCATTGGTTATCAGCTCCATCATAAAACTAATTCCATGCCGCTTAAAAACTAACGAGTCGTAAAAAGCATGGGCATCGGTTCTTTTTTCATTACTCGACAGCATCAGTTTGTAGCAGTTGTTTTCCGTTGCTATTTCAACTGCTTTCTCCATCATATATTTACCGATCCCCCTCCTCATAAAGTCAGGATGAACGACGACATTTTCAACAATAGCAAATTTTCTTCCACCGTGACCGAAATTATCACAAACTATTAAAGTGAAGGTTCCAGCCATTTGATCGTTATAATCTACGACGAGAATTTTATAGAAGGGATAAGAGTTTATATTGGCAAGTAATTGCTTAGCTTCCCTTAATGAAAGAATTGCATCCTGATCTAGTTCTTTTAGAAGCTCTAAATAAACATCAATTTCTTCTTCTTTTAACTCACGAATTTTCATTATTATCTCCTTAGGAAGAAAGATTTACTTTTTCATGCAAAATCCCGTCTTGTAAGTGGTATTGGCGATCCACGACGGTCTCCATAAAGTCAATATCATGAAAGATCCCTATCATACTCGTACCATTCTCTTTTAATTCAATGATCATTTCTTTCACCGCTTGTTTCGATGCATTATCTAATGAGGCAGTAGGTTCATCTAGAAGTAATAGCTTCGGTTTTTTAATCATCGCTTGCGCCAAGTTTAAACGAAGTTTTTCTCCACCACTAAACGTTCTAGGAAACGATGACCAAAGTGTTTCTGGAAGCTTAAAGTGTTGCAAAATTTCCTTTGTTTTCTCTGTGGCTTTCTTCGTCTCCTCCCCCATTTCAACTAAGGCTTCGGCTACAACCTCAATCGCAGTGACTCGAGGCATGACATTGAGAAATTGGGAAACATAACCGATTTCTGCTTTACGAATTGTCAGCATTTCTCTTTCGGTTGCTTGAACTAAATCAATCGGACCAAAGAGGTCTGAGTGATAGATCATTTCTCCTCCAGTCGGGATATACGTACGGTAAATACTTTTTAATACAGTTGATTTTCCAGCTCCACTTTTGCCTGTAATTCCGATAAATTCACCTTTATCTAGAGAAAAGCTGATGCCTTTACATCCAACGATTTTTTTTTCGTTAAAGTGGTGCATCATAAAAATCTTTTCCAGGTTGTTAACAACAAGAAGTTCATTCATCTATTTTTCACCTCTCTTAAGCATTAATAGACTTCACTAACTTGTGCATTGGTTTGATAATTCATTTCACAAACCTTTCTTCCGTTCACTAGTACCGCTTCAAGGATCGGTCGTTTGTTAAGTTCATTAATAATTAATAAATCAGCTTTCTTACCAACTTCAATAGAGCCTACATCTTGATTGATCTTTAGCGCTTTAGCTGGATTGTAAGTAACCATGTTCACAGCTTCATAGATTGGCATTCCACTATGGTATAACTTAAATACCGTATACAATAACGAAGATGGATAGTAATCTGAACAAAAAATATCGACAAGGCCGTGCTGAACAGCTTCCATAGCTGATAGATTGTTGCTGTGAGACTTACCAAGCAATGCATTTGGTGCTCCCATTACAACAAACAGATCCATTTCTTTGGCTTTTTGGGCTACCTCAAGTTCGATTGGAAATTCACTAATCGTTGCATTCCAGTCTTTTACGACCTCTAATTTTTCTACGGAATCATCATCGTGTGATGCAATTGGAACACCGTATTCATGCGCGAGCTCAGCTAATTGATGAATATCATCATCTGCTAGTTTCTTTAAAGATTTACTTTCTTCAATAAAGGAATCTGCCTGGTCTTCTGAATAGTGACGGTGTTCCATTAGTAGCTTTTTATGCACTTCGATATCACGGAACTGTCCTTGACCTGGGGTATGGTCCATAAACGAAAGCTGATCAATATCTTTTAATTTGATTAATGTTTTTACTTCTGGCATTGCTGTTAAATTCGTAATTTCATAGCGGAGGTGAGTTTTGTGACGAATCAGATGTTGCCCCCTCGCCAATCGTTTAATATCCTTTATTACCGATAAGACATTATCATTTCTTCTCGTCCATTTTTTAGCGTTTTCCTCCATTAAGGAAAGCGAGTGGTAAATCGTCGTTATACCTTCCCCAACCAGCTTTTTTTCTAACTCATAAAAGGAAACTTCAATTGGGAATGTACTGCTCGGCCTCGGTTCTAACTCAATTTCAATCGCATCACTATGCGAGTCGACAAACCCTGGAATGATCCATTTTCCAGTGGCATCAATATCTTCTGAACCAGCACTGCTAGGTGAAAATTCCTCAATCCCAACAATCGTTTCCCCCTCAATTAAAACGGTTCCATTCATAATAACTCGATCCGGCATTACAATATTTCCATGTATCCTTGTTATTTGCATTGTCCTTTTCCCACCTCTTCTTTTCAATTTCTTACAGTAAAGAGTGAACGAGTTGCTGGGTATAAGGGTGTTGTGGGTCCTCTAAGATTTGGTCAGTTAACCCGCGTTCAACAACTCTCCCGTATCTCATGACGACCGTTCGATCAGCTAACATCCGAATTACCCCTAGGTCATGAGAGACTACAATCATCGCCACATTAAGTTCGCGCTGAATTTTTCGGATTAAATCTAGTACTCTCACTTGTACAGATAAATCTAACCCTGTTGTGACTTCATCAAGGAGCAATAGCGGCGGGTTATTAGCTAACGCTTTAGAAATCTGAACTCGTTGCTGCATCCCTCCACTAAAATTCTTTGGTAATTCATCCATCCTTGATAAAGGAATTTCAACATGTTGAAGAAGTTCCCCCGCCCTGCTTCGAATATTTCCTACGTGTAAAGATCCTGAAGCAATTAACTTTTCCGCAATGTTTCCACCGCTTGAGAACGACATTTTTAATCCTAAAAGTGGATTTTGATAAACCATCCCGAGTAAGTAGTTACGAATGTATCGTTTTTGTTGAGCAGACTCATTAAAAATGTTTGTTTCTCCATTTCTATATTCTGACATTGTTGCTGAGCCCGACGTAATTTCATCATCAAAATACAAGCTTTTTACAAATGAACTTTTACCTGATCCGCTTTCGCCAACGATGCCTATAATTTCTCCTTTATATAATTCAAGATCTACATCAATGCATGCCCAAACACTGCCGCAATGAGGACAACGGTTATTATCGATCATTAGCATTTCAGGTGTTTCACAATGAGAGCAGCCTTTTCCGTATCGTTTACTTAGTCCTTTTACATTTAAAATAGGTTGAGCTTGTTCTTGATCTAGCAGTGTATCGTTCATGCTCCATTTCTCCTTTCTAGCTGTCTTTTTTGACAACAACCAGTATCCGAGCATTGATAAAATTTCGATGCTGTCTCATCCTCGTAGATTTCATCAAGGAAGGTATCATCGCTTCCACACAGGCGACAAGACAGTCCTTCAAAGCTTTCCACTTCAAATGGGTAATCTTCAAATTGCAATGGTACGACATCTGTATGTGGAGGAATTGCATAAATTTTCTTCTCCCTGCCCGCACCAAAGAGATACAGACCGTCGGCTTGGTTGAGTTTCAACAAATCGTAACGTGGAATAGGACTCGGATTAAAAATGTATCTTCCATTCACCATACTCGGATAATCAGCACCAATTGTAATCTTTCCCCAATGAACGATATCTTCGTAAAGCCTTAACCACATACTGCTATAATCCATCTCGGCGTGAAGACGTTTCGTATTCTTTTCTTTTGCTTCAACTCTTCTTAGCGGCTCCGGTAACGGGACTTGAAGGACTAAAATTTGGTCGTCCCTTAAGGGGATTTCTGGAATTCGATGTCGAGTTTGAATCACAGTCGCTTTTTCTGAATCATCCGTCGTTTCAATTCCTGAACAATTTCGAACTAATTTTTTAATACTAACCGCGTTTACACTATCATCGTAGCCTTGGTCAATTACCTTTAAGCAGTCAGTCTCACCTATGAGTGATAACGTTAGTTGCAATCCACCTGTCCCCCACCCTCTTCCAATCGGCATTTCTCTCGATGCAAAAGGAACTTGATATCCAGGGATTGCAACAGCTTTTAATGTTGCCCGCCTAATTTCTCGTTTTGATCCTTCATCTAAGAAGGCATAATTGTATGTTTGTTCGAGCTGTTGCACACACACCAACCCTTTCTGTGAAATTTATTAGAGGTAAGAAAAAGTACTAGCCGTTCTCGGTCCAGTTTGCTTTTCATTCTTACCTTCGTCTTGTGTTTTACGAATTCGGTCTAACATCGATTGGAAAGTAATGTAATGTGGTAATTTTAGATGTGAGACAAAGCCATGAGCCTCTACACTGTCGATATGTAATAAGACGAATTCTTCATCTTGAGTAGGGGCATTTCCTTCGGTTTCTAAGCTTCTTTCTAAAATAGCCATCGATATCGCTTTGACCTCGTTTTGGCCAAACGTTAATCCATAGCCAAGCATGAACTTCACATCCCCCTCGTCATTTTGGGTAAATGAATTAATCGTTTCGACCTCAGTTAACTTGATTTCTCCGATATAAATCGAATCTTCTTCATCTGAAGCAAATGGGTACGGAATATGAACATCTGCGTACCCAACCCTTAATTCTCCAACCGTTGGATGGACTGCTCCGTACCCTCGCATACTACTATAAGCAAGCGACGTCATCGCACCGGTTTCTCCTCTTGTAAGGACTTGAAGTCTGGCAGAACGAGGGGCAGGGAATAACAGTTTGTCTCTTGTAATATCAACTAATTCAGATTTATTAGGTGATGGATTGGCTAAGAGTCCTTGTTCTCTAAGAAGTTCTGCCACCTTTGGTAAAGTTAACTTGTGATCCGTCAAATCTAATTCAATCTCATATTCTTTTATAAAATCTTCTATGGTTTCATTGTCTTCCTCACGTAAATTGAAATTTAATAAACGATGCGTGTAATCATAGGTCGCTCCTAATATCTGTCCATCTGGAATATCTTTAAAGGAAGATGATATTCTTCTAGTTACTCGCATTTGGCTAGGTTCAACCGTTACAGAGTAATGATTTCTTGGTAAGGTTGATCGATAGGCGCGAAGTAAAAATGCAGCTTCTGCCGGATCTCCTTCTGACTGTTTTAAAGCTAAGGCTGCATATTCCGAAGAATAAAGACCGCCTTCTCCCATGACTCGATCAATTAACAGCCTCATTTGACTCTCGATTTGTTCAACAGCTAGTACTTCAGAACACCCTTTCAACCTATACCACTGAATAAGTTGATCCGCCTTTTCTATTGCTTGTTGTCCGCCAGTAACCGCTACATACCCCATGCATCTTCCTCACTTTCTATTGAAGTTGTTCTCGGGATCGCCATGATATCACCAGTCTCTGTTGCTAGAATGATATCGATACCGAGCGGAAATTCCTTATTAACATTGCTTCGTTCATTAAGCCATGAATGGGATAAACCCTCTACACATGCCACTTTTTTTTCAGCAATTCCTGGTCCTTGTAATGTCATTTTAATTCCTGGCGCCGCTGGATCAGATGAGATGCTTTGAACGAGTAAAATGATTGTTGCACTTAAATGCGGATCTTCTAAAGTTCCTCGTTTCACTTGACTCATCAATTCAATAATTTCAGTTTCCTCCAGCTTCTCTTGAATAAAAATGAAATCTGCTTTTTCTATCGACGCCTCATTTCCAAATGTTTTCCACTTTAAATACTGAACAATCTCTCTTGATGAATGCGAAAGTATATTAAATGTAACTTCTTGGTCCACTAAGGTAAGTGCGATTCCTTCTAAAACTTTTGGAAAGTCATGTTGGTTACTAAGCAACTGAGTTGATGAACAAATGTTTAGGATTTTACCTGGACGCGCCATACAATCAAGCAAAATTCTATAAACTGCTTGTGTCTCAAAGACCATATCAAATGTATTTAAGTTAGCTTTTGTCATTGTAATCCTCCATCGTATCGAAATGTACACGAGACTGAGCGTTTATTGCCGCTTCCTTTAAATGTTTGTTTCGGATTTTTTGTTCTTCGTTCTCGATTTTAGGTAGTAACTTCAAAACAATTGGAAGTTTAGCATTAAAGGCGGCGTCGATCACAGCGATTTGATAGGAGCGAATGGGCTGTTCTCCTTGAATGACTCCCATTCCAAACTTTCCATTAATGGATACTGTGCATTCCGTAACAAGGATTTCGCCCATATAAAACGGCTGCATAGAAACAGAGTCACGCGTTTTTACCATTACCAAACCGGTACTCGGCTTTCGTTCCATTTGAATAGATTCAACCTCTTCTACTTGGGAGACAAGTTCTTGTAAAAACTGCTCATCCCCTTCAACAAGAATTTTTGTTAATCTTGATTTTTTCATAAAAATAATTGACCTCCTTTACTTTTATAGAGAATTTATTAGATGAACTAGAATTCTACTAAACACTTATGCATGTCCCCTCTCACCCGAGCAATACTATATTCCAATGGAAGACCTGACGGGTGGTTCATTACACTTTCTATCGTAAGGATAGGAACATTTTCTGGGAGTTCTAATATTTCTGCATCATTTAATGATGGTAGACTAGCTTGAAAGATTGATTTTGATCGAATCGGTTGCAATTGGTAGTGTTCTATTAAAATATGATATAAACTTTGAAACTGATTTAAATGGCTCTCAAATAACTGTACATCTTGTTCTGGCATAACCGTTGTTGTAATGGAGACTGGCTTTTGATCAATACTTCTTAAAATTTCAAGTCGATACACAAGATCTGTTTCACTTAGTCCTAAATTTCTCTGTTCCTCTTTATCCGGCGCTGCTTTTTCCCAGTGAATTAATTGGCTGCTATGCTCCAATCCTTGTTTCTTCATATTTTCAGAAAATCTCGTTTTAGATGAAAGAACATAAACAATTGGATCCGGCATTTGATTGACAAAACAACCTTTCCCATGAACCGGAGTAACCCACCCTAAATTTGTCAACCTCGCAATGGCTTGCCTTACCGTATTACGATTGACACTGAACTTGCTGCAAAGTTCATTTTCAGAAGGTATTTTTTGATTAACAGCATAATGACCTTCACAAATATTACGAATTAAGTATTCGGCTATTTGTAAATGACGTAGAGTTTCTTCACGTGTCCGTTTCATATCCAACCCCTTAATAACCGCGATACTAAAAATCTAACTTATCAACAAGTTTTCGTGGTTAAGAGAATGTTAATCTATTTAAAAGAAATGTAAAAAATGTAAATTTTCGAACTATTATTTTTAATACTTCTACCTGAAATTTACAAAATTTATTACTAGAAAAAGTATGTCCTAAGCAAATATTCTTTCATCAAATAGCTGTCGTTCGACTGTACTTTAGCCTTCTACCGCCTTTCCGTCTATTTCCTTGACTGGTTCAATTCGGAAAAGTTGTACATTGTATAGGAGCTAAAACTGCGAATTATATTAAGCTTGCTTTACTATTTTTTACAAAATCATCAAAATTCTTTAAAACTTTATTAAAAAATATTGTTTAACATAATACTCGTTGGTCATTTTAAATTCATAGGAGGGTTTTTACATACGAAGGATTAACTTCTGCTTTTTTTTGACGATCGATAGTTCTTAGTACTGTGGTCAAGATTTAAGATTTCTCTATTCAAATCCAAAACAAAATTGTTTTATTAATGAGAGGAGTATTAATATGAAAAAAGCATTTGTATTACTTTTTACTATTACTCTGATAGGGATTTTGGCAGCTTGTAACTCTTCCAGTAATTCTAGTTCATCATCTACTGAAACGCCAAAAACGGAAACGAAAGCAGCCGTTGAGGATAAAGACACCCTTACCATTGTCTGGCTTCCGAATGAATCAGGTGCTGATTTAAGAGATGCTCGTGATGAAATTGGAGCAGAAATTGAAAAAGTAACTGGAAAGAAAGTCAATCACCAAACTACAACTGATTATTTAATTGCTATTGAAACTATTGCGAACGGTAATGCTGACCTAGGTTTTTTTGGAGCTCAAGGTTATATTGAAGCAAATAATAGAAACAACAGCGTACAGCCTTTAGTTGTTCCAAGCGGTGCTTCAGGGACATTAGAAGACGCAGTTTACTATAGTTGGCTAGCTGTTAATAAAGGAAATGAAGATCAATATATCAACGGTTCTGATTATTCAATTGATAATATTGCCGGGCAAAGATTTTCTTTCGTATCAAACAGTTCTACTTCTGGATTTAAAGTACCATCTGCTGCTATTGTTTCTCACTTTAATGAAATGGATGAATACAAGGATTTAGATGCAGAAGATCTATTAGAGGGTGGATCTAATAACTTTTTTAGTGAAGTTCTCTACGGTGGATCTCATCAAGGAACGCTCGTAAATCTTCTTACTGATCGTGCTGATGTGGTCTCTATTTGCGACGCATGCGTAAACAACTATATTGAGTTAATTTCTGGTGAAGAAAACCGTGCAGGTTCAGTTTACCGTATCCTAGATGATGCATCAGAACCATTCAATACGTTCCCTGGTAGAGAATTTGCGTTAATTTCTGTAACGCCTGTATTAAATGCACCTATCGTAGTTAACCAAGATAATGTAAGTGCTGAATTAATCGAACAAATCCTTACTGCTTTAACTTCTGAGGACATGGCAAACAATGAAAAAGTATTTGTTCCTAGAGACTCTGAAATCAAAGGCCTATTCAGTAAGTCTGCTGATGAACAATTTGTTAAAGTTGAGGACAGCTGGTTTGATCCTATCCGTGAATTATCTAGCAAATAATTAATTTTATAAAAGGAGTTAACGATATGACAACGTTACTAGAATTAAAAAACGTATCTAAGAAATATGGAAACGATACTCTAGCGTTATCAGATGTTAACTTCGCTGTTCAAGAAGGAGAGTTTGTTTCCGTCATCGGACCATCGGGGGCTGGGAAATCAACTCTCCTTCGTTGCATTAATCGTATGATCGATGCTAGTAGCGGAGAAATCATCTTTGACAACGAAGATATTATGAACTTCAAAAAAAGAGAGCTTCGAACATTACGAACTCAAATCGGGATGATTTTCCAACACTATAATTTAGTTAACAGATTAAGTGTTATTGAGAATGTACTTCATGGACGTCTTGGTTATAAATCTACTTTGGCTGGCGTTTTAGGATTATATAATTCAGAAGAAAAGCGTCAAGCGATCGAAATGCTTGGATTATTAGGATTAGAGGAACAAGTCTATAAACGTTGTGACCAGTTAAGCGGCGGTCAAAAGCAACGGGTTGGTATCGCAAGAGCACTTGTTCAAAATCCGAAAATGTTGTTATGTGATGAGCCGATTGCTTCACTTGATCCAAATGCTTCAAAAGTAATTATGGATTATTTAAGAAAGGTTTCTGAAACAATGGGAATTACGGTTGTTGTCAATTTACACCAAGTAGACGTTGCCCTTAATTATTCTGACCGCATTATCGGAGTAAGTAAAGGAAGTATTGTTTATAATGGTTCCCCTACCGATATAACGACGGAAGAAATTCATGCCATCTATGGTTCAGAAGCTGGTGACCTTATTATGGATTTGGGTGGAAGAAATGCAGGATAAATACTTTGCCAAAAAACGCATTAGATCTTCCATCATTCTTCTCATCATTATAGCAGTCACCTACGGTTCAATGGTTTTAACGCAATTTAGCATGATACAAGGACTAGCTTCCATACCTAAAGCCATTCAGTGGGGATTTACTAATTTCTTTCCTAATGCGAGTTCTCTTGATCGATTACCCAATATACTCGATAAGTTATTGGAGACCTTGCTCGTTTCAATAGCCGCTACGACAATTGCTGCGATGTTTGCGTTAATGTTCGCGATTGCTGGCTCTAATACAACTAAGATTAATAGTTTTTTTAGTACGATTGCTAGAGGTTTTGCTACCTTATTTCGTAATATTGATATTGCCGCTTGGTCGATGATCTTATTATTTTCATTCGGTCAAAGTTCATTAACAGGATTTTTCGCACTATTTTTTGTATCCTTTGGATTTTTAACACGGGCATTTATTGAAGTAATTGATGAAACAAGTAATAGCTCTGTTGAAGCTTTACAAGCAACAGGAGCAACTTACTTTACGATCATTTTTCAATCGGTCATCCCTTCGACTATTGCACAAATGATTAGTTGGTTGTTATTTGTGATTGAGACAAATATAAGAAGTGCTACTTTAATTGGAATTTTAACAGGTACTGGAATTGGATTTGCTTTTGATCTCTATTACAAGAGTAGTAACTATAATGCAGCAAGCTTAGTGGTCCTCGTCATTGCTATTACGATCCTTTCCATTGAATACATCTCAAACTACATTAGAAGGGTGATTTTGTAATGGGACTAGAGAAATTCACTAATCCAGATCCAAAAAAAAATAATGATATCATTCAACAGTATCTAGAGAAACCTATTAAAGTAAAGCCTATCACTAAAACTTCTATTGTTGTCCAAGCAACACTTTATACACTACTATTCTTAACAATATACGGTTTTTTTACCTTCGACTATAAAAATCTTAATGTGTTTGAGGCCATCGTGAATACCCTTATTAACTTTAAGACAATGTTTACGGAACCTCATTTTAACCATTTTACTTTTAGTGAAGCTTTGTATGCTGTTCTTGTTACCCTTGGACTTGCCGTATTAACAACGATTTTTGGTGCCATTATTGCTCTTTTTCTAGGTTTACTGGCCGCTCAGAACCTTTCCAACCCTAAAGTATCTAATGCTATCAAAGGCTTTGTTGCCCTGGTTCGAGCGGTACCAACCGTTCTATGGGTACTTATTTTTGCCATCGCTGCAGGGCTCGGTAGTGTCGCAGCTGTCATTGGAATGACATTTCACTCGGTTAGTTACCTTGTCAAAGCTTATTCTGAAGCGTTTGAGGAACTTGACCAAGGGGTAATTGAAGCGCTGAAAGCAAGCGGCTCTAATTGGTGGCAGATCGTTTTCCAAGCCGTCATTCCTGCGTCGATGACTTATTTAATTTCATGGACCTTCTTACGATTTGAAATCAACTTTGGAGTGGCTGTCGCAATGGGTGCGGCTGCAGGTGCAGGTGGGATCGGCTTTGAAATGTTTATGGCAAGTGCATTCTATTATGATATTCGTGAAATGGGAACGATCACTTACTTCATATTAACGGTCGCTATCCTTCTAGAAGTTCTTGCAACACAAATCAAATCACGTTTACGAGTTCGAACTTAATAATTGCCAGGACGACGTCATAATTTTGACGTCGTCCTTTGTCATTTTTGCTTAGTATTAAATTTAAGTGAATATTGCCATAAAAGAGTGGTAAGAACAGTTATTGAGTCCTATACCAACCACTCCCCCCACTACCTAAACTTACTAGTTCGTAATTGAATAGAATTTGCTACAATAGGAGAAGTAAAATGTTTCGCGAAGGAGAGATATTACATGTCTATTGCAACAGATGTAGCTTCCCTACAAATTATGGCTCATGTCTATAAGAAGAGGAGTCTTCAATCCGTTTTTGAAAAAACTTGTGAGAGTTTAGTGAGTGAAGTCCCATACATAGATTGGGTGGGTATCCTCATTTTTGAAGAGGGTTCAAGCAATTTGGTTGCTGCATCAGACGAAGATGATCTCCAGTGGGAAAGTAATGCTGAGTTAAAGTTTCCAATTACCAATTCTATGGGTCAAAAAATTGGAGTTATGATTGTTCGTAGCATGCAGGCGATTGCCTTTGACGTTACCGATGTAAGTACATTAGAAACGATTGCAGAAGCGATTGGTCAAGAAAGCTTTGCCAACTAGAGATTGTACAGATAAGAGGCTGACATGTTTGTCAGCCTCTTTGTTATCATTTTTTAATGGACGAACGCTCGCTTTCTTTTCACCCGCTTAGAGCCTAATCTTTGCCTCATGGTTTTATCCGATTATTGATTTCTTGTCTCCTCTAACATCATTCGATCTAAGAGAAGCTCGTCTAAACTTTTAAAAGTATATCCTTGTTTACGACAATCTTCTATGACACGTCCCAATGCCTCAGCATTGTCTTTTGAAACAGAATGAAGAAGCATAATCGCCCCCGGATGAATTCTTTTCATAATCTGATTATAGGCGTAGTCTGCTCCTTTCTGCTTATCAACTTCCCAATCTTTATAAGCCATCGACCAAAATACGTTCGTATAGCCCAAATCATTGGATAATGCTAACGATTTTTCGCTGAACGTACCTCTTGGCGGTCTTAAATAGTTCATATCATTCTGACCCGTAATATTTGTATATTCCTCTTTTACTTTTTCTAGTTCCTTCTTCAATCTTGATTCACTTACTTCTGGTAAGCTTGGATGATGGTACGAATGATTACCTACGATATGCCCTTCGTTTACCATCCGCTTAATGAGATCTTGTTCCGTTTTTAAATAATGTCCTGTTACAAAGAAGGTCGCAGGTACTTTCTTTTCTTTCAATACATCAAGAACTTTTTCCGTGTAGCCATTTTCATACCCGTTATCAAATGTCAGATACAACTCTTTTTTATCTGTATTACCGATAAAATAACCACCATACTTTTCGAGCAGTTCTATGTAATGGGGTTCTGTCGTTACTGGCTTATTGTCTTTTTCCGGCTTGTAGCTCCAGTGGTATACTTTAGTGTCGTAGGCCTCGGCTGTTGATCCTAGACCAGTAAAAATGAACGCAATGATTGCAATAATCGTAAGTAGTTTTTTCATTTTCAACACCTAACTCCCCTAAGTTTTTTATTAGCTTTTCACACAAATAAAAAACTATACAGAGCGTTAACGTGCTGTTGTATATTTGATCAGCAGAGGGATAGCAATAAGTTGTAAAAACTCATCGTGTGATACATGTTCACGCTTAATGTCGACAATATCTCCTTCTACAGTTCCGAACAACTTCATTGCTTCTGTAGTGTAGGAATCTCACCAATTCGAATGAACATTACTTCTTTTCCATCCTTCGTCTTTACAGTGTATGCAGACTGCGAGCTAACACTAGTAACGTTCCCAATGTACTCACCAGCTGCATCAGATATATTTAATGTGTAGCGTTCGATTAATTTTTTGCCTAATTCAATTTGAGAGAGAAGCTGTTGGTTTTCATCATACACTTTATACGGACGAAAGAAGCCTCCCTGCTTTTCGATTGTAAGTGTTTGCTTTGCTGTCTTTAAATGCAACACAAGTGGAAACAAATTAAAAGGTATTATCAAACGTGTTATAAGACGTAAGACTTGCTGGGCTGATGTAATTTCTTCTTGAATGGTTGCCTTTATTTTCAACTCCAGCCGATTTGTTTTTAACTTAGCTGCTTTTATTTTCAACTTCTCATGATTTATCGATTTCTCGACAGCATCAGACGAATTTCGACCGGCTTCTAGTTTAACTACTTCATACTCTGCTTAGGTCCGAACCGTCTCACGAAAAAAAGACAGGTAAACAAGTGTTTACCCATCTTTCTTCCATTCTTTATTAAAATACACGCTCAGCAAATTGAGATAACTTTTCTAAAGAAGATTTATCGACATCTGCATGTAAGCTGTTTCCGTGTGAGTCCATCGTTACGATTGCTGCAAATCCTTCTACTTCAAGGTGCCACATCGCTTCTGGAATACCGAATTCCATTAAGTCGACACCTTTAACTTTCTTAATACAGTCCGCGTAGTATTGAGCTGCTCCGCCGATCGCATTTAGGTATACTCCGCCATGCTCTTGTAACGCTTTTAACGTTTTCGGTCCCATTCCGCCTTTACCGATTACTGCACGAATACCAAATTTTTTCATGATGTCCCCTTGGTAAGGCTCCTCACGAATACTTGTCGTTGGTCCAGCAGCTTTAACGTGCCACTCGCCTTGATCGTCTTTTAACATAACTGGTCCACAGTGGTAAATAACCTGACCATTTAAATCAATCGGTGCATCGTGGTCCATTAAGTGATGGTGGATCGCGTCACGGCCTGTGTGCATCATTCCGTTAATGATAACAACGTCACCGACTTTTAACTCACGAATTTGCTCTTCAGTAATTGGAGCTTGAAGTACCACTTCACGAACGTCAGAAGTCACTTCACCCGTTGCTGCCGCTTCTTCTTCAGCAAGTGCACCAAAGTCCACTTTTTCACCGTCTTTATATAACCATTCGTTAATTTCTCCTGTTTCGGCATCAACTTTCACACCTAAGCGACGGAAAGCCCAGCAGTTATAAGCAACAGAAACAAAGAAACTTGCAGGTAGACGGTGCATAACACCGACTTTACAGCCAAGTAATGTTGCTTCTCCACCGAAGCCCATTGTCCCGATACCTAGTGTATTCGCATTTTCCATCACATAGTCTTCTAGTTTACGAAGATCTTCATTCGGGTTAACATCATCAACCGTACGGAAAAGTTGCTCTTTTGCTAATAAATAACTAGCCGAGCGGTCTCCACCGATCCCTACACCTATAAATCCAGCACTACAGCCTTGTCCTTGTGCTTGGTATACCGAGTGCATGATACACTTACGAATCCCATCAAGGTCACGACCTGCACGGCCAAGCCCTTCAAGTTCACATGGTAAGCTGTATTGAATGTTTTTATTCTCACAGCCGCCGCCTTTTAAAATTAAGCGAACATCAATGTAATCTTCTTCCCACTGCTCAAAGTGGAAGACAGGTGTTCCTTCACCTATGTTGTTACCACTGTTGGCACCCGTTAGTGAATCAACCGAGTTCGGGCGTAACTTCCCATCTTTCGTTGCTTGCTCAATCGCTTCTTTTATCGCTTTTTTCATTTTAATTTGGTTTACACCAACAGGAACTTTAATTTCAAAAGTTGGCATACCTGTATCTTGGCAAATTGGTGAAATCTTATCGTCTGCCATTTGAATGTTTTCAGTA
Source organism: Alkalihalobacterium sp. APHAB7 (assembly GCF_048323755.1). NCBI lineage: Bacteria > Bacillati > Bacillota > Bacilli > Caryophanales > Bacillaceae > Alkalihalobacterium > Alkalihalobacterium sp. APHAB7. The sequence continues at coordinate 159,973 of NZ_JBLWFS010000008.1, forward strand.
ATTGTTGATAGTGATAATGCAGCACGTGTTCCTGCATTTTCTTTTGCTTTTGCCGCCTTAACTGCATGGCGTACATCATATGGTAGATTCGTAGACGTCTCTACAATTAACTGATACATACTATCTTTAAATTTCTCCATCCTGTTCTCTCCCCTCGGAATTACAGATACGAATTTTTACACATCTCCTATTATACGCCTTGTCAAAAAATTTCGAAAGGGTTATGAAAGCGCATTATTCAATTTCCTAATTTTAACGGCTCATTTACTTTTACTACAGATCTTTGTTTGGTAGTTAAAAGAACACCGGCAATAACTAATAGTCCACCAAATAATTGCTCCATGTAAATTCTCTCATTTAAAATCAAAACTGCTTGTACGGTTGTGAAAACTGGAATTAAGTTTAAAAACACTGCTGCCTTAGAAGCACCGATCTGTTCAACCCCTTTATTCCAACAAATTATTGCAATAATTGAAGGAAAAATTCCGAGGTATAAAATAGATAAAATCGTTGGAGCATTCCAAACAATGGAAATATCTAATAAGATCAACTCCACAATAACAAAAGGAAGTAGTGTGATACATGCCATCCCAAGCATAACCATGAGCGTTCCTTTCGTCGGCAAACCTCCCATATGTTTTTTGACTAGAATAGAGTATATACACCAAGCTAAAACAGCAATTACCATTAGTAAGTCACCAACATTTACTTGTAACGCTAGTAATTGTTGGATTGACCCATTTGTAACGATCCATAGAACTCCGATAAAAGAAACCATAATTCCAACATATTGCCCTGCTAAAAGGCGTTCTTTTAATAAAAGTAAACCAAGTATTGATGCAAATATCGGTGTGGACGCTTCTACAATCGAAGCATTGATTGTCGTTGTAAAATTTAATGAATAATACACTAAGCCTATAAAAATAACGATTCCCGTCAGTGACAACGCATAAATCGGTTTCCAATTACGTACTAATACTTCTCTATGATTCTTCCAATCTGTTTGAGCAAATAAAACCATAATTAAGAATGCTAGACTGCAACGCAAAAACGATAATGTAAACGAAGGAATGTTGCCAACCATTAGCTTACCAACAATAAAGTTACCCGAAAAAAATAGGATGGCAATGATGATTAATAGATAAGCTTTCAAATCATTCCCCTTCCTAGAGGTTATGCCTCTTTATCCAGTAATGAATGATTTTGTTGAAGAGGATCAACCTCTAAATGCGCCGTCCTATTAATATAATGAATAAGTGGCTTTCTATTCCTCTTAAACTCTACTAATGTAATGCTCGTATTTTCAATTTGAAATGGCCTGTGATGCATATGCCATTGTTCTCCTAAAAGTATGTACATTAGGGCTATACTAATTAATCCGCCGTGAGCGACTAAAGCTACGTGTTTTCCTTCATGAGCGCATTTCATTTGTTCGAGCAGATACTGACATCTAGCCGTAATTTCCTCAATACTTTCAGTCCCCTCAACTCCAGAAGTAAGGATGGAATGCTCTTTTACTTCTGGATAATGAGTATAGATTTCTTGACGTGTTTTCCCTTCTAAAGGGCCTAAATTAATTTCTCTTAACTTTTCCCATTTATGCGCGGTTAGTTCTTTTCGGTTGGCAATAGCAGTTGCTGTTTCATAAGCTCGTGTAAGATCGCTGCTGTAAATATAATCGAGATGTTGTTTCTCGAAATAACGAGCTACTAAATTTGCTTGTTCCTGACCTAATTCCGATAAAGAAAAGTCTTTTGTTCCTTGGATAATTCCCAATTTATTTCCTTCTGATTCACCATGGCGAATAAAATATAAAAACAACTTACTCCGCTCCTTTTGATTCCCAAGAATGGCGGAATACTTTACATTTACCCTCTAATTGATCGAGCATGTCTAGAATACGATCAATGTCTTCTACAGTTGTATCTTCAGGATCGATATTATCTAAAAGATCACCAATCATTTGTATTTTTTGATTTAAAAAATTTAACTGTTCATTTTTATCGTTTACTGCTCCACCCATGTCTACTCTCTCCTTTAGTTCATGTCATCGTAACTTTAACAAAAATATGAAAGACACTCAAGAAAATCAGTTACGTTTGTGATACTCTTAAGACTTGTTCATACAGTAGTAGTATTGGCAATTCAATCTATTTTCAATATAGTTCTTTTGCTATTTCTCTAATTCAGTTATCATTAAAGGATATGAATCATCAATTAAAGGAGTTACTTAACTTGATTGAGCAAAAAAAGTTACAAATTAAACCATCTTATGATCCTTGGGAAGCTTATTTAGATATAGAGGAATTTGGTAAGCCGCTTTTAACGAACGTAGAGTTTACGACAACAACGCTTTGTAACATGCGTTGTGAACACTGTGCAGTCGGTTACACCTTAACGTCCAAAGATCCTAATCCATTACCTTTAGACGTTTTCATTCGGCGGTTAGAGGAAGTTCCTCACCTTCGAGCATTAAGTATTACTGGTGGCGAACCGATGCTGTCTTTAAAATCAGTTAATGACTACGTGGTTCCACTATTAAAATATGCACATGAGCGCGGTGTACGGACGCAAATAAACTCCAACCTTACCCTTGATTTAGCAAGGTACGAGAAGATTGTTCCATACTTAGATGTTCTTCATATCTCTCATAACTATGGAAGTGTGGATGATTTTGTGGATATCGGCTTTGCTGTCATGGAGAAAAAACCTAGTTATCAACAGCGTGCCAACTATTTTGAACGGATGATTGAAAATGCAAAGGCATTAACGAAAGCTGGAGTCATGGTTTCAGCTGAAACCATGATCAATAAACGAACATTGCCGCACCTAGAAGCAATTCATCAACAAATTGTTGATATGGGCTGTCAGCGCCATGAAGTTCATCCGATGTACCCAAGCGATTTTGCAAGCAGTCTACAGGTAGCCACACTAGAAGATATTCGGTCTGCTGTCCATCGCTTGCTCGATTACCGTAAAGACGACGATATATGGATGTTATTTGGGACCCTTCCTTTTTATGCATGCAGTACTAATGAAGAGGATCTCGAGCTCTTAAAACGTTTATATGCCGCTAAAAATGTAACGGTTCGGAATGATCCTGATGGACGTTCTCGGTTAAATGTGAATATCTTTGATGGTAGCATCATTGTGACCGATTTCGGTGATGCTCCACCACTAGGAAACATTCAAACGACTTCATTAGAACAAGCATACAAAACGTGGAACTCATCTGCCATAGCTGATGAATTAAATTGCCATTGTCCAGCTGTTAAATGCTTAGGACCTAACATTTTGGTTAAGGATACTTACTATCAAAATGTTTCTTTTAGAAATAAGACATCCAATCTCTGAAGAAAGGAGTGCTTAGTAGCACTCCTTTTGTCTATGCTTATAAATTGTTTTAACGTGGTTGGTTTGAAGTGTAAAATTTAAAGCCTAAATGATCTTGAACTGGTATCCACGCCCCAATTCCTTGTTGAGTCACATTTTTAACTTCAACCTTTCTTTTCCCGTTCTTAATTGTTAAATACACTTCCCCATAGGTAACCTTTCCTTTTTCATTGGCTGCTGGTACATACGCATATAAATAGCCAACATTTTTAGGGGCAATTTTATAAACTTGTCCTTTTTTTGTTCCGTAACCTATGATCGTGTCAAAAGCCAATGGTAAGCCTGTTTTTTCAGCAGCTTTAATCATCATCATTTTTTTCACTTCTTCACTGTTTGGAACTTCAGCTGTTAATCCACCTGAAATTTTCTTTTGTTGTTCTTGTGTATAAGTTAATTTTTGAGGTGAGCGACCGCCCCGGTTATCCACATAATTGGTATTCACTTTATTATATTCCCAATTCACATTTGTCTCACCGGATTCGTAATTTAGGGGCCACTGCCCTAAATAAATGGAAGCTTTAAATAACAAGGCTGTCTTTGAATTACTAATCGATGATTCGTTTAATAATCGAATGAGTTCAGGATTTGTTATTTCAACCTCTGAAGAATCCAAAAGCTCCTGAGTTAATTCACTCGGTTGTAAATAAGGAAGGTCTTGTGTAGGGTTTGGATACGTATTATCTTTGGAAATATCTAATACGTAATCAGGGATTTGAGCTTTAGTTTCTTCCCCTTTATTTTCTTCTGCTAAACCATTTAACGGGAACAACATCAATAAGAATAAAACTAAAACACATAGCGATACCTTTCGCATCGACTTTTCCTCCTTCTTTCTATAGCTGTGCGATTTGATCTTAGTTTTTTCAATCTATAAAAATTTATCCATCTAAAAGAGACTTCATTTCGAAGCCTCTTCTTTTAAACGCTAACTATTCTCTTTACTCTTTTATAAAACAATTGAATCAGTGGACCGATGCTTAATGTAACGATGATCGTTCCCACTCCTATAGGTCCTCCTACAACTAGTGCAGCAACTAATGCAATAATTTCTGCACTCGTCTTCGCTCCCATTAAGGGCAATCGCAACAATTGTTTTAGATTTAACATTAATCGATCAATCGGAATGATAGCAAAATCAGCTTGCAGATAGGTGGATATGCCAAGGCCCATTAACGTAACCCCCAATAATAATACCGCGGATTGTATGGGCAACTCATTTAAGCGAATGTCTTGAAAAACGATCAATAGCCAAAAATCAATAAAATAGCCTAATATAACAACGGTTAGCAATGAATGAATTTCAGGACGTGACCAAGATATAAGGGCATTCACTATAATGAGGATGACCCCAATTAATATGACCCAAGTACCAACGGTCAAGCCAAAACGAACCGATAAGCCGACACTTAACGCATCCCAAGCTCCAGCGCCAAGATTTGAAATAATCGTAAACGTAATTCCAACGGCTAAAATAAACAACCCCACCAAATAACATAAGCCTCTTCTTAATTTTAATGACATCTTGTTCTCACCTCTACTAGTGTATATTTTGCTATTTTTGCATAAGCTATCCACAGTACCCTTAGAAAAAGTTAGGAGGGATTGTTTTGGATTTCCATTGGGTATGGAAAGCGATAATCATTGTTTTTGTTGGTATTATGATCTTACGCCTTGGGGGCAGAAAATCAATCTCTCAGCTTACGGTCTCCCAGACAGTTATAATGATTTCTATTGGAAACTTAATGATTCAGCCTGTTAGCGAACGAAACATTTGGATCACCTTTTTAATTGCACTTTTACTCGTTCTTACGTTAATCTTTATTGAATTTCTTCAAGTGAAGTCGAATAAAGTAGAAAGCTTTTTTACCGGTAAATCAATGGTTGTTATCGAAGATGGTGTAATCAATACTAAAAATTTAAAGAAATTGCGATTAACTATCGATCAATTAGAAATGCGCTTACGTCAATCCAATGTTCAACACATTAGCCAAGTCAAATGGGCAACCGTTGAAGTCAGCGGGCAGCTCGGCCTCATCTTGGACGAACAAAGTCAATTGGCTACTAAAAAGGATATTCAAGCAGTACTAGATTATATTCATGCCATGCACCCGGTAGGCCAACCCCCACCAAATATTACTCAAGGTAATAGTTATCCTAACCTATTTACTGAATCTAAACTACGCAAACATCCAAATGGCCCCCCGGCCAAACAACTAGATTAAACAATATATCACCACTTATAATGCCACTCCTTTTATGGTACCAGGCACCTTTAATAGACTAAAGCACTAAGACAAAAAAGGAACTACCTCCATGGAGATAATTCCTTTTTTATATGTATTGAAATACTTTATATTTTAAATGGTGCGGGTGAAGGGACTCGAACCCCCACGTCAAAGACACTAGATCCTAAGTCTAGCGCGTCTGCCAATTCCGCCACACCCGCAAAAACTAAAAAATGGTGAGCCATGAAGGACTCGAACCTTCGACCCTCTGATTAAAAGTCAGATGCTCTACCAACTGAGCTAATGGCTCCCAAAATAAAAAATGGGTACTCTTATTTATTACCCATTTAAACTGGCTATGCAATAGACTGCGTAGCTTTTCTTGAAGTTTAAAGTGGTGCCGGCAAGAGGACTTGAACCCCCAACCTACTGATTACAAGTCAGTTGCTCTACCAATTGAGCTACACCGGCATAATGGTGGAGGATGACGGGCTCGAACCGCCGACCCCCTGCTTGTAAGGCAGGTGCTCTCCCAGCTGAGCTAATCCTCCATTAAGATTTTGATAAGCTACGAATTTCTTCGTCAGTTTTGCCCTTCCGGTACTCACGTATTTAGATACGATCTGTTCCTCAGGACTTCACTTCCTCGAACTTCTTGCTTCTAAAAATCTCTTAGAAATTGGTGACCCGTACGGGATTCGAACCCGTGTTACCGCCGTGAAAGGGCGGTGTCTTAACCGCTTGACCAACGGGCCAATACTTGGCTCCACAGGCAGGACTCGAACCTGCGACCGATCGGTTAACAGCCGATTGCTCTACCAACTGAGCTACTGTGGAATAATATCTGGTGGGCCTAAGTGGACTCGAACCACCGACCTCACGCTTATCAGGCGTGCGCTCTAACCAGCTGAGCTATAGGCCCTAATGAAGTTTAAACTTCATGGTCGGGAAGACAGGATTTGAACCTGCGACCCCCTGGTCCCAAACCAGGTGCTCTACCAAGCTGAGCCACTTCCCGTATTAAAATGGCGCGCCCTGAGAGATTCGAACTCCCGACCTTTTGATTCGTAGTCAAACACTCTATCCAGCTGAGCTAAGGGCGCATTATGGTGCCGAGGGCCGGACTTGAACCGGCACGGTAGTCACCTACCGCAGGATTTTAAGTCCTGTGTGTCTGCCAATTCCACCACCCCGGCAAAGCAGACGATTTATTGGAGCGGAAGACGGGACTCGAACCCGCGACCCTCACCTTGGCAAGGTGATGTTCTACCACTGAACTACTTCCGCAAAATGGCTGGGCTAGCAGGATTCGAACCTACGCATGACGGAGTCAAAGTCCGTTGCCTTACCGCTTGGCTATAGCCCAATAAAAATTTTATAATTTAAAAATGGGGCGGCTGATGGGAATTGAACCCACGAATGCCGGAATCACAATCCGGTGCGTTAACCACTTCGCCACAACCGCCATAATAAAATGTTTTTCTGGCAGGGGCAGTAGGAATCGAACCCACACTGACGGTTTTGGAGACCGTAGTTCTACCTTTAAACTATGCCCCTATAACTAGGAATGGTGGAGGGGGACGGATTCGAACCGCCGAACCCTCAGGGAGCGGATTTACAGTCCGCCGCGTTTAGCCACTTCGCTACCCCTCCAACATAAATGGTGGCTCGGGACGGAATCGAACCGCCGACACATGGATTTTCAGTCCATTGCTCTACCGACTGAGCTACCGAGCCTTATTCGGTCTGTGATAAGCTTCGTATTTCTTCGTCCTCTTCCTTCACTCACGTCCTCATGTATCAACATACAATCCGACGTTCGTTCAGTTGTCTTCTCGAACTTCTCGCTTCTCTCAACCCTCTAATAAGAAAATATAATGGCGGTCCCGACGGGAATCGAACCCGCGATCTCCTGCGTGACAGGCAGGCATGTTAACCGCTACACCACGGGACCACTTTTAAATTGATATTTTAAAAAACTTCTTATATTATCACCTAAGTAATATGTCAAATTGAATGTACTAATTATTTTGGTTGCGGGGATAGGATTTGAACCTATGACCTTCGGGTTATGAGCCCGACGAGCTACCAGACTGCTCCACCCCGCGGTAATAAGAAAGTATACAGATGATGTTTTGATCGTTGCTCCACCCCGTGATAATACGGAATAATTATGGTGGAGGATGACGGGATCGAACCGCCGACCCCCTGCTTGTAAGGCAGGTGCTCTCCCAGCTGAGCTAATCCTCCATAAAACGATTGCTGCTAAATATTTTTAGAAACAATGGTGACCCGTACGGGATTCGAACCCGTGTTACCGCCGTGAAAGGGCGGTGTCTTAACCGCTTGACCAACGGGCCAATATTCTTAATAGATTTATAATACATATGGCGGAGGAAGAGGGATTCGAACCCCCGCGCGGTTTAACCCGCCTGTCGGTTTTCAAGACCGATCCCTTCAGCCGGACTTGGGTATTCCTCCATAGCCTTTTTAATAAAACTCTCTAGAACCTACGATTTATCAAGTATGAGCAAAAATCTGACCAAACGATCTAAAGGCAATTATAATGGTAGCGGCGGAGGGAGTCGAACCCACGACCTCACGGGTATGAACCGTACGCTCTAGCCAGCTGAGCTACACCGCCATTATAAAAAAGTATATTAAACATATGGTGATGCCTAGCGACGTCCTACTCTCACAGGGGGAAGCCCCCAACTACCATCGGCGCTGAAGAGCTTAACTTCCGTGTTCGGCATGGGAACGGGTGTGGCCTCTTCGCTATCGCCACTAGACTTCTAA
>NZ_JBLWFS010000009.1:0-167051 GCF_048323755.1 Alkalihalobacterium sp. APHAB7
AAACGATTTGATTCATGGTATAATGTTTAAACATAAGGATACCTCCGTTAATTTATTGTGTGGTAACTTTAATTTTATCAGATGGTATCCTTATTTGAATTCAAAAACCAGTTAAATCTAAAAAAAAATAAAGAGTGGCACTCACCCCATCTCATTAGGGTGAGTGCCACTCTATTTTTTATTTACTGGGTTTTGTCCCAGCCTCTTTATTTTCCCTTATTCATAGCATCTCCCATCAGCTATGCAAGTTGGGATAATATTTTGGAGAAGTCAACTCGATCTCCTAGTGTTGGTTGTTTTGTTGGCTTCATATATGCTTTATCTTTTTCGATGGCCTTAAAGACCTCATACGTTGTTAAAGCATCATCTAAGGCGCGATGATGTCTACCGATGCCTTTACTTCCATATTCCTCAAGCACTCTCCATAGCCCACTTTGATTTTTATGACCGAAAAATCTTTGATACTCTTTAGATAGATCACGCTCTCTTTCTTTTATTGGGCATTCTAGATTAGAGTATCGGCAATTGTTACGTAGCACTTTCATATCTTGATTTCCCCAAGTAACAACTTTTGTTGGCCCAAATGACATATACATGTTGAGCAACTCCACAAGGTGGGCAAGTGGTATACCTTGATCAACCTGCTCTTGTTGAATACCTAAAAAGCCAACACAACGTTCTGTTAGTTTTGGAAACAATACAGGCTTAACAAAAGACGAATATGTATCATATATTTTTTCGTCAATGACTGATACAACACCAACCTCAATAATTTCAGGACGAAACATACTTGGATTTCCCTTACTTTGGCTCATAGTAAATTCAAAATCAATAAATAAATGTTGTTGTGTCACGTAGATCCCCCCATTTATTTTTTTCTTTCATTTTATTGATGTGACTCGCCAGCGAATGTGTATAAAAAACGTTCTTGACTATTACTTACAATTCTAAAATTTTGATGAAACTCGTTTCTGTCTTTTTATACGTAACCGTAGTACAATTGGTTTCATATTTTATTTTTTTCGATATAAAATAATCTTTTGCGTTGTTTGCGTTCGTTCGATTTCAAACGCCTAACACAAGTATTTAACGAACTTTCGACTATGGGTCTTTATGCAACTTTAATTTTGGAGTGAAAAACATGATTGAGATTGACAAAAAACAGCTGCAAATCCTAAGTAAAGCCTGCTTCAATTGCAGTGATTCATATTTTCAACCTGGACATTCTAGTTTACCTACTATTGGTTGCTGCAGTTACAGTCCTGTAATCAGTCTTTATGAAATTAATCAAATGGTACAACAAACTGACCGTAATTTTTTTATTAATACAATTTATAAGAATGATAACTGTACCATTAATGACTATAACATTATTATCCATGCGCATGTACATCCTCTTTTTGAAGAAGAAAACACGGATCAACTCTCATCCATCGAACAATCTGATTTAAAATTAAGTTATTCGACCTGTCAATTCTTCAAAAGGAATAAAGGCTGTTCGCTCAAACCTTCCTATAAAAATGCAACATGTCGATCGTTTATCTGCTCTACCATTGAAAATCAACTAGACATTCCACACCAAAAGCAGTTAACGGAATGGTCTCGATCTATCCAACTTGAGACCAAAACGTTTAACGATACCCACCAAGCTATTTTAAAAGAGAAAGGGTTATCCTTAACTAAAAATGTCAATGCCATACTCGCTTATCTAGAAGACCTCTAAAACAAAGGTTATTTTCTTATTCTTCAAAAACTTCACGCATAGCGTGAAGAGCTTCGCTTGGCTTACGTTCCAAAAGCAAGAGCAATAATCTTTGAGAAATGAGCCAAGGTTAATAAATTTTATAAATTTTCTGCCTATTTTAGTGAAATCAGTTGACCATCCTCTACTTCTGTTATAGTATAGTTATAAGAAAACAAACTGTTATAAAACAGACGGGAGTTAGGAGGCGATTGTCAATGTGTCAAACTGAAAAATATCGTCATGTATGGTTTCTTTATTTATCTAATTGTGAAAAATACGGGATCGAAAGTAAATTAGACTTTTATCAGTTTGTAAATTCTATGACCGTAGATCAAATTGAGCAATTATTTGAACAATCACAATAACCCAATAGAAGAAAGTCATTCATGGAGGTCAGCGAATGAAGGATGATGTTAGTGCTGTCATATTTCAATTATAGAAAACGTCTGTTTCAATCAACATCGAAACAGACGTTTTTATTTTGTTCACGTTCTTATGATAAGATTAACATATATAAAGAGATCGGGGAGATTACTACAAATGAAAAGGTTATTACTGGGCATTATATACTTATATCAAAAAATAATTTCGCCACTGAAACCACCTACCTGCCGCTTTCATCCAACTTGTTCGCATTACGGATTTGAAGCGATTAAGCGATTTGGGGCTATTAAAGGCAGTTGGTTGACGCTAAAAAGAATATTAAAGTGTCATCCGTTTCACCCAGGTGGATTTGACCCCGTCCCAGAAAAAGAAAAACATAAAAAAAACTAAACGAGGTGATCCTTTGAATTATAATCATGATATTGACTACGATCGAGATGGCGATCGCGAAGATGAACTAACTGAAGAAGAAGTCGTGAATATGCTCAAATCTAGTTTACGTCAAGAAGAAGAAATGTTGAAAACATACACAATTTTAGCAGAACGTATTCATGATAATGATGTATTAAAAAATCGATTAGAAAATTTTGCACAAGGTAATGCCAAACGTTCCCGCCAACTAGAAGATGAAATTAATCAAAACGAGGAAACTCATTAAGTTTGGAGGACTCATAGGACCTTATTTTGCTAAATTCTATAAAGGCTTAAGTTACGTACGGAGGTGCTAATCATACTATGATTAGCACCTCCGTTTTGTATGTCCTATTCAATAATCCCTCCTCGATACCTTATTAACCCATTACATTAGTGTCACATTTTCTCAATTAACCTCAACTGTAGTTTCTTCCTTTTCCTGAATCGCTAATTTCAACAAGTTCTTCAGGGTATGGCTCAAAAAATGTTTGTTCGAGCATATAATCATTTTCAAATCGATACGCCCATGCTTTTAAAATACTTACAACGCTACTAATAGGAAGTTTCTTTTCACGATACTTTTCTAATGTCGATAAAAAGTATTCCTTTTCTTTCGTTGATAAATTTGGAGAAAAATAGCCGAATATGCGCTGGCAGACATTGATGTTTGAGGTGTATCGAGGAATCCGACTAAAAAGCTGATACAATTCATCTTCATATAAACTAAACGTTTCTTCAATGGATCTTTTATCTTTATTACTTAGGATTTGTCCGAGAAGTTTTAACCTTTTTTGGTTATATGCCATAAATAAATATTTATTTTTCTTATGAAAATCATTGAGTTGACTTAGTTTTAAGGATGATTTTACCTTTTTAAACTCTGTCGTCGTAAATAATTTCGTTAAATAGTGTTCCCGGATCTTAAAGTTTTTTAGTCTTCCTTCATCTTCAATTGATGTTTTCGGATAATACTGTAGTACTTTCGCTGTAAACGCACCACTACTCGTTCGAACAGTCGGTGACTTTTCTAAACCTGAATACACTTTTACATCTGTGATTCCACAACTAGGTGAGCGATTTTTCAGAATAAATCCATCAACATCTTTTAACTCATCTAAAAAGCTATCTGCAAATTCTTCCATATCTGTTGTCAAATCTTTTCCTGTTTTCGGTTGTACCAAACGGTCTTTTTCACCTTCAGCAACAAGACGAATAACTTCTCGAGGTGTTCCTAAACCGATTTCGACTTCTGGACATACAGGAATGAATTCAACATACGGCTTTAAATTATGTACAGTTTGGTCCGTTAATTTATCTCCATTATAGCGGCAAGCAGAAAATTCAATACATTGACTGACCACAACTTTTGGTTTACAAAACTCTTTCATACATCCACCAACCTATTCTAGTTAATTCATTAAACTTACCTGTTATCGCAACGTTTTATTAGAGTATGTAATCCTAATTTTAAAATGCAAATTCTTCATTTAATGTTTGATAAGTGGTCTCCCCTATTATCAAAACAGTGCCTATACTTTTTTCCTAAGGATTTGATGCTCTAAATTCTTTTAGTACTAATGTATAAAATTGTACTGGAAAAAGGATAATAATCGAAGAAGAAAATGACAAGCATTAAGTTTAATTTATACGATTTTTGGTCGAAATCCAATGATTACCTCCGATAATTTCAAAATGGAAACTGTCTGATTATTTTTATTGCAAAGGAGATTAATTACTTATGCACAAAATTGCCTTATTAATTCTCATAACCGTTACGATGTCTACATTTATAGGCTGCCAGGATCGTCCTGAAGATATTACACAAAGTATAGAAAAACAACATATGCGAGCTACTGATGGGATTGAACCGCTCCACCCTTCAAATAAAGACCAAAATAAAACAAGAAGAGATGTAACTCAGAGTGCTGTTTCCTATGCTTCAGAATTTGGATTTTACTTAAACCAATTATACGCTCACCTAGAACCGTTAAATAATTTGTTCTACACTGAAAAACCAACAGAAAAGGATGTCCGTGATGCTCGAGAACACGTTCGAAAGGCTCAGGATTGGAGTGAGTATATCATTAGTTTAGATACACCTCCAGAGTTCGAAAATCTTTATACAGTACATAGTAGTACCCTCCTTGAACTTGACTCTCTTATGAAAAGTTTAGAGGATATGGACTTAAATGATGAGGTCTACTTTAGAAGAGCTCGATTATATTACGAAAATAGTATTATTGCCGTAAAGTCCATGGAGCGTGAATATAAAGGCGTACTCGAAGAACAAGGTATTAAATAAAAAAAATTACAGTGCCAGGCACCTTCACTACATTAAAGTGATGAAGGTACCTGGCACCGTTTAAGGTTATTATTCAGGTCTTGGGAAGATGTTTTTTCTAATTTCTGATAGTTGGCCACCAATTCCTTGGAACGGCTCGGCAATATCGTTCCCTTCAAGTGCTGCACGAATACGATTTACATTTCTTCGATCTGTAGCGATACGCACTCGATCTAGATCAACCACTTCAGATAGCTCTTCTTCAACTTCTTGAATAAGCTTCGGTCGATTTTGTTCTGGTGACTCAATACCAATTAGCAACACACCTTCATGGGGGAGCACATAAACTTCGTTGATATTCTCGATTGCTAACAATCTTTGTCGAATGGAATCCTTAGTATCAAGATTTTGAAGCTTTTCGTTATCAATTTGCTTATGTCTTAAATGAGGACGATCCCCAAGCACATACTTTCCTCTTATTGTATTAGGAATATTATTGTAAATCCTTGCTCCGCTTCGATTTGTACCTTGTGTTTTAAACCCTAAATTACGTTCGCTTGTATAATACATATTATTTTCAGCAATCGGTTGTGCTCGATCGGTACGCCCCTTTGGTACACCATCGGGAACCATCATATCACTTATAGGACCTTCATGATTTCTAGCTTGATTGGTTCCAAAACCACTAAACCCCTCTTCACGAAAATGATTTGCCCCCATTGGGTGCTTCTGTTCCACAACGCCACATCCGGAGAACATCGCTAAGAACAACATAAGCATGACGATAACCAAGGTTAGTTTTTTCATCATAATTCTCCTTTCTTATTACTTATAAGTTGTGTACAATTAGTCGATTTCATGAGAAGAAGTTAGCGGAAATTGTTTCTTTACAAGAGAAAAACTTATAGAAATATACTCATATCTTGTCGATTTGTTGTTTTTTATAAAAGTTCATGACTACTTTTAGGGAATGTATTTAATTATCACTAAAAATACGTATAATTGTCGTTGTGTGTAAAATAAATTCAAACTTTCTCACATAGTAGCAGTCAGACCATAAGTTTACACAAAAATTAATATTGATGAAAAATGGAGTGGAAGAAATGTTATTATATGCGATTGAACGAAAAAGAAGTCAGATGATCTTACTAGCTGAAAAGTATGGCTATACTTCCGAGGCAACGGTTAAGTGTAGTCAAGAATTGGACAAGTTATTGAACCTGGCCCAGCAGAATACCTGTATGAATGTGAAGATGGCCAAATAGCACCAATTATTGTTTACCTTGCACAGCTACTATTGTTAAAAAAAAGCATCTTTACCACTATACTTATATAATTAACCCTTTGTTTAAAAGTAAGTACTTTCTTCTACTTCGATGTGTAAGGAGTTATCTGTGGACGGTGTAAAAATAGCTTGTCAAGAAATTCTTATACGTCTTCAACTAATGGATGGCGTCAAAATCTCTTATCAAACACAAGAAGAGATCGAGTGTATCATTAGAAGTACATATACCACCTTGTTTATGCTGATGGCAACTTGAAGACGAAAAACAACAAATAAAAATATCATAGTTGCTAATTCTACAAACAAAAAGTGCCAGCAACTTTTACACTTATAAAGAAACTGACCAATTTTTCTTTATAAGTACTAGTGTTCTGGCACTTTAGAAGACATTAATTAATTACTTTCCCACGTTCAAATGGACGTTGCAAAATTCTACCAAGGTCCCTCATAAAATTTTCAGCTTCTATACCTTCTTCATAAGGAGCTCCCTCTCTCAAATTATACAGTTGTCTTTGGAATTCGGAAAACCCTTGGTCATCGTGAATGACACGAATTTCAACATCATTTGCGATAGATGAATGTACTGTTTCTTCCACCTTGTTTTCTATTTCATCGTTCCACTCTTCGGTTGTATAAACACTTACTAAGACTATTCTCCCTTGTATATATACATGTGCGTCATCAACTTCTTCTAATTGCAACAGTTGCTTCGTTAAAGGCCTGTTTCCATTATAAAATTCAATGTAATCCGCATTATCAGTTCTAGTGTTTGTCCCGTGACCTGTATTTCTTCTAGACGTAATAAGTTGTCTACTTACTAATGGAGTTCTCCCATCAATAGCCATCTCCGGATCTAACTCGGGAACTTGTTGTTCTTCACGGATTTTCTGAATTCTTTGTTCATTTTGTTGAACTCCTGCCCCTGTACCACAAGCAGTTAAAACAATAACAAAAGCCATTAACGATAAAAAGCAGAAACATACTTTTTTCACGGTACACTCCCCTTTCTTTTATTATCGTTTAATTTTTATCAACATAATACCCCTGTAAACTATAGGAAATTGCAAAAACAGCAGTGTTAAAGCAACGTTTTGAAACGAGCCTCGCCTTAATAACTGAAAGATCGTGCGCCAAATCGATGTTGACTATAGATACATCCAGGGGGGAATGGAGATTTTTAGAAAACCTAAAAGAATTTTCGATTAACCATTGCAATCAATTCAACAATTTGTTAAGGTAGACACAACAAATGAATATTCTTTACTTCTAATTGAAGTGAGGATAGAGGTGCAAAAACCATGAGTAAGCAATGGGAGGAGGATGAGCTCTATTGAACATTGTTGAAAGGGGGATTTGCCGAAGTCTACGGTTCTCATACTAACCAAGGGCTGGTTCTGTATTGAATAAATGCAGTACTGTCATATAGTACATACTATATGGAGGGCTATCTTACGCAAGGATAAATGTCTAATTGTCATTCCTAGCAACAATGAGCAGCTCTTCTCATTGTTGCTTTTTATTGTTATTACATTTGTATTTTGAAATGCACTAAGGGGGAAAATAAAATGAATTTTGGAAAAGTCTTAACAGCTATGGTTACACCGTTTGACGTATATGGAAATCTCGATCTACAAGCTACCGAGCAATTAGTAAATCACCTGATCGCGAATGGTTCCGACGGACTTGTTGTCGCAGGAACTACAGGTGAATCACCTACTTTGTCTACAGAAGAAAAATTAACACTTTTCAAACAGGTAGTTCAGGTTGTAAATGGTCGAGTACCTGTCATTGCAGGAACAGGTTCAAACAGTACATCAGCATCAATTGAACTAACAAAACAAGCAGAAGAAATTGGTGTCAATGGCATCATGCTCGTAGCCCCTTATTATAATAAACCTTCTCAAGAAGGACTTTATCAACACTTTAAAGCGATCGCTGAGCAAACGAAATTGCCTGTTATGATCTACAACATTCCTGGGCGCAGCGCTGTTAACATCTCGGTAGAAACAACTGTCCGTTTATCGTTCATTCCTAATATCGTTGCAACTAAAGAAGCAAGCGGTGACTTAGAAGCAATGGCGAAGATTATTAGTGAAACAGATAGCAACTTTAGTCTCTATAGTGGAGATGATAGTCTAACATTACCGATCTTATCAATTGGAGGTACAGGCATTGTCTCGGTTTCTGCCCATATTATCGGGAATGAAATGCAAAACATGGTAACAAGCTTCCTGAAAGGAAATGTATATGAAGCTGCAGAACAACACCGCACCTTATTACCATTAATGAAATCACTATTTACAGCACCTAGTCCATCACCAGTTAAAGCAGCGTTAAATATGAAAGGAATTACGGTAGGTTCAGTTCGCCTTCCTCTCGTTCCTTTAACAGAAGAAGAAGAACAACAATTACGAACGACCATTCTTCCTGAAGTTTCTTACAATGTTGGATAAAAAATGGCTTAAATAGGGCAACTTTTACCTAATCACTAAAACCCCGAGATGACCTAATGAGGTTCCTCGGGGTTTTCTCTATCCAACCTTTTGCACAGTCCTCTTTTTAAATACTCGCCTCGTCACATATTCATCAATGAACCCGGTACCTAATAAAACACCTAGTACGATAAAAACAAAACCAGTTAATTGTAATAACGTTATTTGTTCGCCTAACCACAAAGCTGAAAAAACTAATCCAAAGAAAGGAACAAAATTATTAAATACAGCTGTCTGCCCTGCCCCAAGTCGGTGGATCGCAGCATTAAATAAGAAATGACCTAAAGCTGTAGCGAAAATCGAAGAAACTAAAAATATGCCCCAGATCCACCCGGTTTGTTCGATCATTTGAGACGTTCCTGCCGGCTCTGCAAATAAGCTGAAAACAAATAAAAAACTGGATCCTACAACTAACATTACTGCTGTCATTACTCTTGAATCGATCGTATTTGTTCCTTTCTTAATATATATAAAAGAAACCGCCTGAACGAACATCGCAATAAATATAGAGACATCTCCCGCATTTATCGATGTGAAACTTTCTCCACTTTGTAAAATGATTGAAGCTACACCACAGAAAGCGAAAACAATACCAATAACCCGTAACCTCGATAATGTATCTTTTAACATGACAGAAGCCAAAATTGATGTTGTCAGAGGCAGTAATGCTAATATTAATGCTGTATTAGAGGCGGTTGTCATTGTTAAACCCCAGGCCAGGAAAAAATGGTGACCCGTCACTCCGAAAATCGTTGCTATCAAAATGTATTTCCATTCTACCTTTGTGAATTTCCTTAATTGTTTAATAAGTATACATACTGTAATTGCTACAACTCCCGCTAAGAAAACTCGAAAAGACGTCATGGTAACCGTTGGAAAAACATCAACAAGCATTTTAATAAATACGACATTCATCCCCCAAATAACCATGACCATCATTAGCAATAGGTATGTAAAAATATTAGAGTTTTTGTTATTCAAAGTTGATCTCCCCTTTTATAATAGCTGCAACCAATGAAACAGATAGAGGAATAATGCTAATACAAACATACAAACAAAGACAAATTGACTGTTCTTTTTGGCAATATCAATCGAAGAATAGTTCATCAATCCAGAGGCCATTAAAACCGAACCAGAAAAAGGTGACACTTGCGTTGCTAATGTCCATGCAATCAACAAAAGGATGGCCATGAACTCAGAACTAACGGAAAAAAGTTGCGGTGACAGTGCACTACCAATTCCAATTACGATGACAACCGGATGAATTCCAAAAATCGATAAAAGAATGGCAAAGCTTATGACGATTAAAGCCATTACATAAATATATCCTTGTGACACAGTCAAGATCATTTGAGATACATGGGCTCCAATATCGGTTAATGAAAGTGCTGCACCAAAAAAACCTGCACTAATAAAAATTACAATTTCATTTTTTAAGCGGACAAAACATTGATTAACATAAGAAAACAGCTCTCTTATATAATCTTTGAACTGATTTGAAAAGACCGCCCATAATAATGGATAAAAAAATCCGAGCAGCGATACAACAGTTAACATATTAACGGGCAAGATGAATTCTAGTAGGAACGAACATATAAATAGCCCTGCACCAAAAAGCACTAATCGACGGAGGGACGGGAGCCCTTTTTCCTGTTCTTTTCTCGACGCCTTAGGTTGAACATGATTTTCATCATCCTCGAATTTCAATCGAGGAAAGAAGATAATGGAAATGAGCGCGTATATCATTCCAATGATTAGTCCGTATAACCCGATTGAACCCCATGAGACATCGAAGAGTACTAACACAAGTCCTACATTTACAAAATAGGGAGACCAGAACATACAAAAACCAAAGGCTCGAAGTAAGATCATTACCATTTTCTTTTTAAAAAAATTGGATAAACTTCCTTCTATAATTCGATGTACCAGAACCATTGAACCTAAATTAAGTACGGCACCCATCGTTGCTGTTAGTAGAAACCCTAGACGATAAGGATGCGAGTTACTGTTCTTTTCCTGTTCCATTCGTTCAATACGAACTTTTAACGTTGTCAATAATCCAGCTAATGAAATAAAAACCCCTATTAACGGTACGAGCAAAAAGAGGGATAATAAATTAATGTTATAGCCAAAAGCTAATAAAAATGAAGTTGCATCTGTATCAGCAATAAAAAAAACAACCATTCCAATCGTTAATAATGGAATCGTAATGATGATGCTGCTCTTTCTGACAAAAGGTAATGCAGCAAACAACAAAACTGCAGCTAATAAACTATACGTCACACTCAATAGCAAACTAGAATAAAAGACTGATAATAAATACAATGTAACTGTTAAAAAGCAGACCAAGCCTATAATTGTATTCCACTTCATACTCATATATATCTGCTCCCTTACAACTGAAAAAAGCTGCATATGCAGCTTAACCTCTAAAACTTAAATTATAAAAATGTAAACAAAGATATGATATATATCCCTATACAAGAAAACCCAATCGCAAAAAATATAGCAGCTAAGCGCTTATTGGCCTTCATAATAAAGAAAAAACCTAGGCCGCCAAACACCCCAGTTAATAGAAAGAAACCAATTCCTAATAAAACAATCATCATTCCTGGATCCATTTATACAATCTCCTAACAGTTCTTATCTCTATATTAACAAATATTTTAGATTTTGTAACGGATTAAGAATTATTTCAGTTCAAGCCTTTTTAAAATGATATCTATTGGTACACCATCTGATGTATCAATATCACTAAAACTTACAGTTCTCAAATCCCTTTTCCCTACTTCTTTCGTTTGATTATCTTGTTGTTCAGTCTTCAGGTTTCGAGCATCCCAATCTTTTGCCCAGGATATACTGTCCACTTTTTGTTTTTCTACCGTCATTCGTTCTAAGGAAGAAGCCGCCTTTCCTGTTTTCGGCTTTTCTTGGGCTGATACTAATTGTACAATAACAACACTCCAAACGACTCCAAATAACAAAGCCGCTAGAACTACTACAAATCGTTGTTTTACTAAATCCATAAGAACTTTTCCCCCACCCTATATATACCTCTTTTTATCTAGTATTCTTATATTATCATAGGTATATATTCTCTAATAGATGGGTTTTAGACATTTTTTTGACTTTTCTTCCTGACTAGTCACCTATTCATGACGTTCTTTATACTCATTTTTATTTTCACAATATCTTTATCGAACACTAATTGTATCTATTTTCCTATGTTGAACTGGAAAATTTGATCTTCAAATATTTGCTGACCTTGGGCATACGTTCGTTCACAGAATGTCACTTGCTTTGATTTACTAATCGTAATAACCGTCGAACATCTCGTTCCGTATGCCTCCATTTTAATAAACATTGGTGATAAATGTTTTTCTAATTCTATTCCTACCCCTGTTTCAGGTAATAATTGTTCTTCTGCTTTCTCGTCGTTTGTAAGACCCTCTAATAATTGACCTATGATATCGTTTTTCTCGTTTCGAAGAGTTTGTTCTACTAAAGTTTTTCCACGCTTAACTTTTGGCCACGACGTATTTAATAAAGCGTTACTGACACTATGGATACCAGGTTGGATCTGTTCAATAGTATTTTGGCGATTGGAGTAATAAAAGAGTTCCTCTACAGTACCACATAATAAATTAAATCCTAAATAATCATTCCTGCGATCTCTTACTGCGTTTAGGTAGTCTCTTGCGGATAAGTCATTTTTTAAGAAATCAAGCACTAGTTCTCCACGCGACTTTTCATCTTTCTTTTCTCGTACTTCACGATAATTTGTCAGTGCAGCGAAACGTCCTTTTGTCGTAACACCAAGCCACGTTCCACCCTGCTCGAGGTCTTTTCCGGCAATGAGACCAGGTACTTCTTTCCAATAATCAGCCTTTGCTGTAGGTCTTTCAAAAAATTCATCGCGGTTTGCTGCTAAGATTAAATCATATTGGTCATGTGATTGATAGGCAAAATTAATTAAACACATCATGGACACTCCTTGTAGTTAAAGGTAAAAGATTGGTATAATTTTTTAGACATAGTATAGTATGAAACTTTATTTCACTCAAATCGTAAATACTAATACGAATGGAAGAGGAGGCATAGATATGACTGAAAAAGAAACGTATTCAAAAGAACTTCTTGATATGTTTAAAGAAGAACAAGATGTAGATAAAGTTTTACATAAAATTGGCGGACTAGGTGAAGCGGCTCAAAAAGAAGCAGGAGAATCTCTTGAGGCGTTGAAACGACCTGTAAAAGAAATGTTGTCTCAGCCCAATAATGACCTACCCGCTCAACTGCACAAGTTAAAGGAAGTCGTTGGTGAACTCGAACCTGATTATTTAAAAGATGGGCAACTAAAAAAACTCGTTAATAAAGTATTACGTCGCAGTCCAATTGAACAGTATGCAAAAAAGTATCAGACCGTTGAAGCTCAAATTGAGGCCATTATTGGAGGCCTGCTCCACGGTAAGGATAAACTTCAAGAAGATTCACTCATGCTTAAAGAGTTAAAAGTGGTTGCAAGAAAACGTATTACAAACTTAAATGAGCAAATCGAAATTGGTAAACAGTTAAATGAAATGCTTGAAGCTGAGATGACAACGGAAGAATGGAAAGATAACGCCACGGCTCTACAAAAAGGACAGCAAAAAGTGATTTCCCGTATCAAAAATATGTCTCAAGCGATTATGGTATTGCAACAATCTGTCGCTTCCATCGATCTTATTATCGAGAATAATGATAAGTTAGAAGAAGCGATATTTAACGCAATTACTATGACGAAAAACATTATAACAGTAACTGCATCTATCCAACTTGCATTAGGAAACCAGCAAAAAGTGATCAAAGCCGTTCAAAATGTTAATCAAGCTACAGAGTCAATGTTACTTACGAATGCACAGATGTTAAAAGATAATACAGAACAGACCTTAAAAACGTTAGAAGAGCCGGCAATTGCTCTTGAATCATTTAAAAAGGCCTATGAGGATGTGTTTTCTGCTATCCAACTTACTGAACAATCGAATGAGCGGATCATTTCCAGTGGAAAACGGTTCATCGCAGAAATAGATGAATTAAATGATCGAATGAAAACAAAGTTACTTCAGTAGATTGCTCATTGGCCATTTAAAGGAGCGAAAGCGATGTTAAATCGTTTACTAGAAATTCCTTGGATAGAAAGTATTTTACCTGATCGACTTCGTCCCGTCCAAGATGAAATTTTATCAGACGAAGCAACATTGGAAACTTTACATGAAGCTGAACGCATTCTAGAACATGTCATAAAGCAATCAGGTAAATATAGTAAAAATCGAACTGTGAAAAAGAAACATCATGAATATGTCATCACTGTAAAAATTAAAAAGAAAATGATTAGTCTAACGATTTTAGATACGTATTATTCTAAATCAAAGTATAAAAAACGTATTTACATCCAATGTTACCGTAAATACTTCAAAGCAGATCACGGTGTCGGAAAATGTAAAGAAGCATCGATTCACTACACAAAAAATAAAAAAACTTTTGTACGAAGTGTCAAAAAATCACCATTTACACAAAATTTATTTTATAAAATTGATAAATTAGATGATGCCTTACTTGGACAACTTATTCAAAGTGATAACAAAGAAGAAAATTACACCCCGCAAACCAATCAATTAAAAAGTAATGATCAAGTAAAAAGTTTAGTTATGGAAACCAATCGGTTGATCAGCCATACACGTAAGCTTCATATCGATCCACTTATTGAAAAAAGATTAGAACAAATTATTGATCATACTGAAATGTTATTGCCTGACTTTTCATTACTAGAAATTGAAGAAAGACATATGATGAAGCGAATGTTAAATGAAGACATTCCTAACTTAGTCCATACGTATCTCTCTTTATCCCCTGAGAACAAAAAAGAACAGCGAGAAAATGTCTTCGTAACATTATCTAAAATGGAGTTAACTCTCATTCGTTTAAAAGAAGACCTTGAAAAAGCACGAGTCCAACGGATGGAACATTTATTAAAACTCAATCATTTAAGATATACCAATGACAGACACGAATAACTAAACAGGTGATGCTTAGGTCACCTGTTTTCAACTTTTAAATCGTTTAAATTTTTCAAATATTACATCGATTACACTTAAACTGCTTTACATCGCTCGCCCCTTCTTATAAACTCTGATTGTAAGGGTTTTCAAGTATGATAGAATTGAAACTAGGAGGATACTATGACACAAAAAATATTTGATTTAGGAAATCGAATTCATCTCATTGATGGATTTGACCTTGGGTTACCTTATCGAACAGGTACATACGTTATCCAAGATGAAAAAATTACAATTGTAGAAACTGGGCCGAGTCTTTCCGTTCCTCATATTTTAAATGGTCTTAAAGATTTAAACATCGACCCTAACGACATTTCTTACATAATTGTTACTCACATTCATCTAGACCATTCTGGTGGCGCTGGATTACTTTTAAAAGATTGTCCAAATGCTAAAGTTGTCGTTCATCCTAAAGGTGCTCGTCATTTGATTGACCCATCTCGACTCATTTTAGGAGCAAAAGCCGTTTATGGCGATGACTTCGATCGATTATTTGATCCAATCTTACCTATTCCTGAAGAAAAAGTGATTATTAAAGAAGATCTAGAAACTTTAGCATTGAGTGAAACATGTGAACTAACTTTCTACGATACCCCAGGACATAGTGATCATCACTTTAGTATTTATGATCCAGTCAGTAACGGTATATTTACAGGTGATACGATTGGTGTAAATTATAATCAAGTACTTGCAGATACTGACATTCAGCTTTATCTTCCTTCAACATCACCAAATCAATTTAAGCCTGATGCCATGTTAGCTTCTCTAGAAAGAATTCACGGTCTGAATGTCGACTGTGTTTATTTTGGGCACTTTAATGTTGCCCGGGATGTTGAGGAAGTGTACAAGCAAATTAAAACGTGGTTACCTATTTTTGTTGAAATTGGTGAAAGAGCTGAAGAAACAGGAAAAGACCATCACTGGATTGCAGAACAACTGTTACTAGCTGTCAAAGAAGATTTACAAAAGTATAATATTCCTGACACACACCCTGTTTATGAATTTATTAAACTAGATACATCTGTTTGTTCAATGGGCATTGCAGACTATCTTGCTAAGAAAAAACGTTAATGTGATAAGGCTGACACTACGTCGGCCTCTTTTTTTTTGACTTTCAATTAAACTAAACCTATTTTTCTAGCGAGAGAATTTACAAACGAAATTTACAGAAACCTATTTATCAGATAAAATTAAAACAAACCACATTCCATATTTCTATGAACATATTATAATTCATAAAGCGAGGGTAACCATGGACCGAAAACAAGCTGAAACACTAGTAGGCAAACTAGTTATTATAAACGAGAACGAACAAGGACAATATATTGGAAAACTCCAAGAAGTTATTACAGCACCTAGAAAACCGTGGCGAGGATTAGTGAAGATCGTCTCTGTCGAAGCTCTACCAAAACCTACTATTCAAAACGGTGTTGAACTTGGTTTACCTCTTTATACAGAAGGAGAAACAATTGAAGTAAGCGGTACAAAGATTGTAACCTTTGAAGGCGATAGTGCTGCTATCACGTACAAGGAAGGTCTCGAATTAGCGATCATTAAACAACTTAACTATCATAATGATAAAAGTAAAGAGCATTCTACAATATTTGAAGCATTATCTGGTTATCTACATGAAGTCGAACCTACTAAGGCTCCTACAATTCTTCAAGGTTTATCACTAATAGAAACAGCTGATAGTGAGCAAACAGATTACTTATATTATACTCTGGAGAATCGAAATAACAGCCCTATTCTAGTTGAGGAAATTCATAGAAAAGAAGTCCCGTTGAACGGCTGTCCGTTTGAATTTGAATTAAAAACAAGTCGTGGCTGGGTAAAAGGGTCCTATTATTCAAATTGGGTGTTTGAAGCTTTATCTGGTAGAAAATATAAACTGAAGGAAGATAAAGTTCTACGTCTAAACAAACAACACCTTGAACCATACGAACTATTTTTAAATGAACTTGACAAGCCAGCTCTTCAGTCTTTTGAACATTTTTTAAAAACAAATCATTTAACGCATCAACAAATGATAAACTGTCATAACTCTTTAGTAGGTCAACTATTATTTACTTCTGAACAAAAAGAGTTTATTGGCACAAACTTTATCACGTATAAAGATCATAACGACATGATCATCATCCAACATCACTATGAGCGTAAATTAAATGAAGGACTAGATACTGTTTATGATCGCTTTGAGTTAACCTCTTCTAGAGGGATCCGTTCCATCGTAACGTACACAAACTCGTTTACATCAGGGAAATAAGAAAAGCGTAAGCACCCGTTTTGCGACGCTGAACTGGAGCACACCGTATGAATTAAGGAAACACGGCGAATTCTAATGAGCCGATGTTGACTTATCGTAAGGAGGTGAGCGAAGTCTCGCTGGGCGCTGGAGCCTAGACATCATCGAAATATTATACTTTCTCACCTAAGTTAAAAAGGAGTGATCAATGATCACTCCTTTTTACTATGTGATAACCAAGATAACATAGCTAGACCTGTCTTATGATCTAAATCAACAACAGAAAACGTCTTACCAAACAAACTTGACAGTACTGACAATTGTATCGTCGTTAAGGACCGATAACGTTGGATAGGTGAAGAAACCAATTCTCCACTTTGCACCTTATTTTTTTTAATCAAAACGATATTC
This sequence comes from Alkalihalobacterium sp. APHAB7, assembly GCF_048323755.1. Taxonomy (NCBI): domain Bacteria; kingdom Bacillati; phylum Bacillota; class Bacilli; order Caryophanales; family Bacillaceae; genus Alkalihalobacterium; species Alkalihalobacterium sp. APHAB7. Next base: position 17,352 of record NZ_JBLWFS010000009.1, read on the forward strand.
TTAGACAGGACTCGATAGGATAAGGTTACTTGATTTTCCTTTGTTCCGATAGCTGCATCACGGTATTGCAAAAAGCCTATAAACGAAAGGAAAATGAATATTCCAGCAAAATAGACGACAGCTGGAAAGAAATAAGCAATTGCACCAAAGATTAAAACCGGCAATAATAACATTCGAAATTGAAATCGGATCCAGGCCCGTTTTGGTGCTCGCACTAACTCTTCACTAATCTTATATTCCTGAATAAAAACTTCAAGTGCCTTATTTATATCCTGATGTCTGATCAGTGGAAACAATACTGTAGATCGTTGCTCTTCATTGGTCCCGCCACCTTTACTTTCGACATATACAGCACTGTAACCAAACGGTTGACGAAATATATTTCGGACAATTCTTACAGCCGTTACCCGGTCAGTTTGTAACGTGAGTTGTCTTCTTTCTAATAAGCCCCTAGTAATCGTTAATTCATTTCCAACCTTTTCAACAGAAAAGTTCCCATACTTAAATACCGTAATGACAATCGAAATGATCCAAGCAATAGCAATAATAAAAAAACTATAAAATAAAACTACTACATAAGACGTACCTGTAAAATACTCAATGAACTCATCAAATATCGTGATCGAAAAGAATTGTTCAATTTGCGGAAACAAAGCAATGACGGCAGAAAGAACAATTCCAATACCACTTGAAGTCATTGATGCAATCACTAACTCTTTTTTAGAGAGCACCCATTGAATAGGCTTTTCTACATCAAGCTCACCATGAACCTCGTCTTCTACTGGGATATTATTTGATTGAGGTACACTATCCTTTTGTAAAAGAAAATTTCTAGTCTTTATACCTTCTTCTTTACTTATGGCAATTAAATGAACTTCAGGTTCGTTCCCACCGCCAGCTGTTTCAATTTTTACACTGATTAATCCAAACAATCTTTGAATTAATCCTGAGGTCAAATCAACGCTCTGTACGCGTTCAAGACGGATATATCTCCGTTTCTTGACGAAGACGCCCTCTTTCACTCGTAATTCACCTTCAACCCATTCGTAACGAAAGGTGAACCAGTACAAAATACTATGTACGAGTGAAAAAAACATGAGGAAAAGGATAATATAAAAGTAGATTGATCCGAAAAGCGTTGTATCTCTTGTCGTTCCAAATATTAACCCAAACAGGATTGGGACAATTAAATGTTTTAATGAAGTAAAAAAAGAAATGAGTATCGCTGACCAATGAAGTCGATAGCTTTCATTATTCATCATCATCATCCGCCACAGATGCTAATTTAACAATTTGATTTCTTAACTCATCTGCAATAGGAGTCGTTAAAGCTGGAATTCGATGCGTTGTTGCAGCCGTCGAAATGGTTACGGCCGCTAAATCAAATTTTCGTAATAACGGTCCTTGTTCTGTATCAACATGTTGCACCCGAATCATTGGAATTAAGGTACGCCTTACAATAATCACACCATATTGCAGTTCAATTTCCTCATCGTACACTTCATAACTAAATCTCTTCCAACGAAAATACGGGGCTACAATGACATTGACGATAACAAAAATAACAAACGCAGGAATTAAGATATACAACATCCACACAGGCATTGGAAAATATAGCATTAAAATACCATAGCCAATTGGAACTAATGCGACAAATAGAGATTCTATACTGGCTCGAATCCTCCAAACCGTTAGCGCTTGTCTAGCAATCGCTAGACTTGGAGCAGGTCGTGCACTCATAAACTCTTGACTACTCATCATCTGTGACATAAATGATATTCACACCTAATGATTTCAATAATTCAATCACTTTAGTGTTCAATTCATTATCATGAACCAACCCTAAAGATTCAACGAGTTCCAGTTCCTCTAAGTATCCTTCTTCAGCATCTTCAATTAATTCAATAATATCTTCTAAGTGTTTTTCGTTTAGTTGTTGAATTAACTCTTCTTTGTTCACTGAACAAACCTCCCATTAACATACTCATTTTATTTTAACGTGAATATTCATCAATTGGAACATTTCCCATAAAAAGGTTTGGTTTGTGCTCATTTCTTTTAAAACTCCTTAAAAAATACGCTTATAACTAGTCATTACTATCTTTTTTTAATACGGCTTCCGTCATTTGTTTCCAAACAGACCCTTTAGCTTCTTCCCCTTTTTGAATTCGCTCAATAGCCATATTAATTTGCATACTGACTTCAAATTCACTGTCATTTTTAGCTTCATTTAATGCAGGGAGTACCTGCTCATCGCCAACTTCATAAAGAAACATCGCAGCACGCCAACGAACAAGTTTACTTTCATCTTTTAATGCTTCTACCATAGCCGGGGTTGCCTCTTTATTACCAATATCTGATAAACAATCACCTGCCGTTCTTCTTACTGTTACCGACGTATCTTTTAACGCTTTATATAAGTATTGAAGCCCCGCATCTTCAAGCATCCCTAAATATACAGTCGCCTGTCTGCGGATGGAGGCTTTCTCATCTTCTAATGCTTTTAACAAAATTGGAAGGTCTTCTTCTGTTGGATTCATCCGATCAAGAGCTTCATACCGTTTTTTCCAATCGGGATTTTCCAACATCTCCATTGTTACTTTCTTATACAAGTTTTGCTTATCCACTGGTTTGGAAGAACTTTCTTCACTTAATAACTGGTTAATTCGTTCCTCAGAGTAGGCTGCTTCAATTTCTTCTGCAACGGTTTTAGCAACTTCTTCTAACTCACCATACCTCACATCTTGCTCTACCCATTTTCGTTCTAGTACAACATTATCGTTATCTGATTGAACTTTTTGTAATGCAGCCATAAACCGCTCGGGTAAACCAACACGTACTTCACGCTCTCCATCCGTTACTTTTACTTGCATTGGAATTTGTTTAAACATTTGAAGCTGTACTCGTACTTCTCCAAACGACTGCTCATTATTTTGTGAAATTTGACCTTCTTTCTCACTTACGGGTGCCTCACCAAAAACTTCTCGAACTTTTGGTAAAATAACTTTCCAGTCGAATTTTGCATTTCTCTCTAGTGCAATAAAATCTGCAACGTGATAAACCCCTTTTATCCCTTCAACGGTAAACAGTTGTTGAATGAATTCAGGTGCGTCATTTGCATTTTCTTTTGTGTAATTATTACGTTTTCCTGTTGCCAACGTTTCAGATAGTATTAGCTTCATTGTATTTGGACTCGGAGTTGGTTCAATTGTTTTTATATACATGGTCATTCATCCTTCCACTATCTTTTTATATTTAGGTGTTTTCGTATACTTAGTTGCTTTTAGGCCGTTTTTGCTTCACGCAATGTGTGAAGAGAATAGAACCTTTAATTATTATTATGCTACCATATCACTTCAATCTGTTCTAAATATGTGCTTTATGATCGGATAATAGGGTTTATGTATAAATAGAGGCTGTGTCAATAGAGACCCTATTAACACAGCCTTACATTACTTTTGCAAGTCCATTCATTATTTCAATGAAAGTTGCTCGTTCACCAAACGTCTCTCGTACGACCAGTTCCTCATCTAGTATTATGGTAGTTGGTACACCTTTACATTCGAATAAGTCATAAACTTTTGTACCTTCATCTAATAATACAGGAAACTGATACTGATTTTGTTTCGTGTAATTAATACCCTCACGTTTATTTCCTTCTCGGCCTACGACATTTATCGTAATAAAACCTAACTCACTTTTGTTCATTTTCTGATACAGCTGATGTTTTTGAACAAGATCACGTTGTGAATCAGGACACCAGGACGTCCAAAAAGTAACCATACACGGTTTCCCTCTAAATTCTGATAAACTGACTTCACGATTTTCCTGAATGTCGAATAATCGAATACTTGAAATATCCATGGAACAGTTTTTAGCAGTGCGTATTAAATGCAGACGTTAGATTAGTAACGATACTTTCAACTGATTGATCTTCAATTTGCTCTCTCGGAATGAAATGTGCGATTTCCTTCCCTTTGAAAAGAGCCATTGACGGTGAAGATGGTTCATATCCTGTAATATATTCACGCATCTTTGCAGTTGCATCACGGTCTTGTCCAGCAAAGACAGTTACAATGTGGTCTGGTTTCTTTTCGTTATTTTGAGAAACAACAGCCGCCGGACGTGCTAATCCAGCCGCACAGCCACAAACCGAGTTAATAACAACAAGTGTAGTTCCTTCTACTGTTTCCATGAAATTTTCAACTTCCTCTACAGTAGTTAGTTCTGCAAAACCTGCATTTGTTAATTCTGCTCGCATAGGCTGAACAACTTGACGCATATATTCTTCATAAGACATTGACATATTTCATTTCCCCTTTCCATTCCATACAAAATCATCATACTATAGTGAAAACATTTAAATCAAATTTAAAAGAACGTATTAATACTTCTCTAGAATTTTATCTAGGTACTCAATCGAACGAAAAGCATAAACTTCCTCAACAATTTTTCCATGTTTCAAAATTAATAATAAAGGTACACTTTTAATTTTTAAGGAATGTGCAACATCAGGAACTGCATTAATATTACACTTATTAATTTGTAAAGTTGGATGTATCTCAGTTGTAATCACTTCTAACATTTTTGTTGCTAACTTACATGTCCCGCAAAAAGGGGAAAAAAAGTAAACTAAAGATACTCCTACTTGACTTCCTAACATTTGAATTAATTGATGCCTCGATATTTCTTTCATTAAACCACCTCAATCAAAATGGGAAGAAAAAAGGAATAGCAAACAACATAACGATAAATAATAGCAGTTGAAGCGGCACACCAATCTTAACAAAATCACTAAACTTATAGCCCCCAGCCGTCATAACGAGAGCATTTGTTGGTGAAGCCACTGGTGTGGCAAATGCCATACTAGCAGCAATACTCACAGATAACAGCAATGGATAAGGACTAACTCCCATATTAATCGCCGCAGTAACGGCAATTGGTGCAAATAAAACCGCTGTAGCTGTATTTGAAATAAATTGACTAAAGAACATGGTTGCTAAATAAAACCCTGCTAGTACAGCGAGTGGACCATACCCTCCTAAAACTGAGATAAGTCCATCGGCCAAGAACTGTACTCCACCTGTATTCTCAAGGGCTGTTGCCATCGGCAGCATCGCCGCAATTAAAATTACGCTTTCCCAATTAATTCTTCCGTATGCATCGTCCATATTACGTAAGCAACCTGTAATGACCATTAATACAGCAGCAATAATAACTGCCGTTACAGCAGGTACAATCTCAAATGTCATTAAGAGTAACATCATAAGCATTATAACCCCAGCAATTGGAGCTTTCCCACTAGCTGCTGCCATACTTGCTTGTTCTTGCGGCTGTCCAACAACAACCACATCTTGTGTTTCTTTCGCTAGTAATTCAATATCAGCCCATGCCCCTTGAACGAGGAGCGCATCCCCAAAACGAAGCTTTACATTGGACATATTATCTAACACATATTGACCTTTTCGATTAATCCCAATTATATTTAAGTTGTACTTTTCCCTAAATGCTAATTTTTGTATTGTCGAATTAATAAGCCTAGAGTGTGGTGTTAAAAGTACTTCAGCAATTCCTAATTCTCTAGAAACTAGTTTTTCCGCATCTGTTGAACTCTCGTCGGTTAACTTCAATCCATAGTCTTCACATAATTTTTCTATATTTTCTTGTGGCCCTTGTAGATATAAAATATCTTGTTCGTGAATTATACTTTTTGGGCCTGCCATTTCATGATAAGTCACTGGTAAGATCTTTGTTCCATCTTTGGATCTTCGTTGAATTTTTAATACGCAAAGTTGATAGTTTCCAGGAAGTCTAATATCAGCTAATTTTTGATTTGCCATTTGAGACCCTTGCAATACCCTCACAGTGTATAGCTTATCACTAATTTGATAATTCTTTGCCATCTCCGCCGGGCTTATCGTACCATCACGTCTATCCTGATTTTTCAGACCATCTTTCGGTAATAAAAGAGGACCGAAAATAACAAGAAAGACAATTCCTGTTACAAAAGCGACAAGCCCCAATGGTGTAAAATCAAAAAAAGATAACCGTTCATACCCATAATCGGCTAACGTTTGACTTACAATTAAATTTGGCGGTGTACCGATTAAGGTCAGGACACCTCCTAAACTACTTGCAAATGCTAGTGGAATTAGAAATTTTGCTGGACTCTTTTTCATACTCATTGCCAAACTAACAACGACCGGTAATAAAACAGCCACTGTCCCTGTATTACTCATAAACCCGCTTAAGATCCCTACAATGATCATAAGTAAAATAAGAAGCCTTAGTTCACTGTTTTTTGAAGCTCTCATTAATATATGACCTGCCTGGCTCGCGAGACCTGTTCGGAAAATCCCGCCCCCCACAATGAAAAGACCTGCGATCATAATAACCACTGAATTTGAAAATCCATTCAGTGCCTCTTGGGTTGAAATGATACCGGTTAAAACGAGGGTTAACAATGATAATAAGGCCACCAGATCAGTACGAATATTCCCTATCATAAAAAACACAGTCGTAACAGCTAATATTGTGAAAGTTAGAATTAATTCCGGCTCCACCTGCGCCACCTCAAAAAATGGAGCCTGACCATTTAACAATTCCTTTAAGTCAGGCTCAAATGAATTTCCCCTCAATTCAATGTTCTATCAATGGATTATTCGATTAGAACATTACGATTTTATACGTACTATTGATCAAACGAGTACGTTTCTTTTTAATACTTCATTCGCTTTTGAAAGTGCTGCTCCCTTTTCAATCGAAGCCCCTTCTTCTATGAGAAGGTCTTCTAAAGCACTAAGCATTAACGTCACATTTTGTTGTTTAGCGTTATAGCCCATTAATCCAATTCTCCAGACTTTTCCTTTTAATTCTCCTAAGCCGCCTCCAATTTCAAGATCATATTTTTCTAACAAGCGACTTCTTACCTTTGCATCATTCACACCATCTGGAATACAAACTGAAGTTAATTGATGGAGACGATGTTCTTTATTAACTAGCAGTTTAAGCCCCATTGCTTCTAAGCCTTGTTGAAGAGCTTCTCCGTATAACGCATGACGAGCATATACATTATCAACACCTTCATTAACAATTAATCGCAATGACTCACGTAATGAATAAGCCATCGTTATTGGTGCTGTGTGATGATAGGATCGTTCTTCTCCCCAGTAGCTAACAATCATCGATAAATCCAAATACCAACTTTGTACTTTTGATTTCCGTTTATTCATGACTTCAACAGCACGGTCACTCATTGTTACAGGAGCTAACCCTGGAGGTGCACTTAGACACTTTTGGGTACCACTATAAGCTGCATCAATTTTTAATTTATCAATTTCAGTTGGGCAGCCTCCAAGTGATGTAACCATATCACACACAAGTAAAGCATCAGTATTATGTACAATTTCACTTATCTTCTCTAATGGTTGTCTAACACCAGTTGATGTTTCAGCATGGACGAGCGCGACTAATTTAGTATCTGGATGATCTTCCAACGCTTCTTTTACCTTTTGGGGGTCAATAATTTCTCCCCACGGTGCCTTAACTGGAATAACAGTTGCACCGCAACGCTCTGCAACATCAACCATACGCGTGCCAAATAGGCCATTGACACCAATAATCACCTTATCTCCGGGTTCTACCAAATTGACAAAAACAGTCTCCATCCCTGCACTACCGGTTCCACTCATGGCAATCGTTAATTTATTCTCCGTTTGATAAACTTTTCTTAATAAATCCATCGTCTCATTCATAATCGTTAAAAACGCAGGATCAAGATGTCCTAACAATGGAGTAGACATAGCACGTAAAACGTGTGGATGAACATTACTTGGTCCTGGGCCCATTAAAACTCGTTCTGGTGGTAATAATTCTGCTACCATTTGTTTCACACTCCTAAACAATTATTTACTACTACAATACCATATTTTTAATAATTCTCCTTTTATTTCTTAGTTTATATTTTAACTTATAGCGCTGTTAAAGAGAATTGTTTAACATAGCTTAACTTATAAAAAAGTTGAATCTTCTGGGAGTTCGCCTACACACATATAACAAATTTTACATAGCTTATAACTGTAAGATGAATTAATTGAAGGAGGTGCTTAGAATGGGACACACTTATAGCGGTGGTTTCACTCTAATTGTTGTATTGTTCATCTTGTTAATTATAGTTGGTGCAGCTTACACTTGGTAATTAAAAAAAGCAACGGTCCTAGTTCATCAAACTAGGACCTAACGCTAGACAATAACAATGGCACTGATACCTTCTAGGTTACTTTGTGCTCGTTTTCACTCTCATAAAGAAAAGAGGCTGATTTTTTGTCAGCCTCTTTTCTCATTAATAATCTGATCGTTGTAAGATCATTTGATTTTGCATTTGTCTAAGACGTTGTTGTGCTCTACCTAACTGGTCTCTTTGTTCGGCCGTTGCACTTCTTGATAACGCCTCAATTTCTTGACTGATTTCCTCTAATTTTTGTTGAGCATTTGTATACTCGGCAGCATCTCCCTCTTGAACTTGCATACCTAAACTCAATTGTTCTTGAGCTTGTTCAATGACCTGATTTGCTTTTAATAAATAGAAATCGACTTGTTGATGGATAGCCACACCATTTCCTCCTCTTTACAATCACAGTTCAATGGTATTAATTTGTCTTTTATTGAACTGTTTTATTCCTGAGAACTGAACATTTTCTTTTTCTATCAATAAGTCTTAGCTGCTTTTGCTACGCAACAAAGTATGTATATACGAATCATAAGCAATATACGTATTTGGAAACACTTCACACGCTTCTGTTTTTAATAAATCCGATTTACCCTCATACCTGGCACTAATATGTGTTAAAATCAGCGTCTTCACTTTTGCATTTCTTGCAATTTTAGCAGCGTCATAAGCTGTAGAATGGCCATATTGATGAGCCATTTCTTGATTTTCGATACTAAAAGTTGCTTCGTGAATAAGTACATCTGCATTTATAGCTAATTTAACAGCTGCATCACACGGTTTGGTATCCCCTAAAATAGTAATAATTCGACCTGAAATGTCTGGTCCAACAAAGTCTGCACCATCAATCCATTCACCCGAACTCAAATGAACTTTCTCTTTGGCTTTTATTTTTTTATACAGCGGTCCAGGCGTAATTCCTTTTTCTTTTAATTTGTCCACTAACAGCTCCCCGCTTTGAGCTTTTTCTTCTATGCGAAAACCATAGGTAGGCATGACATGCTCTAATAATAAGCATTGAACCGAAACATCTTTATCTTCAAAGATCTTCCCTTCTTCTAGCTCTACAACCGATAAAGGGTACAGTAAAGTTGTATTTGAAAGAGAGAGACATTGCTCAATATATGCTTTTATACCCTTTGGACCGTAAATCGTAAGTGGTGTAACTCCACCTTGAAAAGAACGGCTCCCAAGCAATCCTGGTAAGCCGAAAATATGGTCTCCATGAAGATGGGTAATAAATATTTTTTCAAGCTTACTTAACTTAATGGAAGACCGCAGAATTTGTTGTTGAGTACCTTCCCCACAATCAACCATCCACAAACTCCCGTTGCATTGTAAAAAACGGATAGCAATTGCACTCACATTTCGTTTCGTTGATGGTACCCCAGCTCCTGTACCTAAAAAATGAAATTCCAACTAACTTCCCTCCAACTATGAAAATTCTTGTTTGCTTTAAACTTATATCCCAATGTAACAGTTCATTTTACTATGTGAATCGGCCTACTTTCAATAAAATAGTCATGGTATTACTTTATTTTAGTAATAAAGTATTAAGACAAACTAGCTTCGTTCTATTCATTAGGAACACTCATACAATAGCTCATAAAGTGTCATTTTCATAATTTTTATATCGAAAAGTCTTATGAGTCCTACATATGAAAATGATGATGTTCGTGAGTGAACTATTGTCATCATTCGTTACGTCTAGTGAAGAACATTCAGGCATGGAATGTAAAAAAACAGCTTAGGAGGAAGATGATGACTCTATTTCAATATTCGACTGGAACTCTTTTAGCATCCTCAGTTATTTTAAGTTCATTGATGAGTGTAGGTGAAAGTAATTTAGATGTTAGTGAACAAACATTATCATCAACAGAACCAAAAGTAGACACACACGTAATTAAGCGTGAACCCTTTTTAACATTACGTTTTGGTAAAGAAGGAGAAGCTGTATCTCAGTTGCAATTTTTCTTAGCTACGTTTAAATACTATAATGGGAAAATGGATGGACTATATGGACTACTTACGAAACAAGCAGTAAGAGACTATCAAAGATCTCACTCTTTAAAAGCTGATGGAATCGCAGGACAGAAGACATTAAATCACCTTTATCATGAACATACGGATGTATTTCATACGATAAGTCAGAAAAAAATGAGTGACATTGTACATTACCAAGAAGATAAAAACGATACAACTTCTGTCCTTCTTTCTGCTGAGCCATCTGAAACATTAACGAAAATATCCGAGCTTTCTTCTGATCTTTTATTGACGGTCGGGGATAAAGGAAAAGCTGTCACCTTAATCCAAGATAAGCTTCAAAGTTTAGGATATTATAAACAAATAGATGGAATATACGGACCGAAAACCAAAACGGCAATAATGAACTACCAAATGGCTCATCAACTCAATGTTGATGGGATAGCAGGACCTCAAACGATACAACATATGACTAGTGATAGTAAAAAGAAGACCTATACAGATTACAAAAAAACAATAGAAAGAGCACCCCAAAATATCCAGCAAGAACAAGCTGTTGTTATTTCTGAAAAGACAAATACACATGTAGAAACCACCGTTGCATCTACTGACAGTACAACTGCTGTCACAGAAGAGGCTGTGGACTCATCTCCTAAGAAACCTAAAAAAGTGGAGGAGAATGTTTCAACACCTGCAGCCAATACGTCTGTTATCTCAACTGCAAAGTCCTTAATAGGAACACCTTATAAATGGGGTGGAACGACAAGGGCTGGTTTCGATTGTAGTGGTTTTTTACAATATGTTTATAACCAACATGGAAAGTCGATCCCAAGAACAACATCATCTATTTGGGGATCCAGTACTTCTACCTCTAGCCCACAACCCGGTGACCTTGTCTTTTTTACAACATATAAATCAGGACCTTCCCACGTAGGAATTTATCTCGGTGACCGTCAGTTTATTCATGCAGGTTCATCAACAGGGGTAACGATTAGTAGTGTCGATGGTTCATACTGGAACTCTCGCTATCTCGGAGCAAGAACGTTAAATTAAAATGAACGTATCTTTTACATCTAATAAATAGTAGGAACACTACATTAAATTCATCAAAACCTAACGTTCCCTGGTCCAGACTTTAGTTATAGAAAAAGCGGAAAGGTGAGTACATCACCTTTCCGCTTTTTTAAATGGCTGTTTTCGTATACTTTGTTGCTATTGCTTTGGAAAAAGAGCCTTTTTTAATTCCAGTCTATTTTTGTACTTGAGTCGACATAGCTGAAAATTGCGCATCTTCCTCTTGTACTTGCTTTTCATTAATAGGACTCTTTTTATATCGTCCAATAATTGAACTTGCAATAAATATGGCAGCTACAGAAAGTAACGCATTCGACCAACCGACTAATATTCCAGCTAAGAAGATAATTAAGAAATCACTTGCAAAAATAGTAATCCCACGGTTAATTTTGAACCTTTGATCTAAGTATAACGCTAAAATGTGGATACCACCGAGTGAAGAACCATTATTTAAAACAAGCGTAACACCTATTCCAATAAAAAGTCCCCCTACAATTGTTGCGAGCCAATCTGGGAAAGGCGTCACTTGAAAAACCTGAAACCATTCACTAAGAAAAGAAATCGCAGTAATGGAAACAAGGCTGGAAATTGTAAACCTCATCCCTAACTTTTGAATGGAGATGACAAAAAACGGTAAGTTTACAAGGAAGAATAAAATCCCCCAAGACCAAGTCGTTAAGAAGTCTAATATTGTAGCGACTCCTGCTGTACCTCCAAAGGTGAACTGATGAATAGCCAATATCCTTAAACCTAATGATGTTATTAATAATCCGGCTATAATAAATAACCAGCGTGTTATTAATTGATTCAATGAAATTCTCTCCTTCTATGTATCTACTATTAACAATACGCAAATCTACTCAACTTTTCAATGCATAACAGTGAATATTTATAAATTCGAATTTTCTAATTAATTACAGTTTTTTGGCTAATTTGTGAAAAGTAAGGAAGGTGTGATTTTTATCACAGTGAAGTTTTTACCCATCGCTTAACATGTATTTTAAATACATGTTTGATATTGGAGGGATCTTTATGTTTTGTCATCAATGTGAGCAAACACCTACTGGTGGATGTAAGATCGTTGGAGTTTGTGGGAAAAATGAAGATATTGCTAGCTTACAAGATACAATTGTTTTTGCATTAAAAGGAATTGCTGCGTATGCTACTCATGCTAGACAATTAGGTTATTCAGATCCAGAAGTTGATAAAGTAACACATGAAGCACTTTATATGACATTAACGAATTCAAACTTTAATATGCAAGAACATATCGATATGGCATTAAAAGTTGGGAATGCTGCTGTACGTATCATGGAACTGTTAGACCGAGCTCATACAGATCGCCTTGGTATCCCGCAACCGATTACTGTCAGTCAAAACAAAGTTGAAGGAAAAGCAATTATTGTTACTGGACACAACTTGCTCGCCCTTGAGGAACTATTAAAACAGTCCGAAGGCAAAGGAGTAAACATTTATACACACTCGGAAATGTTACCTGCCCATGGATATCCAGAGCTAAGAAAGTACGCGCACTTAAAAGGGAACATCGGTAAAGCTTGGTTTGATCAGCGTCGTTTGTTTGAAAAATTTCCTGGCGCAATTCTTGCAACAACAAACTGTGTAATGCCGATAAAAGGCAGCTATTCTGATCGTTTCTATTCCTATGATATTGCTGGTTTAGAAGGTGTCCATAAGATAGAAAATGATGACTTCACTGGATTAATCCAAAAAGCACTGGAATTACCTGATGCTAATATGGAAAGTGAAGATACATTAACAACTGGGTTCCACCATGAGACCGTTATCGGCTTAGCACCTGAAATTATTGATGCGGTTAAAGGCGGAAAAATAAAGCGTTTCTTTGTCATTGCAGGTTGTGATGCACCTGGTCCTGGCGGGAATTATTATCGTGAATTAGCTACCTCACTCCCTAATGACACCATTATTTTAACAACATCCTGTGGAAAGTTCCGTTTTAATGATGTTGAATATGGAACGATCGCTGGAACTAATATTCCAAGGTTTGTAGATTTAGGTCAATGTAATAATTCTGTATCAACTGTAAAGATTGCAATGGCTTTAGCAGATGCGTTTGATTGTGAAGTAAACGAATTGCCAGTGAGCATTGTTTTATCATGGTTTGAGCAAAAAGCAGTTGCCATCCTACTAGGACTATTTAGTTTAGGAATTAAGGATATCAGAATCGGACCAAAGCCACCCGAATTTGTTACACCTGGTGTATTAAATGTACTTCAAGAAGCTTTTAATCTACAACTCATCAGCAATGCAAAAGATGATATGGAAAGCATGCTGTCGCTAAATTAATTCAAAGATAAAAAGTACAAAAGTAGCGTGTCAGGTTAACGCGTCAGTTATTAGCGATAAATTTTGAATAGTACACAAAATAGAGGTGCAAATCAAACTATGATTTGCACCTCTATCTGTAGTGAGAGAAGTAGCATTTCTATTTATCTCTTGTTTAGCGGTCTCAGAGGCCGTTATTCGCAGCAAAAACAGCAGTTTTATTAGAGTTTTTAGAGTTATTTCTCTCGATCTGAAACCACTGGTGCCTGGCACCAGTCTTTTTTTACCATTGTTTAGTTGTGTGAAGTAGATTATCTGAAGCTGAAGCAATGTTAGACGATGCTTTTGCAATTTCACCTATTACTCGCGTAAACTCGTCTAGATCGGTTTGAATTTCTCTATTTTTCTCTTTGGTTTCTTTCATTTGGTCAATAATCTCGATAAAAGAAGCTTCAGTAACCTTCATATTTTGATTACTTTGTTCAACCAATGTTTCTACTTTTTTCATGCTGGCATTATTTTTATAGATTTGTTCATTTGTTTTTTCAATTAATTTCTTTACGCCTTCAACCGATTGATTGGTTTGCTCTGAAAGTTTTCGTACTTCTTCCGCAACGACAGCAAATCCTTTTCCATGTTCACCTGCACGCGCTGCTTCTATTGCTGCATTTAAGGCCAAGAGGTTGGTTTCATTTGCGATCGATTGAACAATCGTTACGATTTCATTAATTTGTTTTGCCGTACCTTCGAGTTCAGTAATATCTTTGGTAATAATATTTGTTGTTTCTTGGATATCTTTAATATTATTGCTTAAATGATCAATTTGCTTCTTACCATTGTTCGCTTTTTCTTCTGCAAGACTAGCAATTTCTAGTCCTTTAGTTGACTTAATGGCCATTTCATCTGTTTGCGCATTTACTTCTTCAATCGCTGAATTCGTTTCCTGTGCTAGCGAGGCTAAACTAGCTGACGTTTCATCCATTAATGCTTTTACTTCACTCTTCGTTTCTTCTTCTTTTTGTTTTAAGCGTAATATTTCTTCATCATAAGCTTCCACCACTAATTGTTGTTCAAGATTAATTAATTTAGTTACGGCTTTCAAAGCAATTAAGATGTCACTTCCATTTTCAAATTCCTTCTCAACAAGTCCTACAAAATGATTGAGCAACCCTTGATATGCACAGATATACCATTTTTGTTCTAGACCAATTCGAACATGCGCTTTTGCAATACGAATACGTTTCTCTATAAATACCTCATCTATTGTACCACTGAACATTTCGATTAAGTGAGTTTGTAATGTTCCTTTTAATCTATCTATAGTAGAGTGATTAGAAATAATGTTTACTAAATCCGGTGACTGCCCAATTGTCGAATAAAACATATCCGTAAGAACTTCCACATTTCTTTCTACAAATGGCTTCAATTCCTGAATAACCTTTAAATCATCTAGTGTTAAATTTATGATTTTCACTTGCTCCTTCAATTCTTTTTTATCACTAGGTATTATGAGAAAAGCCTCATGCTTCTGACTTTTTTCTGCCAGACTCTCCTCTTGTTTAGAGCGAAAAAATTGTGTAATCCCCACTACTTAACTCCCCCTACATTTTTACTATACTATCATTTTATTATACCAATAGAATTCTAGTAATTCTACATTTTCCGACAATATTAAAAAACAAAGCTATGTTAAATAATACTGTGGAAATCCGTTGATTTTGGGCTCATCGTGTGAAATGTTAATTTCACACGCCTTTCAGGAACTAAAAGGTTGAAAAAATAACATGTAATTATTGGAGAAAATGCATTTTCTCCAATAATTACATGTTATTTTTTCAGGAATGAGACCAAAATCAACAATACTCATTAACAGCGCTAAAAACAAAAAGGGCCGACTATTAGCAAAATGTCAGCCTCTTCCCTTAGTGATCTCTATCCATGTTAATTAGCATTCGCTAAATTAAATAATATGTTTATCAATAATATGAACGAGCTCTACAATTTCTGGTTTACTTACTTGTGCATCTGCACCTACTCTTATCCCTTTATGGTAGAGGTCACCTGTAATTAATGACGAGAATATGATTACTGGTAAAACATTTAAATGAACATCATCTTTAATTCTCTTGGTTAAATGGTGACCGTCCATCTTCGGCATTTCCAAATCTGTAATGACTAATTGTATCTCTTGTTCAACAGCTGTTTCAGATTGCTTAAGCTGTTCGAGAAACTCCCACGCTTCTTTACCGTCATCGAAAAACTGGACATTCACATAACCAGCTTCAGATAATGTATCTTGAAGTAATTTTCTTAAAATTGGAGAATCTTCTGCTACAATAATTTTTTTCATACTACGTTCCCGTTTTCCAAGCGACTTTAATTGACCTACATTAATTCCAGATTCCGGATTAATATCAACGACAATTTTTTCATAGTCCAATAAGAGAAGCATTTGCTCATCCATCTTTACAACACCGATCGTCGATGCTTCTAAGCCTTGTGATAATTCAGTCGGCTTCTCAATCTGTTCCCAAGAAATACGGTGAATTCTTGATACATTATGAACGTGGAATGCAACTTTCATTTGATTTAGTTCAGCTACAATGAACTTATCTTTCTGACTGTCTTCTGAAGGAGGAAAACCTAGCACTTTTGCTAAATCAACTACTGTAATGACTTCATCTCGTAATCGGATAATCCCCTCTACATTCGGATGACTATTTGGTACTTTCACGATAGGTAATGGGTTGATAATTTCTCTTACCTTTAGAACATTTATACCAAATGTCCCTTCATCAATCGTAAATGCAATTACCTCTAGTTCATTAGTTCCACTTTCAAGCAAAATTCCTTTATGTTCGGACATTTTACTTCCTCCCCTACTCATATCTCTTTGTAGTACTATACTACCATTAAACTTGTTAATAATCACGCTTTAGATGAGCAGGTTAAACAAACTTTCATTTTTATTTATTTCATTGTACTCGAAGCCTTTTTTATTTAAGCGTTCAATAAAGAGATGGTAATCTTCATCACGTTTTAATTCAATCCCGACTAATGCAGGGCCATTTGCTTTATTGTTCTTTTTCGTATATTCAAATCGAGTAATATCGTCTTCTGGTCCTAACACATCTTCAATAAATTCGCGAAGCGCCCCAGCTCGTTGTGGGAACTGAATGATAAAGTAATGTTGTAAACCTTCATAAATCAATGAACGCTCCCTCATTTCCTGCATCCGACCAATGTCGTTATTTCCTCCACTAACTATACATACTACGGTTTTTCCTTTAATTTCATTCTTATAGAAATCAAGGGCAGCGATAGGCATTGCGCCAGCAGGCTCAGCAACAATGGCGTTTTGATTGTATAATTCAAGGATCGTTGTGCATATTTTCCCTTCTGGAACAAGGACAATATCATCTAAAACGTTTTTGCAAATATCAAATGGAAGTTGTCCAACCTTCTTAACTGCAGCTCCATCTACAAATTTATCAATTTTATCAAGCTCTACAACTTGACCAGCATCAATTGAGTTTTTCATTCCTGGTGCTCCTGCAGGTTCTGCTCCGATGATCTTCGTTTTAGGACTAATACTCTTAATGTACGTACCAACACCCGATATTAAGCCACCGCCACCAATTGAGCTAAACAAGTAGTCGATTTTTTCGTCAATATCATTCATAATCTCCATTCCAACGGTTCCTTGACCCGCAATGATCTTTTCCTGATCAAAAGGATGGATAAATGCCATTTTATGTTCCGTACTGTATTTCATTGCTTCATTAAAAGAGTCATCAAACGTATCCCCTGTTAGCATTACTTCCACATACTCTTTTCCAAAAAACTTTACTTGATCTACTTTTTGACGCGGAGTCGTAGAAGGCATAAAGATTTTCCCTTTAATTTTTAAAGTACGACATGAATAGGCTACTCCTTGAGCATGATTTCCAGCACTTGCACAAACTACGCCTTGCTCAAGCTCTTCTTGCGGATGACTTTGGATTTGATAATAAGCACCTCGTATTTTAAAAGAACGAACAACTTGTAAGTCCTCTCTTTTTAAGTACACATTACACTGATATCTTTCTGATAAAACTTGATCCTTCTGTAAAGGTGTGTGAAAGACAACATCCTTTAACGTTTGATTCGCAATAATAATATCTTCTATATTAATTTTCCCCATTGTGTGTATTCCCTTTCTGAAGTAGAAATTAATTAGGTTGTCTTTATAAATGGCTTTTATCGCTGTGTCGTCCTTCATGAATTTAATGAACTAAAAACATGAAACATAAGGAACAAATACTTATAAGACAACCTTTTGACCGAACGAAATATCCTTTAACATCTTATCATAAGTTCATTACTTTGAAAAATCTTTTCAAGGCAATTTATATTGCCATTCCCTTTATAGAAAACTATAATGTAAATGTTGGTATCATTTGTAATGACAGAGCTGATCTGTCATAATTATGCGTAAAAAGGGGTGGATCGAAAATGATCAAAAAATTAACGATGCTTACAGCGTTTTTATTTACTTTACTGCTTCTGCCAGTTACTTCTGTCTTAGCTGCAGGAGGTGGAGAAGCTGCTGAAGGTGCTGCTGAACCATCTGGTCTAATCATGACTTCATTAGCCGTTCTTTCTTTTGTTACTTTAGTTTATATGATTTTTCTAAGCCTAACAGATAACAACTAAAACGCTTCCTTACATAAAAGGATATAAAGACGGGCGCGATTATTCGCGTTCGTTTTTTATCGAAGTCATATACACACGAAGGAGGCAATCAGGTGGCTTGGGATATTTTAAACATAATAGGGACGATTGCGTTTGCCTTAAGTGGAGTAATTGTTGCGATGGAAGAAGATTATGACTTAATGGGAGTCTATATTTTAGGTTTAGTTACTGCTTTTGGTGGTGGTGCCGTTAGAAACTTACTAATAGGTGTTCCTGTTTCTGCTTTATGGGAACAAGGTAATCTTTTTACAATTGCAGTAATCGTTATGACGATCGCCTTCTTTATACCTTCACTTTGGATTAACCATTGGATAAAATGGGGAATTTTCTTCGATGCAGTAGGGCTTGCTGCCTTCGCTATTCAAGGAGCAATGTACGCTGCAGCAATGGGACACCCATTAAGTGCAGTCATCGTAGCAGCAGCATTAACTGGAACTGGTGGTGGTATGATCCGAGATGTTTTAGCTGGAAGAAAACCACTTTTTCTTCAAAAGGAAATATACATCGCATGGACGATGTTAGCAGGACTTGGAATAGGTCTTAACATTGTAAGTGGTACTGCAGGTCTAATTTTACTTTTTATACTTATTGTCACTTTAAGAATGTTATCTGTTTCCTATCAATGGAAGCTTCCACACCGTAAGTTAAACGCCTAAACAATAAGGTGACTTAATAAGGGTAGAACAGAATGTGCCCCTATTAAAGTCACCTTTTTATTAATATGGCTCTTTTCTAAAAGAATGTTGCTTTTAGCTATTGGACCGTAACCAAGCGAAAGCTTGGTTGTTCACGCTTTAGCGTGAAGCTTTTGAATATCAATCAGCCAGATGGATAAATGAATTTATCCATTAGGGCTGATTGATATTTAAAAAACGGTCCAATAGCAACAAAGTTTACGAAAACAGCCATTAATATTTATTTTTCTACTTCTAATAAGTAATCTTCATATGTAATCCAATCACTCCAACTCCCTACGTAAAGACGCACATTGGGGAAGTCAGCTTCTTTCAACGTCAATACATTAGGACAAGCTGTTACACCCGAGCCACAGTATACGATTATTTCCTTCTCTTTATCTAGCCCCTTTAAACGGCTACTTTGTTCTTCAACAGTTTTCCATTTTTGATTTAAAGTTAAGGCATCCTTCCAGAAGAAATGACGAGCATTTGGAATATGTCCGGCTACCTTATCTACAGGTTCTTCTATTCCTAAGTAACGCTTTTCTTCTCTAGAATCCAGTAATATGTAATCTTCGTTTTTAGAATTAACTTTATCCATTAATTCATTTCGCTCAATTAGTAATGAAGGTTGAATGTTTATTTTAAAATTATGGGTAGATATTTGCGGAATTTTATCAGTTACATCATGACCTTTTTCTTTCCACTGACTATAGTTGCCGTTTAATACAAAAGTCTTTGAGTGACCTAAGTACTTTAGTAACCACCACATCCTCGATGCAAATGGTCCTCCTTGGTCATCATAAGCAACAACAGTAACATGCTGGTCAATGCCAGCGGCAGATAATTTACCTGCTAATTCTTCTATGTCTGGAAGAGGGTGTCTTCCCCCATGTTCTTTTACCTTACTGGATAGATCTTTTTCTAAGTCAAAGTAAAAAGCTCCTGGTATATGGTCTTCTAGGTAAGCATTAAATCCTTCGTGTGGTGCTCCTAATTGAAATCTACAATCAACAATTCTTACATTCGGGTCTTCTAAATGACAAGAAAGCCATTCCATTTCTACAACATTTTTCACCCAATCACTCCATTCAAAAGAAAGTGTTATTAGAATTTTCTTTCATATTAACACAATATTTATTCATTGGGTTGTTTAATTTGAATGAGGATGGTGTCTAGAATGTAATCGATCGATTTAATTGTATCTTTAAACCGCTTTGATTTTGTATCTTTTTGAAAAGCTGCAACCGACGTTTCTAACAATTGGTCATAAGCATTTGAAAGTTGCATTGGATAAACATATGTTGGCCTGTACTCCCTTACCCATTGCTCTGCTAATTCTCTCCACTTGTTTGCAGTCATAAAAACACGATCAGCAAAAGGCTTTACGTCCGTATAAAAATCAGCAGTAAAGCCTTCTTTAATCGTATAGGTTGTATATTGTTCGCGTGAAGTATCATTAAACTCCCGTAATTGTTTTGTCAGTTCGATTAGTTTATTTATTTCTTCCTGTGTCATGAAATTCACCTCACAACACATCATAACAAAAATAACTTAAAATGAAAAAAGTTGCATTAGGGAACGTCTTTTGGGTGGCATTTCTTCTAATGGCACCGTCACATTCTGCTTTATGACTACATCCATCTCGTCTAGCCTTTGTTCAATCGAAAGAAGACTTTTGCTCATTGCTTCTATTTCTTTACGGTGATTAAGCAGTTGATACGTAACGACATCATCTGCTTTTGCAGCCAGTCTTTGTTCTAAATCTTCAATCCGTTGCATCATTTGCTCTAATTTTTGCTCGTATTTAAATGTTGGCATGACTTCCTCAGGCTGTTGACTATCACTAATAATACTTGGATTGGAGACCGTGACATCCTTCATTTTTTTTCCTTCACTAAGTTGTCCTTGAATTTCCCTTAGCGTTTCGACTTGTGGTGTTTGAAATAAATAATGTCCGTGTTCGTTCAATTGACAATGGATATTAAAATATTTTACCCATCGTTGTACCGTCGTTGGATTTACCCCCAATAGATCAGAAACTTCTTTCGTTTTCAACACATTTTCCATTAGAAATCCCTCCATCACTTTTGTTAATGTAACTATTCGAAGTGGATTATTACTTTCCCTTCGCACTTGACAAAACTAGTTTTTATTCGTCAAAGAAAGTGATGATCTTCCAAAATCAGTCGTTCTAAAGAAATCATATGTATGGTTTTTCTACTTCAACGAATACTATAAAAGACCAAATAAGTGGAGGGTTAGAAATGGCTAAAAACAATAAACGTTCAATGAAAAAACAACAAGAAGCACAGCCTGATAGTCAACAAAATCAAAATGCTCCAGGGTATGGTGATAAGAAATTAACAGGGCCTAATCGCCCGGCTGAATAAGGCTGACACAATGTCAGCCTTTTCTTTGTCCTATAACTTTACTTATTATCGAAATGCTTTAATTAATGCAGTCTCTATTTTCATGGCTAAAAATAATTCTGCCATTTTATGTTGATACCAATTCGTTAATATATATTTCCTCTTTGGTTCCGTCAAGCTCTTAAAGAAACGTTTCACGTTACGAGTCGACAACGACCAATCTTCATAATCATGTCTTTGATGAAGTACCGGTGAATAAGCGGTTCTTAGGATAGGTGTATGTTTTGAAATTTTCCACTTCACGTACTTTTCATAATCTCTTCTAGAGCCTGTTGGTTCGACTTGAAGCCCAAATTGATGAATTAGCGAACTTTGCTCAGATTTAAAAAGTAACCATGCTAACTTCTTCCCCAATTCAATTCTTCTTTCAACTTTCTGAAACTTATCGACACTAAACCCATAGAGGTTACCTTCAAAAGTCGGGAAAAGAACCGTATTGAAATGTAAATGCTCCACTAAAAAATACGGCAACGATTTAAATACATGGCTCGAGTAGAAAGGATGCTCAATTACAGGCCGCTGTATCAAATGCTGTTCATTAATAATAAGGGCAGTACAAAGCCTCTCTAAATTTCCACAATTCCAGAATATGTTCCATTCTCGTATCATGAATTCACTTACATCAAAATAGGGTAGTAAATGAAAAAGTGGTCGTTTTTCGTTCTTGGAAGCCTCATAAAGGAGTAGTTGTGGATAAGCATCCGAAAAAATAAACCAATTGGCGCGTTCAAAAGTTAAAAATAATGTGTAACTATATTGAGGAGCTATTAAAGTTTCATACCAGTTACTTTTTAAGTCCGTCATATTCCAACCTGCATTACGAGAAACCATACTAGCTAACAAAGCCCACCAAATCTCTTGATTGTTTTTATAGTAATTCAAGTAAGCTTTCGTACGACTTATATTATCTACATTTCCTGACATGGTTTTTTTTTGTATCGTACTGACGATTTGACTTTCCTTTTTCAACATCATTGTATCATCCTTTTTTAACTTCTCTGATTATCCGTTTTATGATATGATTACGTGATGAGAATTTTTGTTCTCATTACTTCTTAGACTATTTTACTGAAAAGAGACATACTCTTTGAACGAAAGGTTGCTGATTTGCATTGGCTATCCGTTATCCAAATGGTAAAAAGTACTCCGCACCCGTTAACCGTTCAAACACTAACAAAAAAGAAACATTCAGTAATCGCGGGATGACGCTAGAAGAAGATTTAAATGATACAAACGCTTATTATTTGAGTCGTGGAATTGCTGTCATCCATAAAAAACCGACGCCATTACAAATCGTCCAAGTTGATTATCCAAAGCGAAGTGCTGCTGTTATTAAAGAGGCGTACTTTAAACAAGCTTCCACTACGGATTACAACGGTGTGTACCGTGGGCGTCACATTGACTTTGAAGCAAAGGAAACAAGAAATAAAACATCATTTCCGTTGCAAAACTTTCATCTTCACCAGATTGAACACATGAAACAAGTATTAGATCAACAAGGTATTTGTTTTATCATTTTAAGATTTACATTGCTGGACGAAATATACTATTTAAATGCTTCTCATTTAGTTGAGTATTATGAAAATCAAAAAGACGGAAGAAAATCAATTCCAAAAGCAGAAATTGCTCAGCTTGGTTATTTAATAAAACAGGAATATCACCCAAGAATTGATTATTTAAAAGTAGTCGACCAACTTTTTTTTCAAAATTAATGTAACGAAACAGACACAAAAAACGTTAATAGAAAAAGATACAATAAAAATAGAGCAAAGTTATTTTTATTCTTTCGTTTAGATGGAAAGGAAGAACAAACATGAGTGAAAATATTAACACACGAACTGGGCGTCGCCGTGCTAAAGAACAATCGAAGGCGAAACCTAAAAAGAAAAAAACAGGAATTTTCAAAAAGCTCTTAATAGCAATGGTTGTATTCTTTACTGTACTTGCTGTTGCGGGTGGTATCACCGTCTTTTCTATGATTGCAACTGCACCACCGTTAGATGAGGATAGACTTATGCTAGCTCAGTCTACTGAAATCCTTGACCAACATGATGCTTCCGTTACACTTCTTGAAGCAGTTGAGAATCGAATTTATGTAAATATTAATGATATTCCTGAACTGGTGGAAGATGCATTTATTGCAGTTGAAGATGTTCGTTTTCGGGAACACTTTGGTGTAGATGTGCGACGTATGTTTGGCGCAGTTGCTGCCAATCTTACAGGTGGATTTGGTGCGGAAGGTGCGAGTACGATTACACAACAAGTCGTTAAAAACTTGTTTTTATCACCAGAAAAAACCATTTCACGTAAAGTTCAAGAACAATATTTAGCGATTAAATTAGAACAGCAGTATTCTAAAAATCAAATACTGGAAATGTATTTAAATGCGATCTACTTTGGGGGCGGTGCATATGGTGTTCAACAAGCTGCCATTACCTATTTTAGTAAAGATAACTTAGAAGATTTAACGATCGAAGATGCGGCTCTTCTTGCTGGGCTTCCGCAACGTCCAAACCATTTTAACCCGTTAAACAACCCTGAGGCGGCTGAAAAAAGAAGAAATACGGTTATCGCCCTAATGGAGCGACACGGAAAAATTACAAGTGAGCAAGCTCAAAAAGCGAGAGCTGTTTCGGTTGAAGATCAACTAAATCCAGCAAAGCGTGAAGCGAGCGCTTATCAAGCTTTTATTGATCAAGTCATCACTGAAGTAGAATCTATTGAGGGAATTACAACGAGTGACATTTTTACAGCGGGCTTAAAGATTTATACTACCCTTGATCCAGACGCTCAAACTCACGTAGAAAAAGTATTACAAACCGATGAGTTTATTACAACGTACCCAGCTAATGAAGACTTCCAAGCCGGTGTAACGCTTATTGACACAGCTACTGGCCAAATAAAAGCCATTGGTAACGGACGTCATCAAACAGGGGTTCAACGCGGATTTAGCTTTGCAACTGCTAAAAAACAACCGGGATCGACCATTAAACCTGTCCTAGATTATGGACCAGCAATTGAACATTTAAAATGGTCAACAGGTAAGATCATTGTGGACGAACCTCATACGTACTCAAATGGTACAGAGATCCGAAACCATAACCGTAATTATGCGGGACCAGTAACAATGAGAAAAGCATTAGCTGACTCTTTAAACATTCCAGCGATTAAAGCACTACAAGAAGTCGGTTTAGAGAATGCTCGTGATTTTGCGGTTACTCTTGGCATTCCTTTTGAAGACAACCAAATTTACGAACCATATGGTATCGGAGGTTTTACAACGGGAATTTCGACTTTTGACTTAGCAGGTTCGTATGCAGCCTTCGGAAATGAAGGGGTGTACATTGAGCCTCATACGGTTCGTAAAATTGAATTTCCTGATGGAAAAGTTATTAATATGGCACCAGAACCAGTGGTTGCCATGAGTGACTATACTGCATTTATGATTAGTGACATGCTTAAATCTGTTGTTAGAAATGGTACAGGTACACATGCAAACATCCCTAATCTCCCACTTGCAGGAAAAACAGGAACAACCAACTTCGAAAAAGAAGATCGAGAAAAATATAAAATTCCTGATGGCGGGGTTCCTGATGTTTGGTTTGCCGGGTATACAACACGCTACACCGCAGCTGTTTGGACAGGTTATGATCGAAAAGGGGAAGGTAATTACCTCATTAATAATGATCGAAGACTTGCTCAACAGATCTTTAAAGTCATTATGGAGGAAGTCTCCCAAAATATTGAAACACCTGACTTTAATCAACCTGACTCGGTAGTTAAGGTTGGTATTGAACGAAAGACAGGTTTACTACCTAGTCCATTTACACCACAAAGTGAAATCGTCTATGAATATTTTGTAAAAGGTACTGAGCCATCGAGAGTATCAGAAGCCTTTCAAAGTATACCGAAGCCTTCTGATTTAAAAGTAGGCTACAAAGAAGACAGTGACCAAATCATCCTCACTTGGGGTTATCCGAGCAATCAGAAAGATGCGGTTACATTTAATATTATGCAAAGTATCGACGATGGCGGATTTGAACCAATTTACACAACAAAAGATATGCAACACATTATTACGAGTCCAACAGCAGGTGCGACGTATCGTTTCCAAGTCATTGCAGTTGCTGATGAAGATCCTAGTATAAAAAGTGATCCTGCTCAAGGCGAAGTTAAAATTCCTGTAGTTGAAATCGAGGAGCCAATAGAAGAAGAACCAGAACAACCTGTTGAACCTCCAGTAGATGAAGATGAGGAATTGCCAATTGATCTTATTCCAGAACCTGAACCAGATCCTGAAGACGAGGAAGAAACAGCAACAAGTGCATCTACAACTCCTAGAGAAGAAGAGGAAGAGGAAGAGGAAGAAAACTAGAAACGTTAACAATAAACATTTATTTGGAGAGAAGAATACTTCTCTCCTTTTCTTATTATAAGGCTCTTTTATCATTATCATGGTTTGTTACTCTTTGCTTTTGAACCGTAAGCCAAGCCGATGCTTGGCTCTACACGCATAGCATGAAGCTTAAACGGTCCAAAAGCAACAAAGTATACGAAAACAGTCTATTATAAAAAACCGAGCCATGAGTGCTCGGTTTTTTTATAGTTAACTAGTCTATATTTTTATGTGAAAACCGATTTTACTCCTCATTTCCACCAAAGATCTGCTTTGGATTTTGAACAAGTATTGTATTGATTTGACCTTCAGAAATTCCTCGTTCTTTAAGAACTGGAATGATATTCTCAAAAATATGGGTCATATGCCAATTAGTAACTAGACTCCCTAATTCCGCAGGAAATTCAGGAGATTTACCTAACCAAACATTTACTTTATCATGGGACATCATTAGTTGTTCAGCATACCCAGCTCCTATTAAACCTAATAGTACACCAATTCGGTCACTATCCATCGGTGCCCCGACAAATCCTTGTATACCAAAACGGTCAAACCCTACATAAACCCCATGTTCAAGTGTACGTATATGGTATCTTAAATCGGTATTCCCATCCATATGACCAATTAGTATACGTTTAGGATCTGCGCCTTCAGAAACGAGCAGTTCAGCTTGTTCAGGTCCCATTGTTCCTTCCTGTGTATGTGTAATGATCGTTACCCCTGTTTCCTTTTGTACTTTTGCAGCAACCTTGAAAAACATTCTCTCATAATCTGTTATTCTTTCTTTCCCTGAGCCCAGTTTAATAACTCCAGCTTTTATACCCGTATCACCTATTCCCTCTGTAAGCTCTCTCATATACATTTCATAGATTTCTTCTTCTGCTGTACCTAACGCTTGTTTAAATTTAAAATAAGCCGGAGCCCCTTCTCCTTCATAATAGTATCCCGTTGAACAAATAATATTAAGCCCTGTTTTTTCAGCAATCCTTTTTAATAGCTCTGGGTCTCTTCCAGTATCATTAGGTGTAGCATCTACAACCGTTTTTACCCCATGTGCCTTTAGTTTTGAAGCCGTCTCAATACTGGCTCTTAAAATTTCATCTTTATCCACTGGGTATAAAGAATTGCCATAAAAACCAGGATAACCAAAAAAGAAATGCTCATGCATCAACGTTTTACCAAGATCCTCCACTGCAACTGGTCCAAGCACTGTGTTTACTGTCTTACTCATTTTTTACTTCCCCCTTTTTTGTAAACTTACGGAATGTATCTTAATTCAGTCTTGATCACTTTCCCATTTGGGTTTCTTGGCAATACATCCATGATTTCAACATAAGTTGGTACCTTATATTTGGCGAGTCGATCTCGAACCCATTGTCTCACTTCTTCCACTGTTAAGCCTTCACCCTTACGCGGGACCACACAAGCTTTAACGACTTCACCATATGTTTTATCCGGTACTCCAACAACAGCTGTTTCCATAATTTTTTGATTGGAGTACAATACCTCCTCCAGTTCAACGGAATATATCTTTTCACCACCACGATTGATCATATCTTTAAGTCTATCTTTAATTGTAATAATGCCCTTTTCATCGAGGACTCCTAAGTCCCCTGATGAAAACCATCCACCTCTAATTGCTTTTGTAGTTGCTTCTTCATTCTCCCAGTACTTTTGAATGACCATCGGCCCTTTAAATAGCAATTCTCCTACTTCTCCTGGAGCTAACTCTTTCTTCGTTTCAGGATCTACTACTTTTACTTCAGCAACTGGCACTGTAGGTCCTACTGCAGCTATCTCTTGCAGTTGCAACTCATGAGGCATAATAACGACAGGAGATGACGTTTCTGTTAATCCATAGGAATTATGCAATTCAATTCCTGGAACCCATTTTTTTAGTGCTTTTAACGTCTCACTCGGCATAGGAGCGCCTCCAAAACCACCTACTCTTAGGGGAGATACATCAAATGTCTCATGGTCTGGATCTAGCAATGTCATAACATAGACCGTAGGTGAGGCAATGACATGAGTGATTTGTTCATCCTGCAATGTTTGTAGAAATTCTTTTGGTTTAAACATTGATAGGAGGACTGCCTTCCCGCCTAAAAATATAAATGGTACTAACTGTGCGGCTAGACCTGTAATATGAAACACAGGAACAGCAATGACTGTGTGATCATCAGATGATAGATTATAACAATACTTGTAATTCAATGCCGTATGAATCATATTGAAATGTGAAATTAAAGCCCCTTTTGGTCTTCCGGTTGTACCAGATGTATACATGATAAATGCGCTATCATGTTCGTCAACTGCTTCGTCTACAATCGTTTCAGCCGGTGTATTTACGAGATTAATATATGGTTTTGTTCCTTCTGGAATTTTTGTATCTGTAATAAAAACATGTTCAATGTTTGTCTCTTCTACTACAGATTTAATATTCGGCCACCATTCTAGATTAGCAAT
The DNA here is from genome assembly GCF_048323755.1 of Alkalihalobacterium sp. APHAB7. Lineage (NCBI taxonomy): Bacteria > Bacillati > Bacillota > Bacilli > Caryophanales > Bacillaceae > Alkalihalobacterium > Alkalihalobacterium sp. APHAB7. The sequence goes on from NZ_JBLWFS010000009.1 coordinate 45,645, forward strand.
AATCATTCTTGCTCCAGAGTTGTTGATCATGTACTTTAATTCCTGAGACTTTAATTTTGTATTTAATGGCACGGCTACGGCTCCGAGTTGTAAGATCGCATAGACACTAACCACAAATGGGATACCATTCATTAACAATAGTGCAATTCGATCTCCCTTTTGGACTCCATACTTATATTTGAATTGATAAGCTGCATTATTTACTTGCTCTTGTAATTGCCGATAAGTCAGTCGTTCATTTTGATGAACGACTGCTATTTTATCTGGATAACATTTAACACTTTCAGTTAATGTTTCACTAATGTTAGAAGGCCTTTCCTTGTAAACTTTCATCGGAACACCAGCTACTTCCTCCTCATGAATTAACCTTTCAACTTCATTCCAGTATTTTTGCACATCTTTCCTCCTCCTTTTCTTTTTGTTCATTTATTTTGTAACATAGTAGATTTAGTTACATTTATGTAAGCGTTTTCTAAAATCCGCTTGTTCTAGCAATTTCCTTATATACCTATTCGAACATCCTAAAATTATTCTTAAATTAAACAAGTTTAAGCTCCGACTGAGGCTTAGGTTTGCTCACTGATAAAGTCTCTCAACAAAAAGACGACTATAAATCCACTTCCTGAATTTAAGTCGTCTATTTCTTATCTATAATTGATACTATTTATGATACACACACAATCCTTTTAGTAAACAAATCTCTTCAACTCTTCATATTCGTTCATTAACGCTGATTTGGCTTCTGCATCAAACAAAGCTTCAAATCGATTAAGCTCGTTTTGTATTGCCTCTATTAAACGGTGTTTTAAGTCCTGTTCGATAGTTTGAAGCTTCTGTTCAAATTCATTAGACATTATCTTCGAGCTTACATTGATCATTTCCCTAGAACTTTCGACCCCGTCAGCCACAATTAATTCTTTAAATTGTTTTACTACACCATTTTCAAAGAAATCCTTTTTAGATTTCAACAATGGTAAATACTTTTTCGTATCTACTGTTAGAGCCGTATCACTTAGTTCAACAGTAATAGCAGCTATCTCGATTTCCGCTTCACAATAAATGTACGGTAACTCTTTTTGAAGCATGGTAATTTGATCATTTAACCAGCTTTTCGCACGCGCTTTCATTTTTTCTTCCATTCGGATGACGGTAGCTTCCAGCTCTTGTTTTAAGAAGTATTCTCCTAAGCCACGCCATTCTTTTATCGCTCCTGTCAACTGTTCATGAAGTTCCTTTTTACTATTTCCAGTTAAAACAGCTACGTTAATCGCACTTGCAAAGTAATCATTTAAGACGAAGCGCATACGATCACGCAAATATAAAACAAGTTGATCAAATTCCAGTAATATATCTCTTAGTGCAAAGGAGAACGATGCCTTTTGAACATTATCTATTTCAACTTCAATTGTTTGCTTAAGTTTTTCATGCTTAAGCTTTTGCTCATTAGCCTCTTCATTCATAAAAGAAATACTATCTTTAATCTTATTCGTAAACTGTCTCAGCTCTTCAGTGATCATTTTGACACTTAGTTGTTTAAGTTCTAAGATCGTATATTCGTAAAAAGAACGTTCAAACGCAGCAAATGTTGTTTCATTTTCAAAATGTTCTTTTTTAGCTTGAAGCCCTTCTTTACTAGAAAGGTGATACAACCTTGGTTTTTCAATACCGTTGCGTCTCAACTGATCATACACATGTTTTCGAACTCCATTTAACTCTCCTTCACTACTAGCTAAATCCGCAGCGTTAATAACGAAATAAAGCTTATCATGACCAAAGCTTTCATTAACTTTCCCCATCTGTTGAAGGAAATATTGGTCAGCTTTTGAGAAGGCATGGTTATAATACGTTAAATAGAAGATGGCATCAGATTGGCGCATTTGTTGAAAAGCCACATTGGTATGGCGACCGTGGATCGAGTTGACACCTGGAGTATCGACAAGAATAATTCCTTTTTTGGTAATTGCGCTATCAAAGTATATATTTACTTTTTCAATTAAACACGCTTTACTTTCTTCAGCAACTAATGATTGCATTTCTTCGTGAGACACACTAAATTCACTGCCTAATTTCCATTCAGTAGAAGCAATACTTTGCTGAATCGTTAACAAATACTCAGCATATGTTTTTTGCCAACTAGAAACATAGTCTTTCATATTCGGCTTCCATTGAGCAAGTCGTTCAAGGTCTAACGATTCATCTAGTTGCTCACTGACAGATTTAATTTCGTAATTTAATGCATCTACCGATTTCACGGTCACCTTTGCTGTTCCATGAGGGTAATCTGCAGTTGATTGTTCAACCGTATTAACCGTTGCCGTCGTTGGATTCGGTGATACCGGTAAAATATTTTCTCCTAATAAAGCATTCGCAAAGCTTGATTTACCCGCACTGAATGCACCAAACAATGAAATGATGAACGTTTGATTTTCATAACGATGAATTCGTTCCATTAAGTGATTACGTTCCTGAGAAACGATCACTTGATCTTTGTGGTCATGTAGAACATTCTTAATCGACTGTAACCATGTCAACGTCTCTTCTTCAGAAAAATCAACCGCTGACTTTTCTTCTGTCACTTCCCAACTCGTATCAATAACCCCTTCTTCTGGTAAAACCACATTAGCAAAACCATTTTCCAGTTTTTCAGGATACGATTGACTTGAAGCATTTTTAATCTCTTCATTATATTCTCGCTCTGGAGGATATGTTGATATTTGGTCTTTAACGATCTCGATGTTTTCGTCAAAGTTGGCTTTAACTTGATTTACTTGTTCTACATAGGTCTCAATATCTTTAAACTTAGCTAATTGGGCTTCTAGCGCTTTTTCTTCTTCACGATAAGCTTCCTTTAATCCTTCAATTTGTAAATCAACAATTTCTCTAGCCTTGTTACGAATGTCTCTTACAATAATTGAAGTAATTTCTTTTGAAAATGCAAACACATAGTCACGACTTGCATGATCTGATTTAACATTCTTTTTGAGTAACTCATCTGTTACTTCAAAAGACAGCTGATTAATCGCTGCTTCTAACTCTGCTACGTTTGATAATTTCATTCGGTCAATCTTTTGAAAGTAAGCTTGAACATGGAACAACAATTGTGTTTTCACTTTATCTTGCAAGTCTTGAACGAGTAGTCTTAACCGTTCATCTTGAACTTCTTGCGTCTTTTTCTTTGCAAATAAAAAACCTACTTTAAAGCCGGGTTGAATACTTTCAATCCAATTTCTCGCAAGATCTGTCGTTGTATATGGGAATAAGATAACATCTTTAAAAAGACCGCCTAATTCATCATCAAACGATTTATAAATTGCCTTGTCATAATGGCGAACTTCTACTAGTTTTGTCTTTAGATGTTGTTGCTCATCTAATTGGGAAGTCTCATAGCCTTTTTCTTTCATCTCATCTAGCAGTTGATCAACTGCATCAAGTTTGTCTTCTTGTAGTCGATTTTCAACCGCTTGGTAAAAACCTTGTTCGAGTCGTAACCTTGATCCATTTAACAATTTATCACTATGAAAAAGTAAGGATTTAATCGTTTTTTCAAACGTCTTAAATTGATTTAATGGATGGTCTGGCTTTTTCATCGTTGTAAAAAATAATCCTAGATGTCGGATTTCCCAACGACTAAACACATCTTGAACCGATTGTCTAAATACGGATAATGGGATTTCTTGTTCATTGTGCTTATCCACTTGGTTTATTATGATATATATCGGTTTCTTTTCAAGGGAAAGCTGTTTTAAAAAATATAAGTTCGTTTCGGATTGAACATGGTTGTAATCCATAACATAAACAATAGCATCTGTCGTATATAATTGATCAACTGTTACTGCTTCATGCGATTCATCGGTAGAATCGACCCCTGGTGTGTCAAGTATACAGCTATGTTCCCCTAAAAACGGTAACGGTGCCGTAATGACCATATTCGAGATTTCATTCCCATTCATTCCCCATTCACGTACTTGTGTCCAAGGAATTTCACCTTTCCACTGCTTTTCCTCGCCGTCTTTCGTATGTAGTGTTAAGCCTAGCTCTCCATTCTTAATGCCGATAATGTTAGCACTTGTAGGAATTGGGCTTGTCGGTAACACTTCCGCTCCAAGTAATGTATTCAATATCGTTGATTTACCTGCTGAGAAATGTCCGCAAAAAGCAACCTCAAATGTTTTTTTATCTTGTTTTTCTGCTAATTTCTCAAGGCGATATCGTTCTTCTTGAGAGTACGGAATTAATTCTGTTTTTAATTTCTCTTTTACAACTGTCATATGTCTCCACACCATCCTTATCCCTTTACTATAACGAATTTTCTAAAAAATGAGAAGAACGTAATTAAATTTTATTGACAGATGTTAACCATTCCAGTTCTTCAATAGCATGAACTATTTATATGGATATGTGAGGTACTGCACGAAAGTGAATTATATGCTTAAATCTTTTTGAGTTAGTGAGCGATAGTACATTTTCTCGGTTTCCTCAAATAAGGCCTTTAACTGGTTATAAGAATGAAAATGATCTGGCTCTCTTCGTATAAAAGCAATTCGTTCACTTATGTTTACCGGTTTATAATGGAGTTGATTGATGTGAAGTTCTAATTGCTCAAGGTTGGTAACAGGTACATGGTTTGTCCAATATATGGCTTGAATTAATTGAGCAACCATCCGGATCATTACTGGTTTGGCCGCTTTTCGGTCGCGTTTCGAATACAATTCATTGAGATCGTCTATTGTTTCCTTCCACTGTACAAAAAGCTCGGGTACGTGGGTGGTTGACTCAAACCACGGTTTGCTGTTCGGTTCATTGAGTGCCTCTAGCATATCATCATAAAATAAAATAGTTGATGCCTGGTCTTGATTACTCGAATTAAATTTAGTTTCTTCTACATAGAACGGGAATACACGAAAGGATAAAGGAACAGGGTAACTTTTTTGCATTACCCTTTCGCTCCTTTGGCTTTCATTCGTTTTTTCCCTTCTCGACAAATGTCTAATAAAGGACAAATCTCACATTGTGGAGATTGAGCCTTACAATGATAACGACCAAAAAAAATGAGTCGATGATGGGTAACCGACCATTGTTCTTTCGGTATTTTTTTCATTAATGTTTCTTCCACTTCACGTACATTGTCTTTCCAACGACAAATGCCTAGTCGCTTGGATACTCGTTCGACATGTGTATCAACTGCAATCGCAGGTGTATTGAAGGCGACGGATACGACAACATTAGCTGTCTTTCGTCCTACTCCAGCTAATTTCATAAGCTCATCACGTTCAGTAGGGATTTCACCGTTATATTGCTCAATTAATGATTGCGCAAGCTTTTTAATATTTTTTGCTTTACTTCTAAATAAACCAATACGACGTATGTCATTTTCTAATTCTTCTAAAGGAACAGCTACATAGTCTTCAGGTGTTTTATACTTGGCAAATAAACCCGGAGTAACTTTATTAACGAGTACATCCGTTGCCTGAGCTGATAGAAGAACAGCTATTGTTAGTTCAAAAGGATTAGAATGGGTTAATTCACATTCTGCTTCTGGAAACATTTCCCCCATTGTTTCTAGTACATACTGAATATCTTTTTTCGTAAGCATTATTCGTTGACCTCCAAAACTACTTCTCTAACCAGTTATACGTAGGAAAAGGTTCCACTTTTCGCTTTTCTTGTGTCGGTTGCTTTGATTGTTGATACTTACGGAATTTTTCGCCGTATGCGCGTGCTTGTTGTAATGTTTGAACACCATTTTTCTTCCACTCAAACAAAATACGATCGATGTATCGAAAGTTTAGTTTTCCTGAAACGACAGACTCACGTAATGCGGCACGAATGATTTCTGGTGAATGATGGTCCTGATCTAGCCACATCGCTAACGTTTCACATTCAATCGGTGATAGTGGTCGACTGAATTCCTGTTCAAAAACGGAGTAAATATTAAACTCTTCTTGCTGTTTCACTTCATTTTCCTGCTCTATTTTTTCATTAGTCATTACGTGGATTAACTTTTCCCATAACGGTTCAATACTATATGATTCAAAAAGTATCCCATCTTCATCTACATGTTCTTCAATAGATAGATAGCCTTTTTTCAATAATTGACCAAGGATTCTAGCACACTCTAATGAAGACGGACCTCTTGCTGATAAATTTTCTGGAGTCGGAAATGAATGTTGTTCTGATAAAAAGTCATATACTTGAAGAAGTAGAACAAACTCTTCCTCGTTTAAGCCAATTTTTCGATAATTTTTAAGTAAAAGCCTTGGGACTGATAGTTGACCTTCAGTGATCCATTGCATTAAAAAACGATTATTCATAAAAACACCTCATGATTATTATAACACGTAACTCCATCAACATCATTTGGCATTACTCGACAGTTTTCCCTATTATGAACTGTTATCGCTGTCATTTTAAATGATGTATTCGATCGTTTATGTCTATTTATTTGGGGTATCTTCTCCCTTTATAATCTACCTTTTTTCGTTACTTCTAATTGTATGAGGCAACAAAAAGGTCAGACCTTGTAGCTGTGTCTATAGCTATGAAGGTCTGACCCTTTATTCTTTTTTATAGGTCTTGCTTATCTTTTTACTTATGGATACAGACGGTTTAATAAGCGAGGGAACGGGATCGTTTCACGAACGTGTTCTGCCCCACAAATCCATGCTACTGTTCGCTCTAGTCCTAATCCAAATCCAGAGTGAGGAACGGAACCGTATTTGCGTAGCTCTGCGTACCACTTATAAGCAGCTGGGTCTAAATCATGTTCTTTCATTCTTTCAGCAAGCAAATCATGATCATGAATACGTTCTGATCCGCCAATGATTTCACCGTATCCTTCTGGAGCTATCATATCCGCACAAAGAACGACTTTGTCATTGTTTGGATCTGGTTGCATATAGAATGGTTTTAAGCTAGTTGGGTAGTGTGTTATGAACACAGGCTTATCATATGTTTCAGCAATTGCTGTTTCGTGTGGTGCACCGAAATCATCGCCCCAAACAATATCATCAAAACCTTTTTCATGTAAAAGTTTAATTGCATCATCATACGTAATACGCGGGAATGGTGCAACGATATTTTCAAGCTTACTCGTATCTCTTCCTAATGCGTTTAATTCAATCTTACAGTTCTTTAATACAGATTGAATCACATATGCGACATACTCTTCTTGTACTTTTAAGTTATCTTCAAACTCATAAAACGCCATTTCTGGTTCAATCATCCAGAATTCAATGAGGTGTCGACGAGTCTTTGATTTTTCTGCACGGAATGTTGGACCAAATGAGAATACTTTACCGAGCGCCATCGCAGCCGCTTCCATATAAAGTTGTCCACTTTGAGAAAGGTATGCATCTTCATCAAAGTATTTTGTTGCAAATAATTCAGTTGTTCCCTCAGGAGCACTTCCTGTCAGAATTGGCGGGTCAACTTTTACGAATCCTTCTTTATTAAAAAATTCATAGGTTGCACGAATGATTTCATTTCGTACTTTCATATTGGCATGTTGCTTTTTAGAACGTAACCATAAATGACGGTGATCCATTAAAAATTCTGTTCCATGCTCTTTTGGTGTGATTGGGTAATCTACTGCCTCGTGAATAACCTCAACATTTGTTACTGTTAATTCAAAACCAGACGGTGCTCTTTCATCTTCACGAACAATACCTGTTACATACAATGAAGACTCTTGAGTCATATTTTTAGCTTTTAAAAATATATCTTCTCCAACTTCTGCTTTTACAACAACACCTTGTATAAATCCAGTTCCATCTCTTAATTGTAAGAATGCAATTTTCCCGCTTGAGCGTTTGTTAGCTAACCAAGCACCTATTTTGACCTCTTGTCCGACAAATTGCCCGACCGTTGAAATTGTCGTCTTATTCACTATTTTCCCTCCAGCAATATATGTATATTTTCTATGTATAATTGTATATATACCAACAACCATTATACAAGCTTTTACTAATTTTGAGCAAGTTTTCATACAAGAAAAGCGCAAGGCGCCTGCTTATCGGCGACAAGCGCTGGAGGGCCAGCAATACGTGTCTTTCTTTTAAGATACGCTTGCTGGCCTGAAGGGACCTCGAGCCGATGGCACCTGGACCTAGACACCTTATAATTTTATACATTCTTACTCTATTGAAAAAAGGTTGACAGCACTTCTTGGTCTGTCAACCTTTTTAACAGAATTTATTACTTACTCTTTTTTTCAATGAAACGTTCAATTCTTGTCAATGCTTCTTGTATCGCTTCAAGTGAAGTAGCATAAGAAAGACGAACATTTTCTGGTGCTCCAAAACCTGAACCAGGGACAAGAGCTACCTTTTCTTCGTCTAATAAAGCAGTTACCCAGTCATCAACATTATCGTACCCACAGTTTATGGCAGCTTCTTTTGCATTTGGGAATAAGTAGAAGGCTCCTTTGGGTTTAACGCATGAAAGACCAGGAATTGCAACTAACTGCTCATATACTTTATGAAGACGCTCTTCGAAAGCTTGACGCATATTTTCAACTGAACCATCGTCTTCCGTGTAAGCTGCAATGGTACCAAATTGTGCATTCGCTGTCGGGTTGGACGTACTATGACTTGCAAGGTTTGTCATCGCTTTAATAATTTCTGCATTACCAGCCGCATAACCGATTCTCCAACCTGTCATTGAGTGAGATTTAGATACGCCATTAATAATGATCGTCTGCTCTTTCAACTCATCAGAAAGTTGAGCAATCGACGTGTGAACCGCTCCATCGTATACAAGCTTTTCGTAGATCTCGTCTGAAACAATAAGTATATCATGCTTTAAACAAACTTCCCCAAGTGCTCTCATTTCTTCTTCACTGTACATGGATCCCGTTGGATTACTTGGAGAATTTAAGATAAATGCTTTCGTTCGATTAGTTATAGCTGCTTCTAATTGTTCTTTCGTTACTTTAAATTCATTGCTTTCTTTTCCTTCAATGTAAACTGGATTACCGTCTGCAAGCTTTACTTGCTCAGGGTAACTAACCCAATAAGGAGTAGGAATGATGACCTCGTCTCCTTCATCTAATATCGCTTGGAAAAGTGTATAAAGAGCATGTTTTGCTCCAGAACAAACGATAATTTCGTTTGCAGAATATGTAATGTTCTGATCCTCTTTAAATTTACCGATGACAGCATCTTTTAATTTTGGTAAACCACCAGACGGTGTATATTTTGTTTGACCTTCCTCCATTGACTTTACAGCAGCATCGATAATATATTGTGGAGTGTTAAAGTCAGGTTCACCCGCACCTAATCCGATCACATCATGGCCTTGTTCACGAAGTGCTTTGGCTTTTGCAGTAATTGCCAATGTCGATGATGGCGTTAATGTTGAAACTCTTTTCGCTAACTTCATTTTCTCTCCTCTTTTCTATTCTACATTTAGATACACACTACTACTATAATCATTGTAAAAACATGAATCAACCGATATCTGAAAAATTGAATGATTTTGATTTAGTCATCTGTCTTTAGACTATACCTTTTTACAAATGTACCATCTTCAAAGGTAATATAATAAAAAGAGTACCGGTCATTTTGATCTATATATGTAATTTCGTATATAGGCAAACGATTTTCCAATCCAAGACGGACAGCAAGAAGCCTTTTAGGGGCTAATTCACTAACTGCAAATTGTCTAACTTCTTCTTCAGTTAACCCATTCTTCGCTGGTTTGACAACAATGCTTTCTGCCTCTTGTCCAACCCAAGCGATAAGATCCGTTTCACCATCTTCTTGTTGACCTTTAATGACGACATATGGCTGAGTACCATGGTAAAAGGAAACATCTTCAATTATACCTATTTCCGTTTCATTCAATGCTCTTTCTATTGCCAATTGTTCTTGCTCTGTAATTGGTGAACGCATGTTTTGGTAAAAGTATATAGACATCCCGATAGCTGCGATTAAAAGCGCACATACAATTGTTATAACCCACTTTTTCATAAACTAATCACCAATCTTTTATGTTCGGTAAATGGTAAACACCATCTTATTTGCTTCTTCGTCATCTAAAGCTAGCCCAAACATGAGGTCTTTTTCTTTCAAAGTTCGATTTAAAGCATCAACCACTTTATAAACATCCGGTGACTTTTCAATCTTTACGGTAGATAAAACAACCATTTTCTGTTCCATAATTATTCCTCCAAAAATATTAACTTCTTCCTATTTGAGTAACGATTTCTAACATACACATCGTTCACAAAGGCTATACTATAAGTAAGCTCCCATAAAGGAGGAGTAGCAATTGAAACACAATCAAATACAATGGCCCTACTCTCAGCTCTCAACAGCTGAACAGTTCCAACAAGAAAAAGAATGGTTCTCTCTTTCGTCTCCAGTACGTTCTAATCAAGCAAAAAAAATAAGATGTAGTATAAGACAGACTCAATTTCCATCGCTGCTAAATCGCGGGTAAAACAGTTACAAAAAATAACTCCTACTCACACCTCATTAATCCTGTATCTTAATGGTACAGGATTTATTTTATTACCTTAGCATCTTTCCATAATGGTCATTGCATTCTGCAATAATTTTTTCTTCATCAAGAAATAAACACTCACTGTTTTTAACTAGTTGCTTACCTTTGACATACACATCTACTACATCTGCACCACTGGAAGAGTATACGACATGAGATAGGGCATTCATTGCCGGTTGGAGATGTGCTTGCTGTTCTTGCATAATGATAAAGTCTGCGTCGAATCCTCTTTTAATGGCACCTATTGTATTCTGTAATCCTAACGCTTTTGCGCCATTACCAGTAATCAACTTAATTCCTTCCGTTGACTTAACCGAAGTGGGATCTTCATTTATCCCTTTTTGTAATAACACAGCTGTTCGCATTTCCTGAATTAAATCCAGGTTATTATTAGATGCTACACTATCTGTACCTATGGACACGGTTATTCCTTTGGCAAGCATCTTTTGAATAGGTGCAATTCCTGAACCAAGTTTTAAGTTACTCATTGGGTTGTGAGAAACCGCAACTTGATGTTTAGCAAGAATTTCTAATTCTTCATCATTCACATGAACCGCATGTGCTACTAATGCTTCTCCATCAAAAAATCCAGTATTCTGTAAAAGTTCAACTGGTCGCTTTCCATACTTATTTACGTTTTCCTCAACTTCTTGAGCAGTTTCAGACATGTGGGTATGAACAGGTAAACCTAGTGCCCTAGCTTCACTTGCAATTTCCGCAATATAGTCAGGTGGGCATAGATAGGGTGAATGTGGAGACAACATCGCTGTTATTCGTCCATTCCCTTTACCATGCCAATGTTTAGCTATTGCAATCGCTTCGTTGAGCTTAGCTTTTTGCTCTTCTCTGCTACATAAACCAATAATCCCACGGGTAATAACAGCTCTCATACCTACTTCCTCAACGATATTAGCAATATCATCAAGAAACAAGTGATACATATCAAGAAATGTTGTTGTCCCAGACTTCAGCATCTCAACCATGGCTAGCTTTGAGCTTGCGATTACAGCTTCGCGAGTAAGTTTTTGCTCCATCGGCCACATTTTTTCTTGCAGCCACCGCTTAAGCGGTAAATCGTCAGAATGACCTCGTAAAAGCGTCATCGGTGTATGCCCGTGTGTATTTATTAACCCTGGAAGGAGCCATTGTCCATTTAAATTATAAAATTTGACTTTTTCCGATTTTATGTGATTAGGATACCCTGAACCTACCTCAATAAATTTTTCATCTTTCACATGTACATAGCCCGATGAATATACTTCGTCATTTTCATTAGCTGTAATAATGACTCCGTTATAAAAAACTTTGTCCATACTTATGTGAATCCCTTCTGTTCTAATTAATTCTCTTGGCTAGACTTTTTCAATTCGATACGGCGATATGAAACTCCTGCCCACTTGCGCGTACCGTCCAAATTTCATAATTGTCTAACGTACACTTAATCGATACTGCACCTATTTTTTTTGTTTGATAAACATCAATCCATGTTTCTTGTAATCGTTCTAATACATATTCGCTAGGCCGTTTTCCCTCAAGTGAAAAAAGAATGGCCACTTGAGGATCTACTTCTTCAAGGAATTCCTGTGACGTACCATTCGAACTACCAAAATGACCGACCTTAAGAATCGTTGATTTCAAATCATACTGAGAAGCTAGAATTTCCTCTATTTTAGAATCTGCAAGTCCCATATATAACGTACGGTGTTCTCCATATGTAAAAGAAAGGACTAAGCAAGGATCAACTGCATCATTCTCACCAGTAAATAACACTTCGGTCTTTAGATTAGGAAGAACTTCATGCTTCTCTCCTTCTTTCCAACCGACTATTTTTCCGTTGTTTTGTTGCAATTGAGCTTCTATTGTTCCTTTATTGGCGTTAGGAACGATAATTGAAGAGATTTGATAATGATCTACAAGCCACTCAATATTCCCACTATATTCCTTACCATGATTCGTTACAATTAAAGAATCGATTGTTTCAACATGATACATATGTAACTTTTTTGCCAATTCTATTTGTGACAATGAGTCGCCTGTATTAATTAAGACTGTTCCTCCTTGTCCAGATTGAATTAATGTTGCTTCACCACTAGGAAGATCAAAATAGGTAAAAGCGATCTCGTCATCATCTAAAGAAAATTCAACCTCCAATTCATTTGTTACATTTACTACTGACACTACCTGGCAACCAGCTAATAAAAACATGCAAAAAAAGAAGCATGCCAGCCGTTTAATAAGCATCTGCATACGCGAAACCTCCGAATTTTCCATTAACCGTATTAGTTTGTAACAAATATGGCAAAGTTATGTTACTAAAACTAATGTATGCCTGTGGTTCGCGTATAATGATATTTTACCTTACGACTGATACCAGTCTTTTAAATCAGTTAGTAACTCGTTTGTGTTGACCTTTAGGACAGGGACATCTTCAACGGATAGTAAGAACATTTTCCCGTAGCGCGTTGAATTTACTCTTTGATCCATAACGACGATCACGCCACGATCCCCTTCCGAACGAATGAGTCGCCCTACCCCTTGTTTAAACCTTATAATAGCTTGCGGCAGCGCTAAATTCATAAATGGGTTTTTTCCCTCTAACTTCATATGTTCCGATCGTGCCTGTAAAACCGGATCATCAGGTGGTGAAAAAGGCAGGCGAATGATGACTAAACAACTTAAGTCCTCACCCGGAATATCAATACCTTCCCAAAAACTACTTGTACCAAAAAGAATGGCTTGGTCACTTTGTTTGAACGTTTTTATTAACTTTGTTCGGCTGCCACTATTAATTCCTTGTCCGATTAGATAAAACTCATCCTCTCCCATACGTTCTTTGATGATCTGGTATGTTTGCTTTAACATCTTAAAGGATGTAAACAAGATGAGCATTCGCCCTTTAGTTACATGAGCGATCTTTATAATCTTTTCTGCAATATCTGAAACAAACAATTCAGGTTCCTCATTAATGCTGAATGTATCTGTTGGAATATATAATTTGGACTGACTTCTGTAATCAAAAGGAGAAGGAATGATAAGCGACTTTGGTCCAAAATCTTCTAACCCCAACCGTTCAATAAAGTAAGAAAAGGATTCTTTTACAGAAAGAGTAGCCGATGTCAAAATAACTGAATCTTTCTTTGCAAAAAATTCATCTGCTAATGTTTCTTTTAATTGCACTTGCTTCTTAAACAAGTATGTTGCATTTTTAGCTCCTTTTTCCTCAATTTCAATCCAATACACTGCGTTAGGATCATATTCGAGAAGGAGTTGCTCGATGATCTGTTTCGTTTCTTCAAAATCATTAGTTACACCTTGGAAATCAGCAATAGTTCCTCTGTCTTCCCAAGAAAGATCGTCTACGTTGTCATTTAAATGTTGTACGTAATATTCCAGCTGTCGGTTTAACTCTTTTAAAAACGTGTAAACTCGAAGACCACACTCTAAGATGCTCTGCCATAACGATCCATGCTCATTCGGTGCACAGTAACGATAGGATAACCGACCTACCTCTGTCGAAGACGATTTTTTCATTTTTATTACGTAACTATGCAGCATACGAAACAGTTCATCAATTTCAAATTTACACGTTTCAATCTTCATCTCTAAGGATTGCTTCTCATCGGCCGCAGGCACTTGCCCGCATTTGCCAAACACAGAGGAAATAGCTTGTTTCGAATTAGCCAATCGATTAAATAAAAATGCCATTTGATGAAAGTCAATCGATACCCCTAAATGATTACTTGCTACGTCTTCAAAATGATGGGCCTCATCAATCACGGCTTGAGAATAACTTGGGATAATCGAATGGTTTTGAGCAACATCTGTAAATAATAACGCATGATTTGTAATAATAATGTCTGCTTTTTGAGCCATTTTTTTCGCATGTTGATAAAAACATCTTGAAAACCAAGGACATTGTGGTCCCGAGCATGAATTAGGCTCACTTTGGATTTCCAGCCAGAAACTTCGACCGCCTGAAGGTAAATTTAATTCTTCTACATCCCCTGTAGTTGTTTCTGTAAGCCAGATTAATATTTGTCCTTTAGATAATAATGTATCATAATTATCATCTAAATGATTTTGTAATCGCTGTTCAAATTTTCTTAAACATAAATAATGACTTCTTCCTTTAAGCAGTGCAGCCTTAAATGTGAATGGTAACATACTCTTTAATGCTGGGATATCACTATCTATTAATTGTTGTTGTAATAAAATAGTATGAGTACTTACTACGACCCTTCGTCCATAAGTTTTAGCATAAAAAACCGATGGGATTAAGTAGCCTAATGATTTGCCTGTACCTGTACCTGCTTCAACTAAAAGATGACTCCTGCTTTCATAGGCATCAGAGACAGCTTCAATCATTTCTAGCTGTCCTGTACGCACTGCATAATTGGGGAATTTTTTTTTCATTTCACTTAGATTTGTAAATGTATCTTCAACAAAATCTTTGAGTTGGGACTGTGTAATTAAAACTTCTTCTTCCCCATTAGCTTCCACTGTTTTTTTTCGAATTGCTAATTGGCGGTAAATATCAAAGTCCTGCTCAACCTCTTCGTTATAACTTGTCAACCTTTTACTAATTATAGGCTCCAATAAAGTATTGAAATCACTTTTCAGACGTGTCGTAATCTCTTTTAATTTCTGTAGCGTAACTAGTGGTAACCCTTCTAACTTATGTATCATTTTCAATAACAGCAATGCAGTAACTTCTGCATCACTATCGGCTTGATGAGGACGATCATGTTGAAAATTAAAACTTTCAGCTAATTGCTGCAGCTTATAGCTTTCTTCATTAGGCAATAGCAATCGAGATAGTTCAACTGTATCTAGGATTGGTCCTTTAAAAGGATGATAACCCACCTCATCGAGCTGGGCTTGTAAAAATGATAAATCAAATTGAACATTATGGGCAACAAAGTATGAGCCCTCTAACATGTGCAGTAACTCAGGTATGACTTGTTCAAGAGTAGGGGCCAGCGCCACCATTTCATCGGATATCCCCGTTAATGACTCGATAAATGGCGGGATATTCATTTGCGGATTAACAAATGAAGTAAAGCGCTCAATAATCTCGCCGTCTTGAACTAACACTGCACCTATTTGAATAATCCGGTCTTGTTGCGGGGAATGACCGGTGGTTTCTATATCTACAACGACAAAGCGTGTTTCTTTCACGAGTTTCACCTCTCGAGTGACTGATTCTTGTACTTAAAGTATTTGCTCCAATAATGGGTGAGAAAAATTGAGCCTGTTACAGTACGAACGTACTTTTTCAAACTTTGTTTTTTCGCCCCAGGCTTGTAATAACCATAAATACGAAATCCAACAATTGACTTGATACGGGTTCTCTTGAATTAAGTGCATAAAAAGTTTGTCTGCACTTTGACGCATATCCATTAATCCGTAGTTCCATGCTAACCCATGATAAACTTCAGTGTCGTCAAAACCGAGTGCAAGTAACCGTTTATAACAATGAATGGCTCCAGCGTAATAGCCCATCCACTCCATCTCGTATGCTAAAGTTTGTAACATTCCTTTGCTTTCAACCAATTGTAACCCAGTAACCCATGTTTGACATGCTTGATCATATTTATCTAATTCAACATAACATCGACCTAGAAAATAGTATACATCACCATCTTCAGGAAGTAACTCAATGGCTTCTCTAAAATATGGTAAAGCCAAGCTTGGTTGGTGCTGTAAAAAGTGACACATGCCTAAATTATACACTACATCGGAATTGTTGGTAAGAGATAAGGACTTTTCGAAATAGGTAATAGCCTCGTCATATTTTTCTTGTTGTGCCATTAAACAACCGAGACCAACATAAGCAAAATGTTGGCTCGATATGGACTCTTTACTATGAATTAAGTATAGAAACCACTCTTTGGCCTTTTCATAATTTTGGACGTATAAGTATGAATAAGCGAGATATAATTTGACAATAGGATGTCGATGGGCCTTTATTTCTTTAAGAAACTCTTCAATTGCTTGATGATATAAATCCAATTCAAAGTAGGAAGTGCCTTTTGAGGAATAACTAGTGCACTCATAGCTAAAATTTTTAATCTCATCTTTTAAGACATGTAATTCTTCGTCCATTTCAACCCATTTATCTAAAACGGCTTCGTTTAATTTTGCTAGTTCATTGATGTAGTCATTACGTTCATTTTCCCCAATTTTCTTCCAATTGTTTTTCAATTGTTCCATCATCATTTCCCATTGTTTAATTTCTATTTTTTGCATAAAAAATCCCCCCTCATAGATGCTGTTATCCAACAGTTTTCTTCTAATGAGGGGGGATTATGTTAGTAATAGTTGCCTTACAAAACAGTCGAAGCAGGCTCTGTACCAATCATTTCAACTATTTCATTTTTTTCATTCATAATAGCGACTTTTGGTTCATGTTCTAATATTTTTTCTTCAGCCACAAGTGCATATGCAATAACAATGATTACATCATCTTCTTGTACGAGTCGCGCTGCAGCACCATTTACACAGAAAACTTTGCTTCCTCTTGGACCAGCAATTACATAGGTCTCAAAGCGTTGACCATTATTATTATTTACGATTTGAACTTTTTCATTTTCAAGAATATTAACTTGATCCATAATATCTTCATCAATTGTAATACTACCTACATAATTTAAGTTGGCCTCAGTGACACGGGCACGGTGGATTTTTGATTTCATCATTGTACGAAACATTGTTTTGTTCTCCTCCTTGGTTCTCCCCAATTAAAAAATGCTCAGCTTATTCTATATCTAATACGATATTATCAATTAATCGGGCTCTTGAATATTGTTGAGCAATGGCAATTATCACTTTTCCTTCCAATTGGTCAAGATGATTTAGATCTGGATACGTTAATAGTTCAATGTAATCAATAGTGCCTGAACTACTTTTTTCTAAGAATGTTGTCATTTCTGCTTTAATGCGATCTGCCTTACGATCCCCTTGGGCAATTAGGTCTTTTGCTAGTTGTAAACTGTCAAAAATAGATGTGGCTTCTTTTCTTTCCACTTCAGTTAGATTAACATTTCTTGAACTTTTGGCAAGACCATCTTCTTCACGAAGGGTTGGACAGCCGATTAGACTTACTTGTAAGTTAAAATCACGGATCATTTTTTCAATAACAGCTACTTGCTGAGCATCTTTCATACCAAAGTAAGCTCGATCAGGTGTAACAATATTAAATAACTTTAAAACAACTGTTGCGACACCATCAAAATGTCCTGGCCGGCTTTTTCCGCAAAGTACATCTACCCCATCATGAACGATGACCTTCATCGCTGACTCTGTCGGGTACATTTCTTTTACATTTGGGTAAAATAAAACATCAACACCAGCATTTTGAGCTAATCGACTGTCACGTTCAAAATTTCTTGGGTATCGGTCAAAGTCTTCATTTGGTCCAAATTGTAGCGGGTTGACAAAAATACTCATGACAACAAGGTCACATTCTTTTTGAGCTTGTTCTACAAGGCTCATATGTCCTTCATGCAGGAAACCCATCGTTGGAACAAAGCCGATAACGCTTTCATTTCTTTTTGCTTCCTTGATCAACTTTTGTAACTCTTGTACTGTTTCAACAATTTTCATTTTCTATTTTACGCCTCCATAAAGATGCGAGAGTTGTTCTTCACTCATCGTAAACGTATGTTTCTCTTCTGGAAACTGCTTATTTTTTACTTCCGAAACGTAATCAGCAACCGCTCGTTGAATAACAGGTGAAAGGTCCGCGTACTTCTTCACAAACTTCGGAACAAATTCTCCACCGTAACCAATGACATCATGGTAAACTAACACTTGCCCGTCTGTGTTAGCACCAGCGCCAATACCAATAACAGGAATGGTCAGCTGTTTGCTAATAAATTCACCTAATTGTTTAGGTACACATTCAAGCACAAGTGCAATTGCCCCAGCTCTCTCTACTTTCTTTGCATCTTCTATGAGTTCATTTGCACTTTCTTTATCTTTCCCCTGAACCTTATAGCCACCCAGCACCCCTACGGACTGTGGAGTTAAGCCTAAATGAGCAACCACAGGGACGCCTGCTTTTGTTAACATTCCAATCGTTTGAATAACTTCCCCATTGCCTTCAACTTTGACTGCATGTGCACCGCCTTCTTGCATAAGACGTTTTGCATTATTCATCGTCTCACTAATGGAGCTATGGTACGTAAGAAACGGCATATCTGTAACGATAAACGTTTGCTTTGCACCTCGTTTTACTGCCCTTGTATGCAAGATCATATCCTCTAAGGTAACAGGAACGGTTGAGTCATAGCCCAATACTACCATACCGAGTGAATCACCGACTAGGATCATGTCCACACCAGCCTGTTCGACTAACTTGGCTGATGGTGCATCATAAGCTGTTATCATCGCAATCTTTTCATTTGATACTTTCATCTTCTTAAAATCTGTTGATGTTTTCATCGTTTCTCCTCCTTTTTTATAGAGGAAACTGAATAAACCGACAGGCTAAGATGTAAAAAATCCTTCTTTCCACACCGGAAGAAGGATTCAAAGGAATTATAAGTCAACACTGTCAAACAGTTGATCGGTTTAATTCATCCCTCTGTCCCAGTCCCTAAATGGATCAAGGCAGACTACATAAGTTTAAAATTGTGTATAAAAGTAGTTTAATCCAAAAGGTGCAGTTCTAATGGATACTGCCCATATCAAGAGTATAACAAAATGTAACAGATTTGTGATCAACTTTTCTTTATTTTATTTCAATATCTGCGGAATAAATTTGATGAACAACCTGCTCATCATCTTCTAGTAGAAGTACACCATCATCTGTAATGCCCTTAGCCACTCCCTCAATAGTTCCTTGTATTGTTCTTGCAATAATTCGCTTACCGAGGCTTATTGCATAACTTTCCCACTGTGGTTTGATCACATCAAAGCCTTCTAGGAGATAGTGCTTATACAATGATTCTAACTCATAGAAAACATTACTCATTAACTTCGCTCGACTAACTTCTTCACCTTTGGCAATCGCTAAAGAAGTGGCAATTTCACGAAGTTCAGATGAGAACTGTTCGCGTTTATGATTTACATTAATTCCTATTCCAATGATGACAGAATGCACATAGTCAGGCTCTGATTGCATTTCTGTTAAGATGCCCACAATCTTTTTGCCGTTCAGTAGAATATCGTTTGGCCACTTAATACTACATTGTAAACCAGTCGTTTTCTCAATACCTCTTACCACTGCAACCGCAGCAAGCAGCGTTAGCTGAGGCGCTTTCTGTGGAGATACTTTTGGACGTAAAATAATACTCATTGAAATACTCGTCCCAATTGGAGAATGCCAAACTCGGCCTAACCTTCCTTTGCCTGATGTTTGTTCATCAGCAATTACTACATGTCCTTCGGCTGCTCCTTCTTGTGCTAAACGATGGGCAACCTCTTGTGTAGACGGTAGTGATTCATGATAAGTAAGCTCTTGTCCAATTTTTTCAGTTTGTAAGTACACCTTTATTTCATGCGGTGAAATGGTATTAGGTCTTGTTATAATTCTATACCCTTTTCTTGGAACTGCCTCCACTTCATACCCGTTCTTACGAAGTTCCTCAATATGTTTCCAAATCGCCGTTCTTGAGCAACCTAGATTATTACTGATCTTTTCCCCAGATACAAAGCCATCCTCATTTTCTGAAAGCATCTCCAAAAGCTTGTCCTTCATCATTGATATCCCTCTCTTTCATTAGCCAAGCTATCATTTCTCTTGTATTATTTGCAACCTTTTGTGCTAGTACTGCCTTTTCTACTTTTACTAGTAGACGTTCAATCCAAGCACCTTGCTCTTTCTGAAATGCCTGTACTAGTAACTGTCCATTTAGATTTAAGTCCCGGCGACTTTTTATAGGCAAGTTATTGTGCCATTTCATTAAGGATTGCTCAGTATGTACATGGTTTTCTTCCGGGTGTAAAGTGTAGAGTAATCGCCCTAATTTTAAGCTGTTTTCTAGACCGATTTTGTATATGAGTCCGTTTGTCCAGCCGTTGTTTCTATAAGTATTCAATGCTTCTTGTAACCGAACGACTTGATGAACAAACTGCTTTGACTTTTTTAAAGCCTTCAAATAACTTATTAGATCTTGTTCAGTTTGATCAACATATAAAAAGGCTGCCCAAACCTCTTCAAGTGACAAAAGTATTTCCAGCTTCATCGCAGCTAAATCTTCTAAAGCTTTCTCCTTACCTTTTAAAAATGAAATGTGCTGTGTTAAACCTGAAGATAACATGTAATGGAGGCCACGCGAAAACGTCCTTGCCTTTACTAGCTTTTCGAATTCAGTAACCGCTCTTTCAATTGCTGTTCTTTCAGTTAAACCTCGGCACTTTGTAATTGCGTCAAATGTTTCCTTTTCAATTTCAAAGTTTAATTGACTACTAAAGCGACACGCACGAAGCATTCGTAACGGGTCCTCCACAAAGCGTTCTACTCCATTCTCCACAGCACGAATTAATCGATTTTCAAGATCGTTATAAAAGTTGTATGGATCAATTAACTCCATTTTTTCATTCATGGCCATTGCATTAATAGTAAAATCTCGTTTCTGTAAATCTTCAGCTAAAGTACTTCTACCGTCAGAAACAGAACGATAAGTGGTTACTTCAAAAGACTGTTCTTCTAAACGTACAATAATCGTACCATGCTCTTTACCTAAAGGAATCGTTACCTCAAAAAGTTCTTCAATCCGCTCTACAGGTGCAGATGTCGTAATATCGATATCATGAACCGGTCGTTGTAAGAGAAAGTCTCTGACTGCCCCCCCGACAAAATAAGCTTCATCGCCTTGTTGCTTTATCTTGTGAATAACTTTTGATCCAATTAAAAATAACGGTTCCATACTGTTGCCCCTCTTCATCTGTTGAGAGTTGAATGATAAATATGCTCATATTGATCAACAATATCTTTTGAACTAAAATGATCTAACACACGCTCACGTGCACTTACGCTCATTTGTTTATGCATCTCTTCGTCTGTTAATAAACTAATTGCCTTATCACTTATAGTCGATATATCACCGACTTCACATATGTATCCTGTTTTACCATCCTCAATTACTTCTGGAATCCCACCAATATTCGTTCCGATGACAGGAACCCCACATGCCATCGCCTCTAGTGCAACTAAACCGAAACTTTCTTTTTCAGATAATAAAAGTAATAAGTCAGAAATGGATAAAATCTCAGCTACATCTTTTTGACTACCTAAAAACAATACGCGCTCCTCAATCCCTAACTGTTTGACAAGTTGACAAGCAACAGTTAACTCGGGTCCATCACCTATTAACAGTAACTTTGAAGACAGATGTTCGTTAATTTTTGCAAAACTTAAAATAACGTCCTTTACTCGTTTAACAGGGCGAAAATTAGAGATATGAACAATAACCTTCTCCTCTTCAGCAATTCGATATTGCCTTTTAAGCTCAGTATTGTCTCTCTTATAATACACTCGCTCATCTATAAAGTTGTAAATCGTTTTAATGTCTTTATTTACGTCTAGCAGTTCTCCAGTTTGTCTCACAAGATCATTTGAGACTGCCGTTACAGTATCAGACTGTTCGATCCCAAATCGAATAACTTCACTTAAAGAAGGATCATATCCTAAAACGGTGATATCCGTACCATGCAATGTCGTCACAATCTTTAAATGGTCACCAACCATTTGTTTTGCTAAATAGGCACATATTGCATGAGGAACGGCGTAGTGTACATGAAGTATATCTAACTTTTGCCTTTTGGCAACCTCAGCTATTTTACTAGCTAGAGATAAATCGTATGGAGGGTGTTTAAATACAGAGTATTGATTTACCTCTACTTCATGAAAAAATATATTTGGATCAATTTTATCAAGACGAAAAGGAACGCTAGAAGTAATGAAATGAACTTCATGCCCACGTTCTGCTAGCAGCTTTCCTAATTCTGTTGCAATAACTCCAGAACCTCCGACCGAAGGATAACAACTAATTCCGATTTTTAGTTTCATACGTCTCCTCACTTCTTTTGGCCTTTGGCTTTAATTTTTCTGTCTCCACTCAAGCTCTCCACGTTCAATTCCTTTTATTAAGATTTCTGCTGTAGCCATATTGGTTGCTAACGGTATAGAATGAACATCACAAAGACGCAAAAGAGCACTTACATCAGGCTCATGAGGTTGTGCCGTTAATGGGTCTCTGAAGAAAATAATTAGATCCATTCGATTTTCAGCGATTAGTGCCCCGATCTGTTGATCTCCTCCGTACGGACCAGATAAAAATCGCGTAATTTTCAAAGAAGTTGCGTCCATTATACGTTGTCCAGTCGTGCCTGTTGAAAATAATTCATGCTCTTTGAAAATGTGTTCATAGGCAGTAACAAAATTGACGATATCTAATTTTTTTTGATCATGTGCGATAAATGCAATTCTCACTTTGATTTCCCCTATTCAATAATATTTTCTAATCCATAAATTAACGTGTCCATTTTCATAACTGTTTCTACAGATAACTGAATACCAGGCATGAAGGATGTACGATTAATTGAATCATGTCTTAACGTTAATGTTTGACCTTGTCCTCCAAAAATGACTTCTTGATGGGCCACTAATCCTGGTAACCGAACACTATGTATATGCATACCATCGATAGTTGCGCCACGAGCGCCTGCTAATTCTTCTACTTCATCTGGGTGTCCTTGGACTTTTGAAGCTCGAACCTCCTGAATGAGTTGAGCGGTTTTAATCGCTGTTCCAGATGGAGCATCCAGTTTTCGGTCGTGGTGTTTTTCAATGATTTCAACATCAGGTAAGTATTTAGCAGCAGCCTGTGCAAACTTCATCATAAGAATTGCACCGATTGCAAAATTTGGCGCAATAATGGCACCTAACTTTTTATCTTCAGCTACCTTTCTTAACTCATTTATATCTTGTTCACTAAAGCCCGTCGTCCCCACCACAGGTCGCACTCCATGATTAAAGGCAATTTCCATATGTTTTCGACCAAATTTGGGTGCTGTTAAATCTATAAGGACATGTGGCTCATGCTCAGCTAAACATACTGCTAGGTCCTCATAAACAGGAACATCTAATGCTGGCTGTCCTTCAATATCTTTTAATAACTTCCCGTTATTTTTTGAATCCACTACTGCCGCAAGCTGGAAATGCTCAGTTGCTGTCACCATTTTTACCGCTTCACTACCCATATTCCCTCTTGGCCCTGCAATAACAATCTTAATCCTGTTCTCTGTCATTTATGATTCCTCCTCTATTTTTGTCCAACGATTGGCATCTCTTGTTTTAAATTTTTCCATAACAAGTTCTAATGCCTCATCTAGATTAATATTTAATGAATTAGCAAAACAAATAAGGACGAAAAAAAGATCGCCCATTTCTTGTTCCATAGAGCGCTCGTCTTCTGAATCTTTTTTCGGCTTTTCTCCGTAATAATGATTCACTTCACGTGCTAGTTCACCTAATTCTTCTGTCATTCGTGCTAGCATCGCTAATGGACTAAAATAACCTTCCTTGAATTGACTTATGTATGCATCTACTTCCTTTTGCATATCCTTCAAGCTTCGATCTTCCATGCTCAACACCCCTTATATTCATGTTAGCTAATTCAGGAGCATTTGACAAATATTTATCGAATAAAACATTTATTTCTATAGATCGTGGAATGATTTGATGTAATAACTACAACTTTTAACCTTTAGCGAGGATAATTTGATAACCAATTTGCCCAAATAATGCATATCCAGTATAATATTCGTGCGACACCCATTTGTATCCGCAATAATTAAAAAAGGACGTAAAACATGACCTATCGTATTAAATTTAAAAATGTATTCTTTATTCTGCTTGGCTCTGCCATTCTTTCTTTTGGGCTAGTTTATTTTAATATGGAGAACAATTTAGCTGATGGCGGATTTACGGGAATTACACTAATCCTATTCTTTATCTTCAATTTTGATCCAGCTATAACAAACCTCCTTTTAAACATACCTCTATTTTTCGTTGGTTGGTATATTCTAGGAAGGCATACTTTTATCTACACGATCATCGGTACTTTAGGTGTCTCGCTCTTTTTGTATATTTTTCAACGCTATCCCGTTATTTCTTTACCACTTCATGATGACATGACTCTTGCGGCTCTCTTTGCAGGAGTATTCATCGGTGTCGGTCTTGGTATTGTGTTCCGTTACGGTGGAACAACAGGTGGGGTAGACATTATTGCAAAATTAGGTTACAAGTACATCGGTTGGAGTATGGGAAAAACGATGTTTATCTTTGATGCAATGGTAATTGGCTCATCTTTACTTTATTTAAACTATCGCGAAGCCATGTATACGCTATTAGCTGTATTTATAGCAGCCAAAGTCATTGACTTTATCCAACAAGGTGCTTATTCAGCGAAAGCTTCGTTTATTATTTCAGATCGTGTCCCTGAGATTGCAAGTGCCATCTTAAAAGAAATGGACCGGGGAGCTACTGTACTTAATGGAAAGGGAAGTTTTACTGGTTCCGATAAGGAAGTACTATACTGCGTAGTGGGTAGAAATGAACTTATTCGTCTTAAGGGATTAGTTGAAAGAATTGACCCCCATGCATTTGTTACCGTCAATGACGTTCAAGATGTGATTGGTGAAGGCTTCACACTAGATGAAAATAAGAAACCATTAGAAAATTAGAAAAATTCAAGAAAGCTAAAAACGACTGAAGGAGTAGGTTCCTTCAGTCGTTTTTCTTTTTTCCTTTTAATTAATCGTCACTGTTCATTCCGATGTACATCAGTACAAAACGAACGAGTTCCATAACAGCAACTAATGCAGCCGCTACATATGTTAATGCTGCAGCATCTAAAACTTTTCTCGTTTCACGTTCTTCATCGTTGCGGATAATTCCTGAAGAAACCATTTGTCCCATGGCTCGACTACTTGCATTAAACTCAACCGGTAACGTAACCACTTGGAAAAGAACCGCAGCAGCCATGAAAATAATCCCTAAAAGGACTAATCCTGACATTCCCATAAGAAACCCTGCAATAAGGATAATAAATGACGTGTTTGAACCGAAATTCGCTACAGGAACTAGTGCGTGACGGAAACGCAGAAACGCATACTCTTCTGCATCCTGCATCGCATGTCCGACTTCGTGCGCAGCAACAGCAGCACCTGCAACAGAATTCCCATAGTAGTTCTTTTCTGAAAGACGCACAGCCTTAGCACGCGGGTCATAATGATCCGTTAATTCTCCTCGAATCGGCTCAACTGTAACATCATATAATCCGTTATCATCTAAAATCTTTCGAGCAACTTGCGCACCAGTCATACCCGATGTAGCCGCAACCTGAGAATATTTCTTATAGGCCGACTTTACTTTTCTTTGCGCCCAAATTGGAATGATTAAGATAATCGCAAAATAAACTAAGAATGCTCCTAAACCCATTTGTAAACTCACCTCTCGATGTACACTTTTATAATTATTCTAATTTAAACATCAAAAAAAGTCAATTTATATACTAACTATATTGTGGCGAGTTATTGACATTTACACACTGTTAATGGTGAATATCTAATCTCTAACTTTCACACGTCGCTTTTCTGCTCGGTACTTTTTCCAGCCTACATAAGATAATGAAATAATAATCATTCCACCAATAGTTAGCATAACCCAAACAAGCGACGGATCTGCACTATCTTCTTTAACTTGCTGATACAAATTCTGGAATTCCTTTTCCATCACAAACAATTGTTTTTGCATACTAGTGTCATGGATCATATCGTTTCCATAACGATCGATAAATTGAACGAGTGATTCAATTTTTTGAACTTGTACACCTTCGACACTAACTAGTAATGCTGGTCGTATCATTTGGTATACACGTAGAAATTCATTTATTTTATGGCGGAAAGCTTGAGCATCTTTTTGTTGCATTGTACCTTTTAATTCATTAATTGACTTCATAATTGTTTGTTCAGAACTCAGCCACAGAGGATGGTGCGGACTAGTCAAAGCATCAACAACGAGCCTAAATTCTGTCGCCAACCTAACTCGCTCAACACGATTCATGGAAACTGCAGTAACTGACTCCATTGCTCGCTCATATGATTTAGTAATGATTTGAAGATCGCTCATCGATAGGGAAGATTGCTTATGATCTAAAGATAAAAATTGCTTCGAAAAATAATCTAACAATTGTTTTGCTTCTTCAAGCTTTTCTTGCTTTACTAATTGTAAAACTTTATCCGAAGTGTCATTTAGCGTACGCCAATATTCCTTATCCTCAGCGGCATTACTATATGTTGGCATGCTCAAAACAAAAATAGTAAGTAATATAAGTAAAAACGAGCGCATTTCGGTCCCTCCTTCATCTACTCTAATCTATGAAGGTGTGGACAAGAGTAGACCAATTTCAGGACAAGTTTTTGCGACTTTTCAAAGTTACTTTTCAGGTCGAATAGAAAGCTTCAATCGATCTTCTCGAACTCCGTACCAATAAACTACGAGTACCGAAAAAATACTTAGCCAAAATGTAAAATAGCCAATATGATGAATGTATGGTTGAAGACTCCACGAAACATATGGATGCATATTATAAACGTAATCAATAATGTCATTATGTAATGTCCAAACAGCGACGAGCATTAAATGCCACCCTTTGATCCGGTAGTAAGGTAAGTATAAGACCGCTTGCAGCGCCATCCCTAAATGAGATGCGATCAGCATATAATTTTGCCACCCTAATTGAGAACCGGTCACTCCCGCGCCAATATTCATAGCTACAGCCCACAACCCATATTTAATTAAAGTAACAGCCGCAAGTGCTTCAAGAAGTGGAACATTTCTACCTAAAATAAAAGCGATTAATACAAATAAGAAAAACAAGCTTGCTGTTGGACTGTCAGGAACAAAAATTAAAAAGTGTGTTGGTGTTGCAGCCAGTTGATCCTTATACCAGTAGTACCCATAGATCGTACCGAAAAAATTGATGATCAATAACATATATAACATGAGGGGTTGCCTGAAAATCTTTAATAATGAAATCACACGAAACACACTCCTTCGTATTCTTGAGAACCTGAAGCTACTAATAATAATTTAATGTGTAAAAAAAGCTGACTATATAGTCAGCTTTTCATTAAAAACTATTCGTCGCCTTGACCGTCATTGGCGATAAACTGTGCAAGAATTTCAAGCTCTTCATCAGTACCGTCGAATAAGCCAGGAGGCATTGAACCTTGTCCGTTAATTACGATATCTTTAATTTCATCAACAGTTAAGCCTGTTTCAACTAAAGCGTAACCAGCAGATCCACCTTCCATTTGGTTACCGTGACATCCGATACATGATTGCGTGGCATAAATTTCATATCCTTGGGCTGTATCATCGATTTCGTGTTCAATGATTGCACCTTGCTTAGCAGCTGCTTCCCAGTCATGTTGGTCAACAGACTCCCAAGTTAAATAGATAGTAGCGATTACTGCTAAAAGCATTAAACCTGTAGCTACAGGACGCTTGGATGGTCTTCTTTCTTTTCCAGTATCTAACCATGGCGCTAAAAGTAAAGCACCAAACGCTAAACCTGGTATTACAATTGCACCGATAACTGTGTATACACCAGCAGCATATTCATATTTTAATAATTGATATAAGAATAAGAAATACCAGTCAGGAAGCGGAATATAACCTGCGTCAGTCGGATCAGCCATACGCTCTAATGGCGATGGATGGGCAACAGTTAAACATAAGTAACCGATTAAAAATACCGCACCAACCATCCATTCCTTTAATAGGAAGTTTGGCCAAAACGCTTCCGTTTTACCTGGATATTCAGAATAGTCTTTTGGAATGTTAGGTTTTCTGTGTTCTAAGTCTTTAACACGAGAGTCACCAACAAACTTCATCCCTTTACCACGATGCATCGATTTCCCTCCTTTATAAATTGTCTTTTATTTTTTACAACGGTCCAGAAATACCTTGCTTACGAATCATGAAGAAGTGAGCTCCTAGTAAACCTAAAAGAGCACCTGGTAAGAAGAATACATGGATTGCAAAGAAACGAGTTAACGTCGCTGCCCCAATAATTTCTCCACCAGCAAGTAGTGTTTTCGCAAACCCACCGATAATCGGCGTTGCTTCAGCGATCTGTAAACCTACTACAGTTGCAAAATACGCTTTCATATCCCAAGGTAAAAGATAACCTGTGAAACCAAGGCCTAACATTACGAAGAAAATAAGTACTCCGACTACCCAGTTTAACTCACGAGGTTTCTTATATGATCCTGTGAAAAATACACGTAACGTATGTAGGAACATCATTACGATAACTAAACTAGCTCCCCAGTGATGCATACCGCGAACGATAACACCAAAAGCTACTTCATTTTGTAAATATGCAACGGAATGATAAGCATTAATAATATCTGGTACATAGTACATCGTTAAGAACATACCAGATAGGATCTGGATGACTGTGACGAAGAATGTTAACCCACCAAAGCAATAAACAAATGCTGAAAAGTGATGGGCAGGGTTAACATGCTCAGGCACTTCATGATCCGCGATATCACGCCACATAGGAGTAATATCGAGACGCTCATCAACCCAGTCATAAATTTTCTGTAACATGAGCTACGCCCCTCCTATCCTCTTCGAATTGGTCTACCTAAGTAAATATATCCGTCTCTAACTTCTAATTCATATACATCAAGTGGTCGTGTTGGTGGTGTACCAGCAACATTTGTACCGTCTAATTCAAAACGACCGAAGTGACATGGACAGAAGAATTGGTTTTCAAAGTCTGGATTAGTGTTCCAGTCTACTGTACAGCCTAAATGAGTACATACAGGAGATAATGCAATAATCTCATCACCTTGTCTAAATACCCAAGCTGCCCCAGTTACTTCTGAAGTATACCATGCATCGACCTGCTCAAATTGGAAGTTTTTACGGATTGGCTCTGAAGTAACTTCATCTACATGAAGATTAATCGGAACCATATCGCTTTCAGCACCAACTTTTAAAGCTGGATCTAACGCAAAACGAGCCATAGGCATGATCATACCTGCAGCCATAAAACCGCCAACCCCTGTTAGCGTATACGTTAAAAATTGACGTCTTGATACTTTATGATCTTTCTCACTCACTCTATTTCCCCCCCTACGTTTGTAAGTTAAGTCCAACCGGACATAATTTAACACATATAATACTAGGACATACTCATGATAGCTAACTACTCTTTCAATGTCAATCTTTTCAGAAGTCAAAATGCCACGGAAATTTCATAATTAACGATTTTGCCACTTGTTTGTCAAAAAGGGGATAAGCTGTTTAATTTGTCCCTCAATGACCTCGACCTTATGCTTTTGGTCCATATGTTCTAATGGAATAGAAGGTAGCCAAATAAGCGTTTCTGTCAACTCTTGTTTTGCCTGTTCCCATTCAAAATCTGAAGTGATGTAAACAATGTGTTTAATTTCATTTTCTTTAAGTTCTTTTTCCCAACTCTTAAGGCGCTCTAACTTTTCAATATCACTCTTCAAATATGTAAATGCTGGAAATTCAATCACTCTACCTTGGAATTGCCGTTCTAATTCACTAGAGATAATTGAAATGAATTCTCCCATCGCCACTGTGGACTTAATCTCCTTCTCCCAGCTTACAGGGATTAACGGAATTAACGCAGTATCCACATATTCTTTTGCTTGTAAATATGTATCCATTTCTTTAGCTAACCATTTCATCTCTACTCTCTCCTTATAACAACTAAAATATTAATATTCTCTTATCTTACAGAAAAAAGTACAAAAATAAAACAAGCTGACTTATTCTAAGAGCTTTAGAGCCCCCAATAAATCAGCTTCTACTTATCATTTCTTCTTTTTTGTTAATTTATAAAATGTATCTTCATCTCTTTTGTCTAACGCTTCATCCACTTTTTCATACCATTGTTTGTCACTAAACGAAGCTAAAACTTTATCAAGAAAAATTTCAGCAATAATTGCATCAGCCGTTGCCATTTCATTTGCTGGTAAATACGGATTTTCTTCAAGGACAGCAACATAATGAGGGTTTGTTTTAGCATTCGAGAAGTTCAACTGAATATATACGTCCTCATCATTATTAAGGCGAATGTCATGAAAAGCCTTTTCTGCATCCATCGTTACATGCTTTTGCTTATGGAAACAAAACGGAACATGATCAACGTCAGTTGTAGAAATAATTAATGCTTTTGGACAATATTCAGCTCTTTCCACAAAATGAACTTTTTCCATTAAGTCTTCATCACTAATTAAGTAATTTAAGAGCCAAGCACACTCTCTTCGTTTCAACTGATACTCATTAAGAAACCAACGTAAAAACTCTTTCTTCTCATATACTGAAATAGTGCTGCTCATCCTGATTCCCTCCCCGAAAGGCTAATACCTTAGTTCACATTTGACACGACAACAGAAAGAATCTTATGTATATAATTATTCTCTAACTTACAGTTCAAATCCTCTAAAAAGTACAAAATTATTGTTACATGATTATGAACAATTTATTGTATGTCCTCTTCTAAATAATCAATGAATTCTTTAATATTTAACCGTGTTTCATCTAAAGTGATGGCCTGCTTAAATAAACGGAGACTTTCCTGTCGTTCTCCATTTTCCATTAAAAACTTCCCATATTCTTCAAGAAAATCAACATCATCTGCAAAATCTACTTTAACAGCCTCAAAGCACTCTTTCGCTTGATCAATGTCATCATTCTCATATCTTGCTACTGCCTCATACCACGTTAAGACCGGATCTCCCTCGCCGATATCCTTTAAGTATTCGACCAAGTCAATTAAGTCATCAAAACGATTTTCATGCTTTAGGAATCCTGCTAATGTACGTATTGCTTCAAAATGACTCGGATTAATTGCGACGACTTCTCTTAAATATTCTTCCCCTTTTTCACGGTTTTTCATCTTAAAACTTAACTTCCCACCATGAACGTACAGTTCTTCGTTATATTGATCAACTGACAGACCCTCATTAATGATTTTAATGGCCTCTTCATACCGGTGTAGCACTTCATAACATTTTGCTAAATATGGATACACACTGCTGAATTCCGGATCAAGTTCCTTTAATGTATTGAATTGTTCAATTGCCAGCTCGTATTGTTCAATTTGGTATGCTGTATACCCATAATTAAACAGCGCATGAATGTCTAATTGTTGATCGAGACCCTCCTGATATAATTTCAAAGCTTCCTCATACTCTCCTGTAC
Source organism: Alkalihalobacterium sp. APHAB7 (assembly GCF_048323755.1). NCBI lineage: Bacteria > Bacillati > Bacillota > Bacilli > Caryophanales > Bacillaceae > Alkalihalobacterium > Alkalihalobacterium sp. APHAB7. The sequence goes on from NZ_JBLWFS010000009.1 coordinate 77,416, forward strand.
CACTATATGCTTCAGCTAAACGTAATGCGATATTTAACCCTTCCATTTCTACATTTGCGTGATATGCCTTTTTTAAATGTGGGAGGCTCTTTTGAAAATCACCTCTTGCTAAATAAAAATCACCGAGACCAAAAGAGACAATCGGTTCATCTGGGGCTTTCTCGATTGCCTTTAACAATTTTTGTTCTGCGACTTCATCTAACCCTTGCATTTGATATAGATCTGCTAATAATAAAAGTGACCTTAAATAAGCAGGATCATCTTCTTTAATCTCTAAGAGCATTTCAATTGCTTCGTCCTCTTGATCTTGGTCGATTAATAACTCGGCAGAAAACGTATATAATTCACCTTCATCTGGATACATCATGAGTAAATCATCCACCAGTTTTTTTGCTTTATCAATATGTCCTAACGCATAATAGGTTTCCGCCAGTTCAAATTTTGTTTCATGATTAGTCGTATTCTCAAGTTCTTCAAGTTGTGCAAGTCCTTGATCGACTTCCCCATTCTCTATTTTATGTACTGCATTTATTATTTTTTGCATAACAGCCTCCTGCGTGGTACCTTATTTTACTCAATAAAAACACCATCATAATTATATTATGATGGTAGCATGAATATTTGCTTTTAACTATCTTTTCGCATTATAGACAACACATTATAGATCTATAACATCCCTATAAGCTTCAGTAATTGGTAAGAAGTGCCTCGGAACCGCAATACGTACTTCTCTTCCGTAGCCAGGCTTATAATAAACGTGATCCCCAGCTTTTAGTACTTTTCCTCGCAGGACAACGACAGCTGGCTCATTTGGAGTATCGCAAACTTCTTGTCCAGGTGCATCTTTCTGAAACATGATATAATCAACATCGCTTCCAGCAATTAGTTCACTTTTTTTTGGATATAGCCCGATTTTTTTTGAAAGAACCTTAGAGAAAGGCTCATGTTCACACAAAAACGGATGGTGGGTTGGAATACGATGTTGATTCGAGAGCATTTCCCACGTATCTGCAAGCTTTTGTTCTTCTTTTCTTGTTAATGGAGTAACTGTCCAATTTGGGATAACCAAAAGTTGGTAAGTTAGCATCGCTTCTTTAATACGTCCCCACGCAACCTTATAAAAATCTTCAACTGATGTGATATTAACGAGGATGATTGGAACTTTTTCATTTTTACATTTTCGAACGAGAGCAGGAGTAAATCCATCAATATTCGTTTGAATCCCAATTACGTAATCAATAGGACTATTAATTAGTTGGTGACGTGCATGCCTCAACTTCTTCTTTAATTCATCAACATTCTCTACAAATGGAAACGTAACGATCGTCGTACACCCTTTTTCAATCAGTCGCTTAAACCTCATTTTATAAGCTTCTTTGTGTTTGAAGTTAATTATGTTGAAATCATTCATAATATGCCCAGCCGCTATAGTAAATCCGCTCATATTTATTCGTGTAAATTTAAGTTTGTCCATCCTATCGTTCACATATGAAATAGAATCATTTTCAATGTAGTAAGACTTCTTTATAAATTCACAACCTTCTTCCCTTTTAGCGTCTGCAAGAATGTATTTCATTACTATCCCACCTTTCTTCTATAGACAAGCTATGAGAAAGACTGAGAAAACATTCCCTATTTTGTGTATATATTAACAGTCGTATATCTTTTTAACTTAATGTTTACCTAGAAAAAAAAAGACCTGTTCAAAAACGTAAACGCTTTCAAACAGGTTTAGCAAGATGCTAAAAAGTCTATTAGTATGGATAGGAGTGGAGAGAAACCATACGCTAATTTTTATTATATAGAAAATACTGACAAAGTCAATAATTACTTTCAGAAAAATAAAAAAATATTTTCTAGGTCTGTTATTCTCTAAATATAATAACTAACATGGAGTGTCCTCGAACTTAAGAGCATAACAGTTCGACTAAACACAAATAGACGAAAATCCAACTGATTTCCGTCTACTGTCTATTTTCTGTAATTTATAATGACTACTCTTCTTTATGACAACTTCTTAATATGGTCAAAGAAATTAGGATATGAAACAGCAATAGCTTCACTATTCTCAACCGTAACGCTACCATTAGCAACACAGCCTGCTATTGCCATTGCCATCCCAATACGGTGGTCTCCATGACTATCGACTGTATTTCCTCTAAGCTGGACAGGACCATTTATGACCATTCCGTCATCTGTAGCTTCGATCTCAGCCCCTAGCTTCCTTAACTCACTTACTACCGTATCAATACGGTTCGTTTCTTTTACTTTTAGCTCTTCTGCATCACGGATTACTGTTTTTCCTTGTGCTTGTGAAGCTAGCACCGCAATTACAGGGATCTCATCGATTAATCGCGGAATAATATCACCGCCGATTTCAGCGCCTTTTAGATCCGATGTGGAAATAATGATATCTGCAACAGGTTCTCCATTTGATTCTCTTTCATTGATCAGTTCGAGTTTAGCACCCATTTGTTGAAGAACATCAATAATTCCTGTACGTGATGGATTAACTCCTACATTTTCGAGAACGATTCGACTATTAGGAACAATTGCACCTGCTACCAGGAAAAAGGCTGCCGAAGAAACATCTCCCGGCACGACAACATGCTGTGCTTTTAAGTCTTGTCCACCTTTAACAGATACCGTCAGACCATCTATTTCTACATCAACACCAAAAGCTCGCAGCATCCGCTCCGTATGATCACGTGACAAATGGGGCTCAGTAACAGTCGTTACACCTTCACTTTGTAAGCCGGCAAGTAATAGTGATGATTTCACTTGGGCACTAGCGACCTTAGAAGTAAAATTAATCCCCTTCGTTTGACCTCCACGAATAGATAAAGGCGTTAAATTACCGTTATTACGTCCGTCAATAACTGCACCCATTTGACGTAAAGGCTCCGTTACTCGTGACATCGGTCGTTTGGCAATTGATGCATCACCGATAACAACAGAGTGAAATGGGCGTGTAGATAAGATGCCGAGCATTAAACGGGTTGTTGTCCCAGAATTTCCTACATCTAAGATTTCACTAGGCTCCGTTAACCCTTCCCATCCTTTACCTTCAACTTTCACTTTATCTCCTTGCGCCTCGATATAAATCCCGAGTTTGCGAAAACAATCAATCGTACTTAAACAATCCTCACCTGGTAAAAATCCTTCAATCGTAGTTGTCCCCTCTGCGATCGCACCAAACATAACAGCACGATGAGAGATTGATTTATCACCTGGTACTTTAATTGTTCCATTTAAGCCACCAGTGATTTGTTCCACTTTACTCATTTCTCTCACTCCATTAAATTAGTTTCATACAGATGTGATCTTAAGCTCGTTTCTGCTTTTTCTCTATCTTCATTCGTACGGAAAGTTAATCTTAGAACTCCCATAATATCCTCGCGAGTCTCAATAATGCGGATATTTGTAATACTTATATTTTCCTTCGCTAAAATTCCTGTGATATCAGAAATAACCCCAGGGTGATCGGGAACGTCTACATATAAATCATAGAACGCAGGAATAGCACCTTTTTTATGAATTGGGAGACCGTCACGGAATTTCTTTGCATGATCAAAATATTGGTGGATCTTATCATCTTCCTCTTGCTCAATAAGGACCCTTACATAGTTCATCTCTTCTTGCCATTTATCTAACAATTCAATTAAGCTCTCTTTATTATGAATGAGAATATCCCGCCACATGACAGGACTCCCTGAGGCAATTCGCGTGATATCACGAAACCCTCCTGCCGCTAATCTTGAAACAAGCGGATCTTCTTCTTCAATTTTAGCTACTTGATGGACAAGACTCGCTGCAACAATATGAGGAAAATGACTAATAGCACCTGCTAATCGATCATGTTGTTCAGGAGACATCTCGATAAAACGCGCTCTCGTACCTTTTAACCAATTTTGTAATTGAATAACTTTGTTCATACTTTGTTGATCTACAGGTGTTAAAATATAAAAAGCATTCTCAAACAAATGTGCTCTTGCCGCCTCGACCCCGCTTTTATGAGAGCCAGCCATAGGATGGCCCCCAATAAAAGTTACGTCTTTTTCCTCTAAGCAAGTTGCACTTTGAAATATTCTTTGTTTGGTACTGCCGACATCCGTAATAATTGCACCTTGCTTTAATTCGTAATTAGAAATATCCTCCAGTAGTTGTTCTGTTTTAGTAACTGGTGTGGCTAATACAATAAGATCTGCATTTCTTACCCCAGCTCGAATTGAATCAGTTGCGTCATCAATAACTTTTAAAGACAAGCCCATCTTTACTTGTTGTTCATTAATGTCGTAGCCAACAATATGGACATCGTGCTCTCTCCTAATCGCTAATGCAATTGAGCCTCCAATTAAACCTAGACCGATAACAAATACTTTGCGTTTCTCCACGTTAAAATCTCCTTCTAACCTACAGAGTTCACTTTCTTTCTTCAAGCCATGCTGAGAGCTCTTGAATAATTCCTGCATTTTCTTCTTGGCTTCCTACTGTAATTCGTGCACATGTTGGGAACCCGAGTGCATTTCCAGAGCGAATAATGTAGCCTTTTTTCAAAAGAAAATCAAAAATTTCATCACCTTGAATACCAAAGTCAATTAAGAGAAAATTCGTTTGTGTTGGGTAATATTTCAGATTAAACTTCTCACAAAATTGAATGTATTGCTCAATTCCTTCTACATTTCTCTTATAACAATCTTTAATAAACTGTTGGTCTTCTAAAGCAGCAATTGCAGCCGCATGTGCGAAAGTTGTCGTGTTAAACGGCGGTCTGACTGGCTCTACTAAAGAAATAATCTCTTTGTTAGCAATACCGTATCCAATACGCAAGGCTGCCATGCCATATGCTTTTGAGAACGTTCGTAAAATAATTAAATTATTATATTGTTGAAGTAAAGGAACCGTTTGCGGGAAATCAGAAGCTGTAACATATTCATAATAAGCTTCATCTGATACGACGAGAACATCGTTTGGAACTTTAGCCAAGAATGTTTTAAATGATTCTTCATTTACATATGTACCTGATGGATTATTCGGGTTACAAACCCAAACAATTCTCGTTTTTTCATCAATCGCCTCAAGCATTGCATCTAAATCATGAACTCCGTCTTTTGACGGTACTTCACGAACTTCAGCCCCCTCAATCACAGCATTTAACTTATATTGTGAAAATGTAGGATCCGCAGTCACTGTATTTGTATCAGGGGTTAAAAATGTTCTACAAAGCAACTGAATGACTTCATCCGATCCATTTCCAAACACTAGTTGATCTGGATTGACATTCACAAACTGCGCTACTTTATTACGTAATTCCGCTGCATAACCATCTGGGTAAACGGCAGTATGACTCGCAAGTTGTGAAATCGCCCCAGCGACTTTCTTCGAAGCTCCAAACGGATTTTCATTGGAAGCAAGCTTCACAACTCTTTCTAATCCTAATTCACGTTTAACTTCCTCAATTGGTTTTCCAGGTTTATAGGCTGGCAACCCGATAACTTGTGGTTTTGCTTTCACCTGTATGCACCTCTTTCTATGTATTCATTTGTAATGCTTGATTTTAACTAAGTCAAAATCGTACGCCTTAGCTTTTCTTATACTATCTAAGGTTAAACTTCCCCCAACAGATAGTATATAAATAAGTTCGAGGCCGACCCTGACATGCAGACATCCATAATACCTATATTCATTGCTTCCTAAGGTGCAATGAAAAAGATACAGCGGTATCTGACATTTCGCTTTCGAGTCAGCCTCTATTCAAAAAGTTGACATACCGATCAAAAAGACTTTAGCGGTTTACAGTAAGAAATCTATAATACTATGTTACGATGAAATGAGCGAAAGGACAAACCTTTTTATATGAAAAAGTCCATCTTTTCTTAATTTTTCATCTTCAAGAAGCTCCTTTACATTCTCAACCTCGCGAATAATCGCACTTCCAACAATTACACCATCACAATGGGACTGTAACTGCTGTACCTGCTCATTGTTGGAAATTCCAAAACCAACGACAACTGGCACTTTACTATATGAGCGGACGTCTTCTAAAAATTCATAAACTTTAGGATGAAACTCGTTTCGAACTCCTGTCACCCCTAATGAGGACACACAATAGATAAAGCCTTTTGCTGATTTTGCTATTTTTTCAATTCTTTGTTTGGATGTCGGCGCAACGAGTGAAATAAACTGCAGCTCGTTTTCTTCGCATAACTGAGCGAGTTCTTCATTTTCTTCAAACGGAATATCTGGAACAAGCAGTCCATCTACCCCACACTCTTTTGCTTTATTCATAAATTCCCGTTCACCAAATTGAAGAACTGGGTTATAATACGTGAACGCTATGACTGGGATTTCCAGTCCTCTTTCGCGCATAATCGGAACGAGCTCTAATGCTCTCTTAAGTGACATTTTATGTGCTAGTGCTCGTTTCGCTGCTCGTTGAATAACTGGCCCGTCGGCAAGTGGATCTGAATACGGGATACCAAGTTCAAGCGCATGTGCACCCGCTTCTTGTAAAGTTAGCGCCAATTCGATCGTTGCTTCTGGTGTTGGATCACCAGCCATAATAAAAGGAATGAATAGTGATTGATCTTGTTTTTGAACGTATTGTTGAAATCGTTGCATTATTCTTGGTCACCTCGCTCTGCTTTCATTAACGTATGAACATCCTTATCGCCTCGACCGGATAAACATACGAGGATTATATCATCACTTGTTAATTGTTTTGCTCGCTCAAATGCCTTTGCTAATGCATGGGCACTTTCAATGGCTGGAATAATCCCTTCAGATAGCGATAATTTTTTTAAAGCTTCAAGTGCTTCGCTATCTGTAACCGCTTCATAGGACGCCCTCTCAATGCTTGCTAAGTACGCATGTTCAGGCCCGACCCCTGGATAATCCAACCCCGCAGAAATGGAATATGGCTCAATAATTTGTCCATTTTCATCTTGAAGTAAATACGTAAGCGATCCGTGAATTACACCTTTTGTTCCTTTTGTAATTGTTGCAGCATGTTGATTAGTTGTTACCCCTTTACCAGCAGCTTCAACTCCAATCAATTTCACATCATCGTTTAGGAATGGATAAAACATTCCAATCGCATTACTTCCCCCACCTACACAGGCAACGATTTCATCAGGTAAACGCCCTTCTACTTCTAGCATTTGCTTTTTAGCCTCATCACCTATAATTCTTTGAAACTCACGAACCATTTTCGGATACGGGTGTGGACCTACGACTGATCCTATTAAATAAAATGTGTCTTCAGCGTTTCCAACCCAATAACGGATGGCTTCGTTTGTTGCATCTTTTAAGGTTCTGCTACCGGAAGTAGCCGGAATGACCTCCGCTCCTAACAGCTCCATTCTGAAAACATTCAGCTTCTGTCGTTCGATATCTTCTTCTCCCATAAACACTTTACATTCTAAACCAAAGCGCGCTGCAATGGTGGCAGTCGCAACCCCGTGTTGACCTGCTCCTGTTTCTGCAACGATTTTCTTTTTTCCCATTCGTCTGGCAAGAAGTGCTTGCCCCATCGCATTATTTAATTTATGTGCGCCCGTATGAAGTAAATCCTCACGTTTCAAATAGATCTTAGCGCCACCTAATTCTTTAGAAATATTTTCAGCATAGGTTAAAGGAGTTTCCCGTCCTGCATACTCTTGTAAATGGTGGTGGTATTCTTCAAAAAAGGCAGGGTCTTGCAGAGCCTCATCAAGTGCCTTTTCTAAATCTTCAATTGCATTCATTAACGTTTCAGGTACAAATTTCCCACCGAAAGGCCCGTATCTGCCACGTTTATCTGGATAATTGGTTATCATGATTAGTAATCCTCTCTTCGATCAGTTTGATCAATGTTTTATCTTTTGTTCCGTCCTTTTCTATTCCACTAGAAATATCGATTCCATCAGGGTAGTAGGTTAATAACTCATCGACATTACTAGGATTAATTCCACCTGCTATAAACACAGGTCTTTGCAAAGATTTACCTTGCTCAATGTATTTTGGAATATGCCCCCAGTTAAAGGTAATACCTGTTCCACCCCATTGGCCTTTGACTTTACTATCAATGATAAACGCATCAACAAAAGGCGCATAGTCGCTCATGTTTTGCCATGCCTTTTCTTTATGATGAATGACTTTCCAAATCGTTTTTTTCACCCGTTGCTTAATTTCTTGAACAAGTTCTGGTGTCTCATGCCCGTGACATTGAATAATATCAACAGGCACTTTGGAAACTATCTCTTCTATTTCCGAAATGGTTGCATTAACGAATAAGGCAACGACTCGTTTTGTGTGGTTAGTTGGAACACTTTTTAACCAGCTGTTCACATCTTCAGCTGTGACTTTTCTCTTACTTTCTGCAAAAACGAAACCGATATATTCAGCTTGGGAGTTTATAACGTTATTAACATCATGTAATGAGTGATTTCCACAAAATTTAAGCTTCGTTTGCAACTGCTTCTCCCCCAAATAATGTTTGAATTCCTTCTGCAGGAGAACTCGCTCTCATCAACGATTCCCCGACTAATATTCCGTTTGCTCCTGCTCTATATACACGATCAACGTCTGCATGAGTATGAATTCCGCTTTCACTAATAAATAGACTGTTGTTTGGAATTAAAGAACTTAGTCTCTCGGTTTGCTCTAATGACGTTTCAAACGTTTTTAAATTGCGATTATTAACACCGATAATTTCTGGTGTAAACACGGATAAAACTTCTTCTAACTCTTCTTTTGAGTGTACTTCGACTAAACACTCAAGACCTTTTTCGTACGCAATTGTATATAATTCTTTTAACTTCTCTACTTCAAAAATACCAGCAATCAATAGAATAGCATCTGCTCCAATACGCACACTTTCCTCAATTTGAAGTGGACTAATAATAAAGTCTTTACGTAAAACTGGAAGATCTACTTCTTCTTTAATCGCTGTTAAATAACTACGATGCCCTTGAAAATATGTGCGGTCCGTTAAGACTGAAATAGCATCAGCGCCACTCTCTTCATAAGCTTTACCAATTTCCACAGGTTGAAAGTTTTCTTTTATCACACCTTTTGAAGGAGACGCTTTTTTCACTTCCGCAATTAAACCAACTTTACGATTCGGGTGAGAAAGGTGCTGAAAAAGAGATCTGCGTTCAACTGATAGGCCTGGCGGTAAAACTAACTGATCAAGTTCTTCCATCTTTGTTTGTATAATTTTTTTAAGCATCGATTTTCTCCACCTTTTTTTGTTGTAAATTCATAAATTGGTTATATACTGTTCCATTTTCAAGTGCTTTTTGTGCTTCTTCAACACCTTCTTTAATAGATGGTACTTTACCCGATATATATAAACCTGCTCCAGCGTTATAGGCCACAATGTTTTTAGCCGCTTCATTCTTTCCGTTTTGGAAAACATTTAAGATCATGTTTGCACTTTCGAGAGGAGTATTTACTTGAATATCACTTAAAGTCCCTCGCGGCAACGCAACATCTTCCGGTGTCAGAACATATTTTGTAATTTCCCCATGCTTCAATTCCGTTACAAAGGTATTAGTACCGATTGAAATTTCATCTAAGCCTTCTGCACCTGTTACGAGCATTGCTCTTTTAACTCCTAACTCTCTAAGTGTTTGAGCCATTAATTCACCGTACTTTTCATCAAACACTCCGATTAATTGAGCTTCTGCATTAGCTGGGTTCGTTAATGGACCTAATAAATTAAAGATCGACCTGAAGCCTAATTCCTTTCTAGGCGTTGCAACATTTTTCATTGCGACATGGTAAAGTGGAGCAAATAAGAAACTCATTTTCTTTTGTTCTAGTACAAGAGCTGCTTCTTCAGGAGTTGTTTGGATTTCAATATTTAAATGTTCTAAAACATCTGCACTGCCACTATTCGAAGAAACGGATCGATTGCCATGCTTTGCAACTGTCGTACCAAGCGAAGACAATACTATAGCAGCGGCTGTTGAAATATTAAATGTTTTCGCATGGTCCCCGCCTGTTCCGCATGTGTCAATTACACCCTTTTCATTGTGAGGAATCGATATAGCATGCTCTTTCATTGACTTTGCAAAACCGACCATTTCCTCCAAAGTTTCACCACGAAATCTCAATAATGTTAGCAAGCTAGCAATTTGACTATGTGTTGCTGTACCAGTCATTATTTCATCCATTACTGATTTTGCTTCTTGTTCTGACAAGTTTTCCCCACGAATACATTTTTGCAATATGTCTTTAAACATTACCAATCGCCTCCTCCGCATTTCTCTTAACCATAGCCTCTGCTAATTGAACAGCATGTAAAAGTGCTTTTGCTTTATTTCTTGTTTCCTCATATTCATTTTCTGGGATTGAATCAGCTACGATTCCTGCACCAGCTTGAACATAAGCCTTTTTGTTTTTTATCACTAATGTGCGAATTGCGATACACGAGTCAATATTGCCATCAAAACCAAAGTACCCAATCGCCCCTGCATAAATTCCTCGTTCTGTCGGTTCAATTTCCTTTAAAATTTCCATTGCTCTAATCTTCGGTGCCCCCGAAACTGTTCCAGCAGGAAATGAAGAAGAGAAAGCTTGGAGTGGATGAATACCTTCTTGCAATCTCCCAGTTACTTTAGAGATGATGTGCATAACATGTGAGAAATTCCCGACTTCTAGTAAGACAGGCGTCTCAACTGAACCATATTCAGCTACTCGGCCGATATCATTACGAGCAAGATCTACGAGCATATAGTGCTCGGCACGTTCTTTTTCATCCGATAATAAGTCTTGAGCTAACACTTGATCTTCTTCTACTGACTTTCCGCGCGGCCTCGTTCCAGCGATCGGATGAATTTCCATATGTCCGTCTTGAATCTGGACAAGTCGTTCTGGAGAGCTACCGATAATTTCGTTGCCACCAATTTTTATATAAAACAAGTAAGGGGAAGGATTTACCATACTTAACACTCGGTAAATATCTAGACCACTAACGTCGATATCCACTTCAAACCGTTGCGATAACACTGCTTGAAACACATCTCCAGCGCGAATATATTCTTTAATTTTTTCAACATCTGATAGGAATTGTTCCTTTTTATAGTTAGAACGAACCTGCTCAAACGATACATCGACTTTGTATGTCGGCGGTGGTAATACTCGCTTGTCTTTGGAACCATCCATCATTTGTGCAACAACATTTTTCATCGTTTCGACGGTTTTGTTATAGATCTTTTTGTTTTCTTCATCATTCTGACCCGAACTAGGAAGAGAAATTAAATACATTTCTTTTTTGTGATGGTCGTATGCAATAACTAGTTCACAGAACATAAATTGAACCGTTTCCTTGTTTGTCTCCTCCTGAGCAAGCACACGTTCAAATTGCTCTACCGCATCATATGATACATATCCGACCATACCGCTATGGAAGGGGATTGGAAGTTTAATTGGTTTCACATCCACATATTTTGTTGCATAGTCAAATGCTAATTGAAAAGAAGAAGTAGTATGAATGGTCTTGTTTTGATCTTTAATAAAAAAATCATCCCCATGATTGCTTAAAAACAACTTTGGATAAAGGCCAATAAATGAAAATCTTGACCATGGCGACTGCTCATCCTTACTTTCAAGTAAGTAAACCGCATCTTGCTCTAACTGACGAAAAATTTGAATGGGTGTTAACGTATCAGCAAATAAATGACTAATAACGGGAACTGTTTTGAATTGATTGGCATCTTCTAAGTAAGAAGATAATGAGGTATTTAACATGATTTTCACTCCTTCATATAAGTGAGTGAAAATGAATGTGAGACATATAGCGGAGAAACAGAGGCTAGAACATCCGTACTGCTATGAATTTAGCATCCATTAATTAAATCTAAATATAAAAAGCTGACTCTATAGTGCCCAGCTCCCCAAAACCATACGAAAATAGCGGTGCTGTTGAAACAATCAGCACTAACATTTCGTATTGAGGCACCTGACACCCTTCACTAGAGTCAGCCGAATCATTAATAAACCTATTCGCTCTGCTCAGCTCTACTCAACTATTCATTCTCATCTCTGCTCTACTCTTAAATAAACCTATTCTAAAGAACTCATCTTTTGAGTTTCTTTTCATGTAGTATATACTAATATTCTATACAACTAAACTAAAATTAAACTCTCATCTCAACTAATGTAATCTTACCTTGAGTCTTCTTTATTTGTCAATTGTAAATCTGGTCGAAGTGAAATAGCGTTCTCTAAATATATATGCTCAACTTCACTTTGAGGTACATCAGTTTCTGCCGTAATCATCACTCGAATACACATCGGCAGACTATTCGGCACCGGGATTTCAAGTGCACACATAATCGGTACAAACTTCCACCCTTCAAATCGTCGTAATGCTTTTGCTGGGAACGTCGCATTTAAATCCTGAGTGACTGTCACAACAATTTGGGCAACATCTTCTGACTTAATCCCATTTTTGATAATCATTGTTTCCAATAATTTTTCTGTTGCATCCAAGATAACCTCTTCTTCATTTACCTCAACTGTTGTTGCGCCTCGAATTCCTCTAATCATTTCTACTCCCCCTTAATAGACTTTAAGAGCAGCTCTTTGATTGGCTCTTCATCAACACTAACAACCTCTACTCTCCCTAGTTCTTTCATTAGGACCATTCGGATGACTCCTTTTTGGGCCTTTTTATCTTTTTTCATTGTATGTACTAATTGATTAGGGTCTAATTCAGCAGGAACATCTGTCTTATATCCTAACTTAGTTAACCACGCTTTTACTTCATATACTGGTAAAGAAATTTTGAAATAATGTTCACTTAAACGCATGGCAAAAATCATACCCACTGCTACTGCTTCACCGTGAGTCATTTTGCCATAGCCTAGTTCCTTTTCGATGGCATGACCTAAAGTGTGTCCGAAATTTAAGATCGCACGGATGCCGTTTTCTTTTTCGTCTTCACTTACGACCGCAGCTTTCACAGCTATTGAACGTAACAGCAATTGTTCTGCTAATTCACCTTTAATGTTTGAAAAATCGTCTATATGATCTTGAAGCCATAGATACAACTGAGCATCCCATATTAAAGAATGCTTAATCGCTTCAGCAAACCCCGATCGCCATTCATGTAACGGAAGGCTTTGAAGTACTCGTGGATCATACACCACCGCTTCTGGCTGGTGAAAAGAACCAATCATATTCTTACCTAACGGATGATTGATTCCCACTTTCCCGCCTACACTACTATCATGTGCAAGTAATGTTGTCGGAACTTGAATAAATGGTATTCCACGCATATAAGTTGCCGCAACAAAGCCGGCAAGATCACCGATAACGCCTCCACCTAATGCGATTACTAGTGAATGTCGATCTAACCCTTTTTCTAATGCATACGACTGTATATCATAGTATTGCTGAAATGATTTCGATTGTTCTCCAGCAGGCACGATATATTCGAATATCTCGAACCGATCACTTAATCCGCTCTTTACATCTCGTAAATACAATGGAGCAACTTTATCGTCTGTAATAATTAAAACAGACGACACGTTTTGTTTTAGCGGATTTGGAATATAATCAGACACTTTAAAGCGAATATCTTCACCAATCCATACAGAGTATTGTTTTGAGGATGTGTTTATGTGTAATTGTTCCATTAGAACAACCTCGCTCGCTCTTCATGGCGTTCTATATTCTCCTTTATTTCATCTACACGATCGCTGCCGAATTTCTCAAGTAGTGCATTAGCAATTTCCCAAGCGACAACAGCTTCTGCAACTACGGATGCGGCTGGAACCGCACAGCTATCTGAACGCTCTATGCTCGCAGCAAAAGGCTCCTTCGTATCAATATCGACACTTTGAAGAGGCTTATATAAAGTTGGAATAGGCTTCATTACTCCACGCACGACAATAGGCATTCCATTTGTCATTCCGCCTTCTAACCCGCCAAGGTTATTCGTTTTACGAGTATAGCCATTATCTTCATCCCATAAAATTTCATCGTGGACTTGGCTACCAGGTTTTCTAGCAGCTTCAAAGCCGACTCCAATCTCTACACCTTTAAAAGCATTGATACTCATAATAGCTGCTGCCAGTTTTCCATCCAGCTTTCGATCGTAATGAACATGACTTCCTAGACCAATAGGAACACCTTCCACTACTACTTCAACCACTCCACCTATTGAATCTCCATCCTTCTTTGCCTGATCGATAGCATTCATCATTTTCTGTCCAGCTTCTTCATCTAAACAGCGCACAGGGGAAGACTCAGAACGTTCTTGTAAATTTTTTATAGATGTGTAAGACGTCTGTTCAGCTTTTACCCCACCAATTTCGAGGACGTGTCCACCGACTTCTACGCCAAATGTTTTAAGAATTTTTTTCGCTACAGCTCCAGCCGCAACACGAACCGTTGTTTCGCGTGCTGAGGAACGTTCTAATATATTTCTCATATCGCGATGACCGTATTTAATCGCACCATTGAGGTCCGCATGACCTGGTCTTGGACGTGTCACTTTACGCTTCATTTCTTTTTCTTCATCTTCTGTTAATGGTTCTGCACCCATTATCTTCGTCCAATTTTTCCAGTCATTGTTTTCGACGACGAGTGTTATCGGCGCGCCTGTCGTTTTCCCGTGGCGAACTCCACTTAATATTTCAACAACGTCTTTTTCAATTTGCATACGGCGTCCTCGACCATGTCCACCTTGTCTACGAGCTAAATCGACGTTAATATCTTCAGATAATAAATCTAGATGAGCGGGAACACCTTCGATTATTGTAGTCAATTGCGGTCCATGTGACTCTCCTGCTGTAAGGTATCTCATATCTTACTCCTCCTCCAACCTATTCTCTCTTTAGCGCTTTTATGCACTAAATTATAGCACAACTTTATTTCTTTGTCTTAACAAATTTTTCATTCTGCTACAACTTAGCTTTTTTATGTTAGAAATTTCAGTTTATCAGAAAATTTTTGAAATAGAAAGATGGACTAGTATGTATTTGTACTTTCATTACTTTTTCCGATAAAAAAATGTATCCTCCGTTTCAAAACCATACGTCTGCGGATTGAATATTTGTTCGGTACTTCCTACGAAAAGAATTCCACCAGGCCTTAACGCATCACTAAACTTCTGGTAAAGTTCATGCTTTGCCTCTTCTGTGAAATAGATCATGACGTTTCGACAAACGATTAAGTCAAAGTTCGATTCAAAACGGTCTGCAAGTAAATTGCCTTGCCTAAATTTAATCGTATTTTTAATTTCGTCTTTAATGGTATAACCGATAGTATCTTTGTTAAATGCATTGTACAGCACTTCTTTAGGAACATCTTTTATGGATCGCTCTGCGTAAAATCCAACCTTTGCTCTTTCTAAAATCGCTCGGTCAATATCTGTCGCTAAAATAGAAACTTGGGACAATGGCATAAAGTGACTCATTATAATTGCGAGAGTATACGGTTCCTCTCCTGTTGAACACGCCGCACTCCAAATTTTCGGACGAGGATTTTGTTTTAACAGCCTCGGCAATATTTTATTTTCTAACACTTCCCATCGTTTAGGGTTTCGATAAAATTCTGATACATTGATCGTCATACGTTCAAGAAATTCATCAAATAATTTTTCATCTTTTAACATTGCTTGAAAAAAACTACTAAAATCATTAAAGCCTTTTTTTTCACGAAGGGATGTTAATCTGCGCTTCATCTGCGCTTCTTTATACAGATTTAAATCGATTCCTGTTTTTCTTTTAACGTTATCAATAAACTCGTTATAATCACATTTCATGTCTTGCTGTCTCCTCTAAAACAAACTTATTTATTACTTTTTATCACAGTTTTCCCGATAAAACTACAAAAAAATAAAAGATCCGTACGATTTCAAAAAATATTATAAGTACAAATAGAGCTATCTCACGTTTTAGATAAGAAAAGTGCAAGCGCCCGTTTAGCGACGTACGGACTGAATCTCGCCGTGTGAGATAAAGGAAACACGATGAATACAATGAGGCGATGTGGACTTTTCGCAAGAAGGTGAGCGAAGTTTCGCTGAGCGCTGGAGCTAGACATCTTCGAATTAGATATTCTTACCTTTTAAAAAAAGAAAAGGCATCTACAATTAGATGCCTTTCCCACTTATTATTAAACCCACTTGCTAATTGTTTTATCGTAAGTGTTTAACTCTTCTTCTTTAAAGAAAATACCGATTTCACGAACTGCACTTTCAGGAGAGTCAGAACCATGAATAACGTTCATCGCAACTTGTGCAGCGAAATCACCACGGATTGTTCCAGGTGCAGCATCTGCAGGATTAGTAGCCCCCATCATCGTACGAGCTGTTGAGATTACTTTTTCACCTTCCCAAACCATTGCAAATACTGGTCCAGAAGTAATAAAATCAACTAACTCACCAAAGAAAGGACGCTCTTTGTGTTCAGCGTAATGAGTTTCAGCAAGATCTTTTGAAACCGTCATCAATTTTGCACCTACTAAATTATAACCTTTCTTTTCAAAGCGAGAAACGATTTCTCCCACCAAGTTACGTTGAACTCCGTCTGGTTTAACCATTAAAAACGTTCTTTCCATTATAAAACCCTACCTCTCATTTTTCATGTTTATGTACAAGCCTTTTCGATTATATCAAATTTGGGCGAATTATACAATAAATGAAACATTATATAAGAATTATAACATATGGACATACAACCTTTTTATACTATAGATGAGAAACGGTGACACAACAAAAAAACGCATGAGGCCTGTTAAGGACTACCATGCGTAAGTTCATTTATTTTTAAGAAAACATAGGACCGTTCATTAAAACTTTCGTTTTCCTATGTATCTTGCAATTTCGTGTAAATATTTTTTGGCATCAATGTCTGGTAGATCCTCTAAGCACCTAAATGCTTTGTTTAAATACGTATCACTGATTTGAAGCGAATATTCAATTCCACCTGAATTTTTGATCTCATCCAATATATTCCCGATGTCTAATTTATCAACATACGGATCATCTAGAGTTTCCATAATGAGCCGCTTAATTTCTGGATTTTTGTCCATTGCATATAAAACAGGTAATGTGATGTTTCCTTGTAATAGATCACTGCCAGCCGGCTTTCCTAGTTGTTTCTCAGTACCAATGAAATCTAGAACATCATCTGTAATTTGGAAGCTCATACCGACAAAATAACCAAAATAATAGAGGCGCTTTTGAATATGTAAAGGAGCATTTGCAGCAATCGCTCCTAATTCACAACTAACTGCAATTAATAGTGCTGTTTTTCTTTTTATACGTCGTAAATAATTTCTAAAGTTTTGATTCCAATTGTACTGGTCACGGATTTGCTCCACTTCACCAATACACATCTCCATCATCGCGTAGGAGAGTATTTGGTGGATCCTAGGATTTTCAAAATACATGGATATTTCAAGTGCACGCGCAAAGATATAATCACCAGTATACATAGCTACACGGTTATCCCACTGTGCTTTAACGGTCCGCTTACCTCGCCGAGTTTCGGCGTCATCGATGACATCGTCATGAACTAATGACGCCATATGAATCAGTTCGAGTGGAACCGCAATATTTTTTAATGAATGAATATCATAATCACCAAATTTTCCTGCTAACAAGACAAAGACAGGACGTATTCTCTTTCCACCTGCTTTGAGTAGTTGAGTGGAAGCTTCACTTAGAGTGACATGATCCGCTTGGACTGTCAGCTCTAATTCTTTCTCGATGATGTTAATATCCTTCTGTAACTTATAATATACGTCTGCTAATTTCATTTCTTCCACCCTAAACTACATGGAATGACAATGGTCAAAAGCACTCCATAATGAAATAGTTTGTACCTTTTTCTTTAAGTAGCCTAAATCATATGCTAATTGATAATAATAATTTAAGCCTTTTAACATTTGGTCATTAAGATCATACGATAAACCTTTGAAATATTGTTCCCAGAACTGTTGAGTTCCGCCAAAGTTATTTTTTATGCTATTAATCATCGGCAGATAGTTTATATCAATACTTTTCCTTTTACTACTTATAAATGATTCATATAATACACTCAACTTTTCAGTTTCTGCCTGAAGAACTTCGTTTCTCACAGCAAAAACCGCATAAGTCATTGGTAATCCCGTATGTTCATACCAAAGCTGACCTATATCATACATATAATATTGATCTGATTTATTCCAAACCGTTTTTATTGCATCATCGCCAATTAATAGACACGCATCGTGTGTTTCAAGCATGGTTTCAAAATTTGGCTTCATAACATCATATTCTACTGAAAACTCATAGAACCGTTCTAATATAATTTTAAGTAAATGAATGGTCGTCGCCGAGCTCGATGTTAAGGCAACTGATTTTTCGTTGAGTTCTTCAATCGGCACCTTTGAAAATAAAAAAAGTGATCCGACCCTGGAGTAAGCAGAAACAGATAAGTTCGGTAAAAGTGTGTAACGGTCAAAATTTTCTCCATAAGCAAATGATGAAATCCCACCTACATCTACTGCTCCATTAGCCATACCGCGATTTAATTCAGCTGGTATTTGCGGAACAAAACGACAATCTAGATCGTTTAACTTTTCACGATCTAGATAGTAAAAAATAGGCAGAATATTTGTATAGGAAATTTCCCCGACGATTAATGTCACTTTTGATCCCCCCAACGGGTAAAGAGCTCGTGCCCTACACCTAAACTATCTAACGCCTTTCCAACAACAAAGTTTATTAGGTCATCCATCGACTTTGGCATTTGATAATAGGCTGGCATGGCTGGTAAAATTTTTCCGCCAACTTTTGAGATTTTTAACATATTTTCTAAGTGAATTTGATTTAACGGTGTTTCTCTCGGCACAATAATTAACGGACGGCCTTCTTTTAGCATGACATCCGCCGTGCGTTCTAATAAATTCTTAGAAGAACCATGAGCAATTCCTGACATCGTTCCCATTGAACATGGAATAACAATCATTCCATTATTTTGGTAAGAACCACTAGCAATAGGTGCTGTGAAATCCTGAAGAGTGTGATAAGAGAACTGTTCATCGTTCTCTTTAAATAAGTGGTTGATCACTTTATTACGATTAGATGTATCTAATTCTAGTTCTTCACGAAACACTTGCCATCCTGCTTCGGTTACGATCAAATGCACTTTGTAATTTTGCCTTAACAATTCTTGAACAAGTCTGACACCGTAAATGGCACCACTTGCTCCGGTTATACCAACTGTGTAAATTCCATCGAATTTTTTCATAATAGTAAGTCTCCTATAGTAAATACTAACATGACAATACTAATTATTCCATTCATTGGAAAGAACGCTACACCTACTTTGGATAGGTCGTCCTCTGATATAATCATATGCTCGTACACCATAATTCCACCAGCAATAAGTACTCCTAACAGATAAACCCAACTTAATGGACTAACAAAAAACATGGCTAACATAGAAATAAAACTTAATACATGAAGACCTCTAGCAATTTGTAACGCTTTTTTAATGCCGAAGTAACTTGGGATCGAATATAAGCCTGCTTTTTTATCATAATCTGCATCTTGTGTTGCATAAATGACATCAAAACCTGCAATCCAGAATACTACTGCTAAAAATAATAATACCGCCACCCATGGAAGAGTACCCGTCGTACCGACCCAGCCACCTAAAGGTGCAATACCTATTGTAATTCCTAAGACAATGTGACAAGCCCATGTAAACCGTTTCGTATACGAATAAATAAAAAGAAAGAATACGGCAATCGGTAATAAATAAACAGCAAGTAAATTTAATTGGTAAGAGGAATAAATTAAGAGTGCGAAAGATAAAATAGTAAACGCAATAACCTCTAGTTTTGAAATAAGATTGGCAGGGATTGCACGGTCAGCTGTTCTAGGATTGTGCTTGTCAATTTTCTCATCAATTAGACGATTTAAGGCCATAGCTGCACTTCTTGCTCCAACCATTGCTAATGTGATCCATATCCAATGGTGAAGGGTCGGCCAAGAACCGTTCACCATTATACTGCCTACAACTGCACCTAAAAATGCAAATGGCAAGGCGAATACCGTATGTTCAAATTTGATCATTTCCAGGATGATTTTTATTTTTTTAATCACTTTAATTTCCCCAATTCTACTTCTCTCTTTGAAGATTACTATTTCTATTTTGTTCCTAAATGCATGGCACATACTCCGCCTGAGTACGATTTAACTTGTACATCCTTAAAACCAGCTTCACGGAACATGTTAGCCAGTTCTTCTTTACCTGGGAAGTTCAATGTCGATTCTTGTAACCAAGAGTACTCATCATAGCTTTTTGCAAAGATCTTTCCAAAGATCGGCATAATAAATTTGAAATAAAAAAGATATAATTGCTTAAACCCCATAAGTGTTGGCTGAGATGTTTCTAAGCAGACGACTTTTCCACCTGGTTTGAGAACACGATACATTTCTTTCATCACTGTCATATAGTCAGGTACATTTCTCAAACCGAAACCTATCGTTACATAGTCAAATTGATTATCTTCAAACGGAAGTTCCATTGCATTTCCATGAAGAAGTTCCACTTGTGAAAATTTTGCATCTTTAACTTTCTTTTCACCAATAGTCAGCATATTTTTGCTAAAATCTAATCCATACACTTTGCCATTCGGTCCAACAGCTTCAGCCATAGACATCGTCCAGTCTGCTGTACCACAGCAAACATCTAACGCTTGACTACCTTCTTTCACTTGTATCCTTTTCATCGTGTCTTTACGCCACGCTTTATGGCGTTGAAAACTAATAACAGAATTCATCATATCGTACTTTTTATAAATCGACTCAAAGACTTGATGTACGCGTTGTTCTTTTGTTTGTGTCATTATTTACCCTTCTTCCGCAACTTTTTCACTATGATTTAATGGCGAGAAAAGTAGGTCCATTTGTTTCATTATAACATCATGTTGAAATAATGGGTCTTCTAAAAGCTTCTCGATCCGTTCTTTTCCTTCATTGATTTTTTCATTAATGAGTTTCAAAACCTCATCATCTGTTAAATTGGAAGAATGCTCACGTTTAATTTTCATCTGGTCATGAATTAGAGCTCGAACAATCGGCAGGATACTACTACCTTCTAACCATTGACTTCGTTCAAAAATCAGCCTTTTTAAGAAAAAGAATTCAGAAATCACTCGTTTCCAGTTAGCTAACTGAAAGTGTTCTGCTATATTTTGCAAAATGGCAGATTCAATAGAACATATATCTCGATGAACAGCTTCAAATGTCAAATTTTCATTCTGATAAATGTTCATTTTGTGTTCGTTAATCTCTTGAATGGATATACTAAATAAGCGGATCATTGACATTTGCCCGGCATTTGCCAACAAATAGTAATACAGGCTGCTAAAATAATCACCAGCGAGAACAGTCAATTGACGATTTTTTTTCACATAATCTGAATTAATTTTATTGAGGGAGACTTTTTCGTGTGTGTTAAGAGCTGCATCTACTAATGTGGAAGCTAATGCAAAATCTTTAATGTCATTTTCGGGTACTTGCTCAGATAACATAGTATATATAAATCGAAGCTTGTCTTCATCAATTTCTGGTTTTTGTATATATTTTTGTAAAAATGTGTGTTCAGTGAGCGAAAAAAATTTCTCTTTACATTCGTTCACCATTTCATTAAGATCATTCATTTATATAGTCCCCCGTTAATCTTTTGTTGCTTGTTATTTTTCTGTATTCATTAACGTCGAACTATATTATAGCATAATTGTAAAACGTCAATAAACACGTTCACAAAAAGTCACTATGATTTCATTATGGAAGGCTTACCTTTTTATTGAAACAATAAAAGAAAGCAGGGGAAACCTGCTTTTCTAATTTACTATACTTCAGTATCCATCTCACCATGACTTGTTTGAATAACTGCCTTACCGCGCACTTTTATCGCTGATGTGTGCTCTGTAAATTGAGCAATCATAATCTCACCTTTATCTAATTTCTCTAGGTGATGAAATCGTGTATCGGATCCTCGCGTTAAACCGATTACATTTACACCGTCTTCTTTTGCTTTGATTAAGATAAAATCTTGTGCCGAACTCATTGAAAAGCCCCCTTCTTAAAATTCTAATATTATTAAGAGCTTTAATATAAACTTACTATCTCTTATTCCCTACTATTTGTCAATGACATAAAGAACTACTTATTCTTTAATAAAAGATAACACTTCGGCACGTGCTGATGCATCCTCAGCAAACGTTCCTCTAACAGCTGATGTAATCGTTTTTGAGCCTGGCTTCCTCACACCACGCATTGTCATACACATATGCTCTGCTTCAACAACGACAATTACTCCGTGAGGATCTAATTCAGTAACTAATGCATCTGCAATCGTTGAAGTAATTCGTTCTTGCAGTTGAGGTCTTTTCGCAACTGCATCAACTGCGCGGGCAAGTTTACTTAGACCTGTTACTTTTCCACCTCTTGGAATATACCCGACATGAGCTTTGCCATAAAAAGGTACTAAATGATGTTCGCACATTGAAAAGAAAGGAATATCTTTTACGAGCACAATCTCTTCATGATCTTCTCCAAATATCGTTTGAAAATGTTCTGCTGGGTCTTCATTTAAACCACTAAAAACTTCCGCATACATTTTTGCTACACGTTTAGGTGTATCTTGTAAGCCTTCACGACTAGGATCTTCACCGATTGCTTCTAATATCATCGTAACAGCTTGTTGAATTTTTTCTAAGTCAAATTTATTATTCAAAATAAATGCCTCCATTCAAACACTTAAGTCAATCATAATATGTAAGCTTAAAAAATTTTAGCACAAGCATCACATGAAAAGCAAAAAATATGAATTTAGACTTATCCACAATAAAACAATAAAACGGTGCCAGGCACCTTTAGTGGACTAAAGGTGCCTGGCACCGTTGTTTTTTGTGTGTTATTGTGTTATAGGATGATGGCGATTAGTCCACCAGATCCTTCGTTTATAATTCTTTCTAATGTTTCTTTTAACTTGTAACGTGCATTTTCAGGCATAAGTGACAATTTGGCTTGAATTCCTTCTCGAACGATCGAATTTAGTGATCTTCCGAAAATGTCAGACTCCCAAATCGATAATGGGTTATCCTCAAAGTCTTGCATGAGGTAACGTACGAGCTCTTCACTTTGTTTTTCTGTACCAATAATTGGTGCAAACTCTGACTCAACATCAACTTTAATCATATGAATGGACGGCGCAACTGCTTTTAGGCGTACGCCAAATCGAGACCCTTGACGAATGATTTCAGGCTCATCTAAGCTCATATCAGTAATCGCCGGTGCAGCGATCCCGTAACCGGTTTGTTTTACCATACGAAGTGCTTCGGACACTTGATCATATTCAGCTTTCGCATGAGCAAAGTCTTGCATCAACTGAAGCAAATGGTCTTTACCTCGGATTTCAACACCGACCACTTCTTTTAGGATTTGGTCATATAAATCATCTGGAGCGTAAAGATCAATTTCAGCTACACCTTGCCCCATTTCAATTCCAGCCAGACCCGCTTGGTCAATGAAATCATATTCTCCAAATTGTCCAACAACACGGTCCACATCACGAAGACGTTTAATGTCTTTTACTGTACTTCTTACCGCTTCTTCATAGCTTTGACGTAACCAATGTTCTTCTTTTAATACCATTACCCAGCTTGGAAGATTTACATTGACTTCATGAACTGGGAATTCAAAGAGCACTTCTCTTAAAACGTTGTTAATATCACTGTCTGTCATACTTTCAATACTCATAGCAAGTACTGGTACATCATGACGTTCAGAAATTTCCTGACGAAGTAAATCTGTATCAGGGTGATGTGGTCTAACACTGTTTATAACGACGATAAATGGTTTCCCGACTTCTTTTAATTCCTCAATTACTCGCTCTTCTGCTTCAAGATAATCATAACGTGGGATGTCACCAATTGAACCATCCGTCGTAACAACAACACCTAAAGTGGAATGTTCTTGAATTACTTTCCTCGTTCCAATTTCTGCTGCTTCTTGGAACGGGATTGGTTCTTCATACCAAGGTGTATTAATCATCCGAGGACCGTTTTCATCCTCATATCCTTTAGCTCCTGGAACAGCATAACCTACACAATCTACCAACCGAACATTTACATCTAATCCCTCATCAACATGAATGGAAACTGCAGTATTCGGAACAAATTTCGGCTCAGTTGTCATAATCGTTTTACCAGCAGCACTTTGTGGTAACTCATCTTGAGCTCTAGCTTTGTCACCTTCATTTTCAATGTTGGGGATTACAACAAGTTCCATAAACTTTTTTATAAAGGTAGATTTACCTGTTCGAACTGCCCCTACCACTCCTAGGTATATATCGCCACCTGTACGTTCAGCGATATCTTTAAAAATATCAATCTTTTCCACGTGATCCCCTCCCGATCATTTATAAATTTAGAAGTTTGCAATCTAGCACCGTAATTGTTGGACATTACATACTTATGTCGTTGTCCAAAAAATATGACAACCCTTAAAAAAAGAATGAAAATATTATAAAAGATATGTGTTGCACGGCACAGACAAACTTCATTATTTATCATCGTTATGAAGTACGCATTTTAAGTAAACCAACACAAATGCTCCTTCCTCTTGTATGTATATGACCATGTAACAACTTTATAACCCTTTAACTCATAAAAAACATAAAAAAGTGCTAGGCATCTCTATTATTAAGAGCACCTAGCACTGATATAATTTTAGTTCGAAACTCTTCCATATACTAAATCCATAAAGTAAACAGGGTCACCTTGTTCGTCAATCGTATAAGGAATGGAAAACGCCGGTACAAATGGAGAATTTTCAACAAGAATTTCTCTGACGTCATCACCATGAGTATAGGAATGTTCAAACTCTTGTAATGCCATATTAATATCCATACGGTAATCAATTAATATTTGACCGCTATTATCAATAAGTAATGGTAAGTAATTTCCAAAATAAGGTGTTCTTACAGTTGGTGGTTCTTTGTAATTCAATTTTTCAAACTGTAGAGAAAACAACCCAGTATCTAGCATTTCATCAATTGGGGCCAAATCATTCTTGCGCATATATTGATTTAACTGACCTTGCAGCTTTTGTATCTCACGCATTACAGAAAGATCCAGAAGCTTTACCCCAACCTCTTCTTCTTCTACATTTACTAATACGTACTGATAAAGTCCACCGCTTTCAAATGAGTTGCCCGGTGGATTTTGCAAGTAACGAGGTACTAATTGTCTAAAGTCTACAGGGTATTTTTGGTAGAGTGGTGTATCCATATCTCTGTTCTTTATTGGTAAAACTCCTGTATCTTCTTTAAATTGGTTGACAGCCTGTTGAACAGACAACAGTTGGTCAGGGTACGGCACTTGGTTTTCTACCCGCTGTTCACTTGGATAAAGGCATCCCGTTAATACCAGTACCCCTATCGTCATTAATACCATGCCAAAAAAATTCTTCATGTAAATCAATCCTATTTCTTTTTATAGTGTAGCGGTTGGTCCTCCAATTACAATTAAGAATACGATAAGTCCAGAAACAACGAGACAAATAAAAGAAAATGTAAGAACGATTCCTCTAAAAACCCCTCTAAGTTTTAATTTACTAAATACTGCTGTAGCAACAGAAATAAACATTAAAATCATTGCAAAAAATGATACATACATATTAATCATAGCTTGTGACAATATCATCAACCTCCTTAATAACAAAATCTATTATATCATAGCAAAACATTTCAATAAATTGAATACTTGTCCAAAAGAAAAAAGTTGGAGAATAGGGGCACCTATCTCCAACCTGACTAAAACCTTCACCCTTGTGTTACAGCCTTCATGATAGCCGTTCGTTACATTATATGCTATAGGTGCTTTCTTGTCTTATACAGGAGCCTATTTCCTCCACCTATTTCTTACCAAACATTTTCGATAAAGATCCAAAATCCATTGGCATGTTATTATTAATGATCGCATTTACAATTTGATCTTCTTTCTCTTTGGAAACCGGTTTGTTTGCCAGTTTAGCAACTTGCGCTACTAATTGACGAACTGTTTGCTCATCTTTTAAGTTTGCATTACTAACTGACTGCGCCAATTTAAAAATATCTTCTTGCTTAACATTTGTTTTCTTTTCAATGTTATCAAAAAAGTTATTAGACAATGTATAGTCCTCCCTCATGAGTATTGTCATCATATCGTATGCGACATCAATTTCGCATGTGCATGAATACTCGTAAATAATAGAAGGTGGACCGACTTAGGCTTTAGCTCGTACTAATCGACTTAATGCCCATCATTTTTATCGCCTAATGCTCATTATTTGAATTTGGAAGTAAACCTGAAAAGTCTTCTCCCTCATGTTTTTTTACTCGTCCCATTAATTCTTCTACAGCGTCATCTGGTTTCTTTTTATTAAAAAGGACGTCGTATAACGCACTCGTAATAGGCATATCAACATCAACCTTTTGGGCCAGTAGAAAAGCAGCTTCTGTTGTACGAATTCCTTCAACTACCATTCCCATTTGATCAAGTACTTCATCAATTGACTTTCCTTTTCCTAACATATTGCCAGCTCGCCAATTTCGACTATGTACACTAGTACAAGTTACTATGAGATCCCCTAAACCTGACAATCCGGAAAATGTTAATGGGTTTGCACCTAGTTTTATACCTAACCTTGTCATTTCTGCTAAGCCTCGGGTCATCAGAGCGGCTTTAGCATTATCACCGAACCCTAATCCATCCGTTAACCCTGCACATAAAGCGATTATATTTTTTAGTGCTCCCCCTAGTTCCACCCCAATTAAATCTGCATTTGTATACACGCGGAAACTTTGGTTCATAAATAGATCCTGAACTTGTTCAGCTGCATTCATATCTAATGACGAGACGGTTACAGTTGTTGGCTGACGCTTACTTACCTCTTCAGCATGACTTGGTCCTGATAAGACTACAATTGAATTAGAAAAACCAGCCGGAAGCTCTTCGGCAATCATTTCTGAAACTCGTTTTGATGAAGAAGGTTCAATTCCTTTACTTGCATGAATAATTGTGACACCATCTTTTAGATAAGGTTTGATCGCTTGCACAACCGTTCGCATAGACTTCGTTGGGACAACGAGTAAAATAGCTTCACTCTCCATTAATGTCGCTTCAATGTTTGTATACGCTGTGATATTGTGAGGTAAATCTACATCAGGTAAATACTTCACATTTGTATGCTTTTCTTTAATTTCCTTAACTTGATCTTGTCTTCTTGCCCACATTTGTACATCATGATGATTATCTGCTAACACCATGGCTAAAGCGGTTCCCCAACTCCCCGCACCTAAGACAGCTATTTTTGACATATGAAAATTCCGGTAATTAACAAAGAGCAACAAAACCTTTAGTTACAGCTGCAATGTTTCATCACCAGAATTACACCTCCCTTAATTAACTTCTCGGTTTTATTATCTAAAGACTCTATGTTTTCTTGGTTACTTAGACTTACAGCCACTTATTCCAAATAAAATGAATGAAAGGGAGAAATGATATTCTCCCCTGAACGATAATGGTTATTCGATTGTTAAGTTGTCGCTTTCTTACCAAGTTTATTTTCTTTTCCTTGTATAAGGCGGACGACATTTTGACGGTGTCTCCAAAAAGATAAAATGGTGACAAGCAAACTTAAGTAAAAATAAGCCATTGGATATTGATAAACGTTAGCAAGTAAGATCGTAGCAATTGTAGTTGCTACCATAAAAAGCAGTGACCCTAATGAAACAAATCGGGTTAAAGCAATAGTAATTATAGCAACTACTCCACCTATTAAAGCAGGAATAAGAACGATAGAAGCCATTACACCGATTGTTGTAGCTACTCCTTTTCCACCCCGAAACCCATAATAAATTGGCCAGTTATGCCCAAGGATAGCAGCTAATCCCGCAAGAGCGGGTGCCCATCCTGGACCAAGTATCCATAATGTTACTAATACGGCAAGGATGCCTTTAGCCATATCTAATAACAAGACAGTAACTGCTGGTCCGACCCCAAGTACTCGTAGTGTATTCGTTGCTCCTGCATTACCACTCCCATGTTGCCTAATATCAACCTTTTTAATTTGTTTCGTTATGATATAGCTGAAACTAATTGAACCAATTAAGTAAGAAATAACAAATGCAATTATAATTTCCATTGAACTCTCCCCTACTAACTTTAAAGTGAGTGCCCAGCTTCATCTTTAACATTAAATTGGGCGCCATTTCGTCTAATTTAACCAAACGGCTTCAGCAACCATTCCCCTATAGTTGCCTAAGTTGTTTTAATCGATAGCCTTTAGTTTAACTTACTCACTTTTTTTACGAGCAAAGATTTTAATTGGTGTTCCTTCGAACTCAAATGTTTGTCTCAAACGATTTTCAAGAAAGCGCTGATACGAAAAGTGCATAAGTTCAGGTTCGTTCACAAAGAAAACAAAGGTCGGTGGTCCAACAGCGACCTGTGTAGCATAATTAATTTTTAGACGCTTACCTTTGTCTGTAGGCGTTGGGTTCATTGCAACAGCATCCATCACCATGTCATTTAAGACACTAGTAGACACACGTAGATTATGGTTTTCAGAAACTTTTTGAACCGTAGGTAAAATATGTTGTAATCTTTGCTTTAGTTTTGCTGAGGTAAATAAGATAGGTGCATAACTTAAAAATAAGAAATGATCGCGGATTTTTTGCTCAAAATTCTGCATCGTCTTATCGTCTTTGGCAATTGCATCCCACTTGTTGACAACGATAATTACAGCTCGTCCTGCTTCATGAGCGTATCCTGCAATCTTCTTATCTTGCTCGATAATGCCTTCCTCTGCATTTAAAACAACTAAAACGACATCTGAACGTTCAATAGCTTTTAAAGACCTAAGAACACTATATTTTTCTGTTGTTTCATACACTTTTCCACGCTTTCGCATACCAGCTGTATCTATTAGAACATAATCTTGTCCATCACGTTCGAAAGGTGTATCAATCGCATCTCTTGTCGTTCCAGGTATATTACTAACAATGACTCGATCCTCACCGAGTAATGCATTCACTAAAGAAGATTTCCCTACATTTGGGCGCCCGATTAATGAAATTCTAATCGTGTCCTCATCATACGGATCTTCTTCTTCGTCAGGAAAGTGCTTGATTACTTCATCTAATAAATCACCTAAACCGAGACCATGCGATCCCGAGATAGGAATAGGTTCTCCAAGCCCTAAAGAATAAAACTCATAAATTTTTTCTCGTTGTTCTGGATTATCTATTTTATTTACTCCAAGAACGACAGGCTTTTTCGACTTAAACAACATTTTCACTACTTCTTCATCTGCACCTGTAATTCCTTCTCTACCATTAACAATAAAGATAATAACATCGGCTTCTTTAATGGCAAGCTCAGCTTGCTCACGCATTTGGACTAATAATGGCTCATCACTAAGTTCAATACCACCTGTGTCAATTAAATTAAAATCCCGATGCAGCCATTCTCCAGAACTATAAATACGATCACGAGTTACACCTGGCATATCTTCAACAATTGCAACTCTCTCCCCAACAATTCGATTAAAAATCGTTGACTTTCCTACATTTGGACGACCAACGATTGCAACTACTGGTTTGGGCATACTTTCACTACCTTTCTTTCTATATCTACACTTTACAAATACTGTATTTGTCGTGCGGACGATTTTGGTAACACAACTAATCTATTCTAACAAATATAGGTGCTATTCGACAATTAGATTATTTTTAAACAGCCTAATTATCGTACATCCTCTAAATAGTATTAACGAAAAACACGGATATCTTTCCCTCTTGATGCAGGTAGTTTTCTTACATATTGACCCATATACTCACAGAACTGCTCAAAAGTATGCCAGCTGATAATTACAACAGAAGTTATCGCGATCATATCAAAAAAAGTGGCCGTTCCAAGTATTTGTACTCCATAAATACTTGAGAGAAAGTTTTTAAACAATAACTCGCCTTGTATCAAGCCGGATACTGAAATTACAAACCTCCCACGTAAATCTTTTACTAAAACAATTGTAATAATAGCAATAAGAGCTGAGATAACCCACATTTTATCGACAAGTAAAAACATAACAGGATCATAAAGTTCAACGAGGTGAAGTCCTGCAAATAAAAAAGTTAGTATCATTGATATAAATAACATGTACATCATCATTATTATGTTATAGCTTGAAATTAACCAGTAACAAAGAAACGAAATGAGTAAATAAGCATAAGAAATTTCGTACATACCTATTGAAAAAGACTTATTAAATAAAAATATGATTACAAGTATCCAAAAGGATATCCATGTTCGTTTTTTTGATTTGTTTAAATAAAAGGTACATATAATCCAGCTTATCCACATAAACCAAATAAACCAAATGCCCTCCATGCGCTCATCACCACCTATCCTTAACATATCCTTAACATTATGTACAATTCTAAAAATACTAATCATTTATGCATAAAAGTTATAAGGTTGTGAGACACTACTCAGGATTCTTAGACACGAGTAAGGAGGGAAATGAATATGGGCAAAGATCGCCAAGAGAGAAAATTAAGGAAGTCAGATAAAGTTGAACTAGACAGAGATCAAGATTTAAAATATAGTGGTGCAACTAAACTTGAAGGTCCAGAAGAAGCACGTAAACGCCAGCGATAAATGAACAAAAAGCCATGAGGCATGTAAAGAAAAGAGGCCCTATATCAGCCTCTTTTCTCAAAGATTGTTCACTCTTGCTTTTGGGCCGTAAATCGAGCCGATACTTGGCTCTGCACGCAAAGCGTGAAGGAAAAAAAGGTCTAAAAGCAACAAAGTATACGAAAAACAGCCTTTTTTAATTACCTACGACTAAACTCTTCAGTAGAGAAACCTCTTTGTTTAAGCCAATGATAGGTTGGTCCACTTATAACAAGCGGGACCTTTTTTAATTCATCTACATTTTTGGCACCTAGAGCTGTCATAAGCATTTTAATTTCAGAATGCATACTTTCAATTTCTTTAACTAATGTTTCTTCGCCGTCATCTAACAATATTTTTAGAAAATAGCCTGCTAACCCAGTTGCCGTTGCCCCTAGAGAAAGTGACTTAATGATATCAAGGGCGTTCTGGATTCCACCTGAAGCTATAACATCCATGAAAGGTTGACTCTTTACAACCTCTACGATAGAGGATGTAGTTTGTATACCCCAGTCATTAAAAAATTGTAAAACTTTTTCACGCCTCATGTTTTCAATTTTAGAGAAATTAGTTCCACCAAAACCCCCAACATCAACAATAGTTACACCCGCATCTGCTAATTTTTTCGCTGTCTCTTTACTCATCCCATATCCCACCTCTTTAACAATGACAGGAACAGGTAACGCATTAACTATCTTTTCTATTCGATCAATAGCACCTGAAAAGTCTCTATCACCTTCAGGCATAACGAGTTCTTGAACGACGTTAAGGTGAATTTGCAAAGCATTAGCCTCAAGCATATCAACAGCTACTTTGGCTTGTTCAACCGTTGCTTCACTGCCTAGATTACCGATGATAACACCCTTAGGATATACTTTTCTTACAATGCTATAAGATGCACGTTCTTCAACGTTTTTAATCGCAGCCATCTGAGAACCCACCGCTATACCAATGTTTGTATGTTTAGCTACTTCAGCTAAGCGTTGGTTTACATTTTTCGTACGCTCACCACCGCCACCTGTCATCGCATTGATAAAAATCGGCGAACTCATAACAAGTTCGCCGATAGTAGTAGATATATCAACACGTTCACTATTCATATTAGGCAAGCTTTGGTGAACAAACTGCACATCATTAAATCCATGCTTTTTTTCTTGCCCGATTTCAATTGCATGGGCAATATGTTCATTTTTTCTTACAGAACGAAGTGTCAATGTTATCACCTACGATTTATACTTTTTTAGTTGATCTCCAATCATATCGCCTAAAGAAAACCCTGAGTGTTCGTCTTCATTTTTCGTATATTGTTCTGGAACTTCTTCAACTGTATCCTCTTCTTGTAGTGCACGAATACTTAAAGAAATACGTTTTTCGCCAACGTTAATATCGAGTACTTTTGCTTCAACTTTATCGCCTTCTGTAAGAACTTCTTGAGGTGTGCCGATATGACGATTAGCGATTTGTGAGATATGAACAAGTCCTTCTACACCTGGAGCCACTTCAACGAAAGCGCCAAACGAAACTAGCCGCTTTACTGTTCCTTGTACAACATCACCAGTCCTAATTTCACCTGCAACTGTTTCCCAAGGACCAGGCAATGTATCTTTTAGCGAAAGAGAAACTCTCTCTTTTTCAGCATCTACTGATAACACTTTAACTTTCACCTGGTCCCCTTCTTTGACAACGTCTGAAGGTTTTTCAACACGATGGTGAGCTAGTTGTGAGATATGTACAAGTCCATCCACACCACCTAGATCAACAAATGCACCAAAGTCTGTTAAACGTTGAACTGTTCCTTCCACAACATCGCCTTCATTTAAAGAGCTAAGAACAGATATTTTTTTATTTGTCACTTCTTCATCTAGGACAGCACGTTGAGACAGGATAAGCTTGTTGTTTTCAGGCTCCATTTCAACCACTTTAAGGCGTAGTGTACGTCCTTTATAATTTGAGAAATCCTCTACGAAATGTCTTTCAACAAGTGACGCAGGAATAAATCCTCTAACTCCTAAGTCAACAACAAGTCCACCTTTAACAACATCAGCTACTTGAGCTTCAATCGTTTCTTGATTAGCAAACTTTTCCTGTAACTCAGTCCATGCTTTTTCTGCTTGTACTGCTCGTTTTGAAAGTACAAGTTCATCATCCTGTACTTTACTAACCTTTAGTTCAACATCATCTCCAACATTTAATACGTCACTTACTTTTTCGACGTGAAGACTTGACAATTCACTAATTGGAATAATGCCATCTACTTTGAAACCAACATCAACAAAAGCTTGTTTATCCTCTACTTTTGTAACTTTACCAGTTACAGTGTCACCTACGTTAAAAGCTTTAATTGTCATTTCACTGTTCATTTCTTCCACCATGACCATTGCCTCCTTCAATGTCCAGCATCGGGACGAATATTACAATTTTTTATTACACCTTTCACGATGTGAAAGAGCTGTACCACTAAAAAATGATTGTTACTTGTGCTTATGTAATAATTCAGCAATTGCATTCATAATATAGTCAGTTACTTCACCTGAGGATGCTTTAGCAACGCGCAAACTTTCCATCTCTAAAGGTTCACCGTATATAACCCTCAACTTACTAAAAGGTTTATAGCTACCAATAATAGCACAAGGTATGACCACCGCATCAGTACGCAACGCAAAAAAACCAGCACCTGCTAACCCTTTTCCTAAATTGCCATCTTTACTTCTCGTACCTTCTGGAAAGAGACCAAGAGCTTCTCCTTCTTTGAGGATTTTCAACCCTAGTTTTAATGCTTGCTTATCACCAGAGCCCCTTTTTACAGGAAAGGCACCAACAGCCGAGATTAAACGGCCTAATAAGGGAACCTTAAATAACTCTGCTTTCGCCATATAGTGAACTTTTCTTGGTACATATGAACCTAAAAACGGTGGGTCAAAATTATGGATATGATTACTACAGAGTAATACAGGTCCTTCTTTAGGTATATGCTCTAATCCTATTGTTTCAACACGATAAGTTGTGGAGAAAAACGACCTGCACAAACCTCGTCCAAATACATATAAATTCATGAAATTTAGAACCTCTCCTCAACTAAATGTAATATATTTTCAACCACTTCAGGTATGGACATATGTGTGGAGTCAATTACAACTGCATCAGAAGCTTGTTGTAATGGGGCAAACTCACGATTTGAGTCTAAATCATCACGCCTGGCAATCTCTTCTTTTAACTTTTCAAAATCTGAAGGAAAACCTTTTTGAAGATTTTCTTCATGTCTTCTCTTCGCACGTTCTTCTACTGAAGCAGTTAAAAAAACTTTGACTTCAGCTTGAGGAAGAACATGAGTGCCTATGTCTCTTCCATCCATAACGGTCCCACCACTCTCGGCCATCTTTTGCTGTTGCTTGACCATTTCGAGGCGAACTTCTTCATGACTGGCTACGATTGACACAGTATTTGTAACTTCACTTGATCGAATTTCTTCGGTTACTTCTTCCTCATTCACGTAAACTAATGTACCTAATGAAGTAGGCTTTAGTATAATTAAAGTTTTATCAAGTAATTCCTTTAGTTGCCTACCCTCTTTAGGGTCAATTGAACGTTTTAAGGCACAATAGGTTAATGCCCGGTACATTGCTCCGGTATCAATATATAAATAGGATAACTGTTCAGCTACCATTTTTGCTACGGTGCTTTTTCCAGCGCCTGCTGGTCCATCTATTGCTATGTTTGATTTTCGATTCATAATACACCTCTACTACGATCTATCTTAGTTGTTCAATACTGTTCCAATAAAGGTAAAATAATCTAATAACACTATCATATCATACCACATTAAGCTAACAAAGGTCTAACGATTGTAACTAATAAACAAATATTCTTAACTTTCCAATAAATTTATTGCGTTCGCTTCATAGCTAATTGTTTTTCAAAACAAAAGCGTATAACCTTTTGTCGATCTTGATCTTTAACCTCAACAAATTGCAGTGATACACGATCATTTGATTCGGGAGTTGTTTTAAAAATTCTAACGATTTCACAAACAGTAGGAACATAATTAATTTCTCCTGATTGCATATGAAGAACAAACCAACATTGAACTAAGCCACTCGAAGGCAATGTTTTTCCCGGTGGCAGTGTAACGGCTGCTCCTCCACCACTAATATCCATCGTTACCGCAGTAAACGGATCAAAAGAAACGTTCTTTGGATGAACCGCAACATCAATAGAAGTGTTAATTCGAACATAGTTTCTTCTTTGCGTTCGAATGTATGATGCAACACCAGGATCTGAAAGGACAAACATAGGGATGTTTCCTCTTTTCCGTCCCTGTAACGCGGTTTCAAAACTATATATAGCCTGGTCTTTACCTACATACCAGGCATTAAATTGAAAGCCTTCATAAAAAAAGCCTAACTTTCCAGTTGACTCATTCATAGGGTGGTCAACAATTAATATATTTTCCCCTTTGTCGACTAACCGACATTTGAATAAATTTTGTTGATCTTCTAATCCTTCTAGGTCATTTTTAGGCTCAAGATGGATCGTTGTTCCTATCTCTATCATAGGAAAAACCCTCCCCAATATGTACGTTTTTCTTCTTTTATTATCTCATGAATTTAGAAAAAGAAGAAGCAATAATTGCTTCTTCTTCTAAAATTTATGAAAGATTATAAACCGGTTCTGCATTATCTAATTTTTCTACTAACTCTTCTTCACCATCTTCAGCATTAATGAATATACGGTACGTATCATTATCAATTACACCGTAAAATTCATAACAAAGTACTTCTTCACCAAGGTCATTCACAATAATAGCAAGGTGATCTTCCATCACTTCAAGCTTTCCATTTAAATGGTCTCGAGCTTCTTCTTTTGTTATTGCAGGTTCTTCGAGATCGCGATCATCCTTGTGGTTTAATAAGTAGTCCTCCGCTTCATAGGCTATAACATCACCATCATCTAATGCGACTTCAATGACGATATGGTCAGCATATACACGAACATTATCTTGTAAATAAGCAAATTCAAAAGCACCAATCGAATCATATTGTTTACTATCAACAAGTTGCATTCCTTCAATACCATTTCTCTCTAAGAATTCTTTTGCATTTTCAGCCGCTTCATTCAAGCTAATATTCCGCTCAGTAATTTCGCGATATTGAAGGAACCAAAGAACATGTCCGCCACTTTCAGTAATATCCATAAAATAGTTAGTCTCATGATTCGGATCGTCGATTGTTAGGCTATATGCCTTATATGCTAAACCATCACCTGTTTCAGCTACATGGACCTCTACATTTTCGTCGATCCCAATAAATTCTAATGCTTTTTGTCTTGCTTCTTCTTCATTGATTTTCTCACCATTCAATCTCTCAGCTAAATCTTCATCATTAAATGCATCCATTTGGGAGAACCCAGCTCCCCATTCAGTCTCACTATAACCTTTGACCTTCTCATTCGCCGTTTCAAATCCATTTAAAACCGTATTATCTAATGGTTCATCTAATGCTTGAAACTCTTCTTCAATATCCATCCACAACATATTGTTGCTTAATAATGATGCTTGCGCTTTCCGCAATTCATTTCTAACATCTGTCGACAAATGATACAGGTGCTCAAGTGTATCGTATTCCTCGTCTGTTAATGGGTCCGTTTCTAGATCACGGACAGCAGTTTTATAACTAAAGTCTCCTAAGTCGTGAAGAAATTTTTCTGCTTCATGTATTTCCATCATTCCAAGAGGAAGTTGTCCAATTTCACTTTGAGCGTGTGAAGTAACTCTCCAAATATCTGTAAGCTTGGGTGAAATATGGCGCTTCGTGTTCATCGCTAATACTGCTCCTAAATCATCTTCTAGTTGGTCCACATGATATACAAGAGTATGGAAAGCCCTTTGATAACCAGCTTCTACATTGTTTGCTAACAGTGCATTTTGTTCATGTTCAGTATAGCCCCAATACGAAGTTCCAATTAATCCTAATGCTAATACTCCAATAATTATCGAACGAATCATTTATGTCACCTCCAACCTATTTAGCAAATACATGTTTTCCAATTGTTTTAATTTGTGGTCTTGACCATACCCATGGAGATCTCGCTGTAGCCGGGTTAAAGAAGTACAACGCATGACCTGTTGGATCTTGACCATTGATTGCATCCATTACTGCTCTTCTCGCTTCTTCACTTGGGTTATTATAAATCTCACCGTTTGCAACTGGTTCAAATGCACGCGGTTCATATATAACTTCAGAAATTGTATTTGGGAAATCTTCACTATTTACACGATTAAGTATAACTGCTGCTACCGCTACCATTCCTACATAAGGTTCTCCACGTGCTTCAGCATAAACACATTGAGCCATGAGTTGAATATCATTATCACTAAAGCCTGCCGGGACATTCATCGCTTGCTCAATATTTGGTTCATCTCCAGCTGGTGCATCTGGTGTTTCTTCAGCAGGCACTGGCTCCTCTTGTGCTGGTGTTTCAGCTTCAGGTTCTGCAGGCGCTTCTGGTGCATCTGGTGTTGGCGCAGGGTCTGCTGGTGTTTCCGGTGCATCTGGCGCTGGCGCAGGGTCTGCTGGTGTTTCCGGTGCATCTGGCGCTGGCGCTGGGTCTGCTGGTGTTTCTGGTGCATCTGGCGCTGGCGCTGCTGGTGTTTCTGGTGCAGGTGTATCTGGCGCTGGCGCAGGGTCTGCTGGACGCTCCTCTCTCGGTGCTGGTTGAGCTTGTTGGCGCGCCTGTGGCTCTTCCTGAGGTGCTCCTTTAGGTGCTCCTTTTTGAGCTTTTTGTCCTCGACTTCCTTTAGGCCCTTTTTGAATGTCTAGAGGGGTTGTTCCATAGTGAGTAAAAGAACGCCCCTCATTTAATGCTTTATGAACAAATTCCTTATTGAAATTCGTCGTTCGTTCTAATCTCTCTTTCATTTGTGGCCCTACTAGACCATCGACATTGAGACCAAATTCATTTTGATAATTACGAACAGCCCAATACGTACTCCATCCATAGACTCCATCGATTTTCTTATTATAAAAACCAATGTATTGAAGTCTTGCTTGTAACTCAACCACATCGTCGCCAGTTGCTCCACGCTGGATTACTTGGTCTGTAAATGCCTGAGCTGTCGGCTGTAAAACACCCCCGAACATGATAGTTAAGCAAATTATTGAAACAAGGGGGTATTTTAACTTGTTCGCCATTGTCTTCATGATGTTCTTACCTCCTTAATTATGTTGCTTTTTCTTAATCATGGATATTTAACCATTTCGTATGGTTATTGTTTGTACTTGACCACTTTTTATACAAATTCACGTAATATTTGACAACATTATCTTTTTCTCACATAAAAAAAGGAATGCCGTTAACCGGCATTCCTTTTTGACTCTTACATTGAAGAAAGCACATTAAAATAGCGACCTTCAGGATGAGCAAATACCATTGCTGTCACTGAAGCTTCTGGTTCCATCATGAATTCTTCAGTCAGCTTAATTCCGATCTTTTCAGGTTGTAAGAGCTTAAATAATTTTGCTTGATCTTCTAGGTTTGGACAAGCTGGATAGCCAAACGATACCCGAACTCCTTGATATTTAGCAGAAAAGCGATCTTCCATCGTCATTTCAACTGGGTCTGGAAAACCCCATTTATCTCTCATCAACTGATGCGTTCTTTCTGCAAACCCTTCAGCTAGCTCCAGTGCGGTCGCTTGAATTAAATGACTAAACAAATAATCCCCTTCATCTTTGGCCTTCACCGCTTTTTCACGAACACCAATACCACCTGTTACAGCTAAAAATCCAACATAATCCATTTCGCCACTGTCTACAGAACGTATATAGTCAGCTAAACATAAAAACGGTTCATGATTTTGACGTGGAAATGAAAATCTTTCAATTTCCGTTTTCATATCTTCCGGATCATAAATAATCACATCATTACCATCACTTTGCGCAGGGAAAAATTGATACATCCCTGTTGCTTGTAACAGCCCATTTGTTCTAGCTTCAAATAATAAACTGTCTACCTTATCTTTCAGTAAATGAGCTTTTTCATCTCCTTCAGCCAGTAAACGACTTACCTTTCCTTGTAACCCTAAATGTTTTCCGAGCAACATTTGCAAATTAATATATGGTTCAAGGTGCGAAATTTTATAATCTCTTAATATATGCGGTTGTAAATCACTCGGCCTTTTAATTGGTACTTCTTGAGACACTTTTGAACGAGGAATTATCCTCTTTATTTCACCACTAACTTTGGCTTCTTCATTATTACTTTGTAACAATTTCACACGTTTTTCCTCTTCAAACTTTGTTCGTTCTTCTTCTTTTACAAGTTTATTCGCCAGGTCCAGACCGTTCATTGCATCTTTGGCATATAATACAACACCATCATACTCTGGTGAAATTCGATTATCAGTAAACTTTCTCGTTAAAGCTGCTCCCCCAACAAGAATAGGAATAGAAATATTTTGTTGTTTTAAGTCTTGAGCAGTCAGAACCATTTGTTGAGCTGACTTTACTAGTAAACCTGATAAACCAACTGCATGCGGTTTTTCTTTTTTAATCGCCTCTATTAACTCATTGGATGTTACTTTAATTCCGAGGTTTACAATTTTAAAGCCATTATTACCGAGAATAATCTCGACTAAGTTTTTACCGATATCATGAACGTCTCCTTTTACAGTTGCGAGAAGAATTTTGCCTTTCCCATTATCATCTGACTTCTTCTCCATATATTGCTCAAGGAAAGCCACTGAGGCCTTCATTACTTCAGCACTTTGCAGCACCTCAGCAACAATTAACTCGTTGTTATTAAATAATCGACCTACCTCATCCATACCGTTCATTAGCGGGCCATTAATTATTTCTAAGGGGTCAGGGTACTTTTCTAATGCTTTCGTTAAATCTTCAATTAACCCTTCTTTCGTTCCTTCCACAATATAACTTGCTAAACGCTCTTCAAGCGGTAAGTTTGAAGTTTGAACTTTCTTTTCGACTTTTTTTCCGCGATAAAAAGCAGTAAATTCAGCTAGGGTCTCATCATTGGTTTCATATAACAGTTCGTCAGAAAGTTGTTTTTCTTGTTCTGAAATGGAAGCATACCGCTCTAGTTTTTCTGTATTTACAATGGCATAGTCAAGACCCGCTTGTGTACAGTGATATAAATATACAGCATTTAAAACTTCTCTTCCTACAGGGGGTAACCCAAAAGATACATTACTAACCCCTAGTATCGTTAAACATTCAGGATACGCTTCTTTAATGAGTCGAATTCCTTCTACTGTTTCTTTTGCCGAACCAATATATTGTTCATCACCTGTGCCGACTGGAAAGACGAGTGGATCAAATATTATATCATTTGGCTTCAAACCATATTTATTTACTAATAATTCATACGATCTCTTTGCTACTTCAAGTTTTCGTTCAGCCGTTACCGCCATTCCTTCCTCATCAATCGTTCCAACAACTACTGCAGCACCGTATCGATGAATAAGCGGCAGCACTTTTTCAAACCGCTCTTCACCGTCCTCTAAATTAATAGAGTTAATAATTGCTTTCCCTTGCGAATACGTAAGTGCGAGTTCAATTACTTCTTCGTCTGTCGAATCGATCATCAAAGGTACTTTCACTTTATTAACTACATATTCTAAAAACTTCTCCATATCTTCTTTCTCATCTCGGTCTGGGTCAGCCAAACAAATATCAATAATATGAGCGCCTTTTTTTACTTGTGCTCGAGCAATTTCAGAAGCTTCTTCATATAGACCATCAGCAATTAATGTTTTGAATTTACGTGAACCAATAACATTTGTTCTTTCACCGACAAATAACGGTCTCATACTATCGTCATAAACGAGTGGCTCGATTCCTGAAACAGCGTGAGGGTGACCTATATTCACTTTTCTTGGTTTATATGCTTTCATCGCTTCTGCCATTGCTTTAATATGAGCAGGTGTCGTACCACAACAACCGCCAACTAAATTTAACCAACCTTTTTCCGCAAATGCTGTCAATTTTTTCGTAAGAGATTGAGGTGTTTCATGGTATTTACCATCCTCATCAGGTAAACCAGCATTCGGATAACAACTTACATATGAAGTAGCTAAATCAGATAATGAACGAATGTGATCTTGCATAAACTCCGGCCCTGTCGCGCAGTTTAGACCAACGACTGTAGGTGTCATATGCTCAATTGATAAATAGAATGCCTCAATGTTTTGTCCAGCTAAGGTCGTTCCCATCGGCTCAATTGTTCCTGATATTAAGATAGGTAACTTAACATTTAATTCATTAAAGGCACGTTCTATGCCTAGATACGCAGCTTTAACATTTCTAGTATCTTGACTTGTTTCAAGTAATAGAACATCAACCCCACCCTTGATAAGACCAATTACTTGCTGTTCATATGCTTCAATTAGTTGATCAAAGGTAACACCACCAGTAACCGATAACGACTTTGTTGTCGGTCCCATCGCGCCGGCAACAAAGCGAGGATGTTCTGGAGTAGAAAACTCATCAGCTACTTTCTTAGCGATTTGAGCTGCCTTTATATTTAATTCTTCAGCTAAATGCTGTAAATCATAATCTTCTAATACAATGTCTGTTGCACCAAATGTGTTCGTTTCAACAAGATCAGCACCAGCCTCAAAATACGCACGGTGAATATGTTCTATCACATGAGGAGCTGTTATATTTAGGTACTCATTACACCCCTCATACTCCTCTCCACCAAAGTCCTCAGCTGTTAAATTAGCATCTTGAAGCATTGTACCCATTGCACCATCGAGTACAAGGATTTTTTTCTCTAATTGTTGTTCAAACGGGCTCTTCCCCATAATATCGTTCCTTTCTAGCGTCTCGGTTTCTCTATAAATAGCTGTTCATTATACTTGGTTTTGTAGTGATGATGGGTTGTATCCTACTTGCTCATAGATATATTGAGTCAAGACTACTGTCATTTCATAACGTAGGAAAGGAGTAATCAAATAAATACCGTTAAAATATTGAATCGCTGTGTCGATCAGTGATTTGGCAATATTGATACCTTCTATTTCAGCTCTTTCTTTGTCTTCACCACAAGCTGCCATTCTCCTTCGGATCTCATCTGTGAGCTTAATTCCAGGGACTTCATTATGGAGAAACTCCGCGTTCCTCGAACTTGTCAGTGGCATGATACCAAGGTAAATCGGTTTGTTTATATGCTTTGTCGCTTCATACACATCGATAATTTGCTGTTCACAATAAACGGGTTGAGTCATGAAATAATCAGCACCCGCCGCAATTTTTTTCTCCATACGAACCACTGCTTTTTCCAATGAACGTACATTCGGATTAAATGCTGCTCCTACTGTAAAATTAGCCTGTTGCCCCAAAGATTTTCCAGAAAACGAAATGCCTTCATTTAACTGCTTAATTAAAGAAATTAAATCAAAAGACGTCAAATCATAGACGGAGGACGCCCCGGGAAAATCTCCAACTTTTGTCGGATCACCTGTCACTGCTAATACTTGATTCATCCCTAACGTATGAAGTCCCATCAGATGAGACTGTAGCCCTATTAAGTTGCGGTCTCGACAAGTTAAATGAACTAATGGTCTTGCTCCCACTTGTGACTGCATCATCGCACCTAATGCCATATTATCAACTCGAGGTGAAGCTAATGAATTATCAGCTAATGTAACAGCATCTACCCCTGCTTCATGAAGAGCTTTAGCACCATCAAGAAACTTGTTGACATGTAATTGCTTCGGGGGGTCGAGCTCTACGATGACCGCTGTTCGTTCTTTGGCGATTTCATCAATGGATTTGTCTGTCTCTTTTGTATTTTTTGTTACTTGAATGACGAGTTGCTTTTTCTTGATGTCTTTTTCCGTTATTGGTTTATATCCTTTTAGTGCATCTGCCATTGCCCGTATATGTTCCGGCGTCGTCCCGCAACACCCTCCAAGTAGCCGAACCCCTTGCTCACGAAATCGTAAAGCATTTTCCCCAAAATAATTGGGATTCGATTGATAATAAAACCTTCCATCTTCATAATCTGGCAAACTGGCATTTGGATAACAAGACAAGTAGGCGTTTTTATATAACGATACATCTTCTAATGAACGAATCATATGATAAGGCCCCATGCGACAATTGAGACCAACGACATTAGCTCCCGTCTCAATGAGTGTATTTAGCGCTTCATTAACAGGCGTACCACCGTATAAGACTCCTATATCACCGAGTGCGACTTGCGCGACGATTGGTTTGTCTGTCATTTTTCTAGCTAGTGCAATGACATTTTTCAATTCCTCTAAGCTATAAAAGGTCTCAAATAGCAACCCATCAGGATCTGCTTGCAAAATGTTTTCCAGTTGTTCTTCAAAACTCCTCTGTATTTCTTCATCCGTTACAATTTTAGTTTGTAGTCCAGTGATGCCACCCACTGTTCCTAGCACATACGCGTTATGATCACGAACAGCTCTTTTGGCAATTTCCACTCCTTTACGGTTTAGTTCTGTTACCTTATGTTCAAGTCCATAGTTTGCAAGTTTAATGGAGTTAGCAGCATACGTATTCGTTTGAATAACATTTGCTCCTGCTTGCAGATACTCTTGATGAACTTCGTATATTTTTTCTTCAGCCGTTCTGTTTAAATTCTCAAAGCAAGTTTCTGTAATTCCCTTAGAGTAAAGTAAAGTTCCTATTGCCCCATCCCCGATTAATATTTGTTCTTTAAGCGCATCAAGAAAAGCCATACTATCGCCGTCCTCTTCTTTTTAATTGGCTATTTTCGTATACTTTGTTGCTTTTGGAACATTTTCGCTTCACAACCTGCGTGAAGAGCCTTTTAGTTATTTCGTGACCGCCAAGCTTTCAAAAGCATTGCTGAAGTCATTCTTAATGTCCTCAACACTTTCTAACCCGACTGATAACCTTAACAAACCATCCGTAATTCCCCTTTGCTGTCGTTCTTCACTGGGCATTGCCGCATGTGACATCGTTGCTGGATAAGACAAGATCGATTCAACTGCTCCTAGACTAACGGCAAACACAGGAACTTTTACGTTATTTACAAACTGTCTAACCGCATCTTTATCTTTTAATTCAAAAGAGAGAACGGCCCCAAATCCATCGGCCTGTTCTTTTTGTATATCGTACCCTGAGTGCCCTTCTAACCCTGGGTAATAAACGCGTTCAACTGCTGATTGTTCTTTCAGCCATAAAGCTAATTGATGAGCTGCTTTCGATGAATGCTCCATACGAACATGTAACGTTTTTAAACCGCGTAATACGAGCCAACAATCTTGAACACCTAATACTGAACCAAAAGAATTTTGCAAAAAAGCTAGTTGTTTGCCTAATTCTTCATCTTTTACAACGGCTAATCCAGCAATAACATCACTATGACCTCCAATAAATTTCGTCGCACTATGTAAGACAACATCTACCCCAAGTTCAATTGGACGTTGTAGTGCAGGCGTCATAAATGTATTGTCTACAAACGTTAAACACTCGTATCTTTCCGCCAATGCTACAACTTCTTTTAAGTTAGTAATCTTCATCGTTGGATTAGAAGGGGTTTCAACATAAATGACTTTCGTATTTTCTTGTATACTTGCCTCAATCTCATCCAGATTTGTCATATCGACAAACGTATATTCAATTCCTAATCGGCTTAATACTTGCGTAACAAATCGAAATGTTCCACCGTACACATCTGTTGTAACAACAACATGATCTCCTTTTGATAACAACATAAACGCTGTTGAT
This sequence comes from Alkalihalobacterium sp. APHAB7, assembly GCF_048323755.1. Classification (NCBI taxonomy): domain Bacteria; kingdom Bacillati; phylum Bacillota; class Bacilli; order Caryophanales; family Bacillaceae; genus Alkalihalobacterium; species Alkalihalobacterium sp. APHAB7. The sequence goes on from NZ_JBLWFS010000009.1 coordinate 121,878, forward strand.
ATAGCTGCCATTCCAGATGCAAAAGCAAAGCCTTGAACTCCACCTTCTAATTCGGCAATCGTTTCTTCTAACGCCGCACGAGTGGGGTTTCCTGAACGACCATAGTCAAACGTTCCAAATTGATCAAAATCAAATTGATGAAAAGTGGAAGCATGTTGAATTGGTACACTTACAGCTCCTGTCTCCTTATCGACTTTTTGATTGTTATGAAGCAAGCGTGTTTGAAAAGAAAATTGTTCACTCATTTTTTTTACATCCCCTCTATGAATTTACATGGTTAAAGGCCTGATCTAAGTCGTGGATAAGATCTTGGCAATTTTCAATTCCTACTGAGAAACGCAATAAACGGTCACACACCCCGTTTGCATTTCGCACCTCTACCGGCATATCCGCGTGGGTTTGTGTCGTCGGATACGTCATTAAGCTTTCAACTCCTCCAAGACTCTCGGCAAACGAGATTAACTTTAATTGCTGTAAGAACGGATTCACCCATTTTGCCTCTTTAATACGAAAAGAAAGCATTCCACCGCGTCCAGGATATAGAACTTCAGTTACTGCAGGATGTTCTTCTAAATAAACAGCTATTTCACGTGCATTTTTTTGATGTTGCTCCATCCGTAGAGTTAATGTCTTCATTCCTCGTATGAGTAACCACGAATCAAATGGGCTTAAAATAGCTCCTATGCCATTGTGGTAATAGGCAATTCGTTCACAAAGCTCTTCACCTTTAGCAACAATCAATCCTGCAATCACATCATTATGTCCGCCTAAGTATTTAGAAGCACTATGAATGACAATATGAGCACCATCATTTATCGGTTGCTGTAATAGAGGTGTATAAAACGTGTTATCGACAATTAATAGCAAATTATTTTTTTTAGCCATTTGGCCTAGCGCTGATAAATCAGCTTCTTGCATTAACGGGTTAGTTGGACTTTCTATAAATAACGCTTTCGTCTTTTCAGTGATTAATTGTTCAAATTCTTCTAGGTTTCTTGGGTCTCCATAAACAAATGACAGCCCCCAATTTTTCCACCCATTTTCAAACAAACGATACGTCCCACCGTATAAATCACTTGATGCCAAGATTTCATCTCCTAGCTCAAATAAAGAAAGCACGGTTTGTATGGCAGCCATACCCGAACTACAGGCAAACCCTTGATCACCTGCCTCGAGTTGAGCAATTGCTTTTTCTAACACCAACCTTGTTGGATTTCCTGTTCTTGAATAATCAAAACCAGTTGATTCCCCAATTCCGGTATGGCGGTAGGCTGTTGAAAAATAAACAGGAGTGTTGATTGTACCTGTATGTTCATCTTGCCTGTTCCCAATTTGTACCAGTTTTGTTTCTAGCTGCTCTTTATTCATCGTACCTCTCCTCTACTCTTATCAATGCAAAAAACCTTCCTCTTATAAATTAAGAAGAAGGTTAAGAATACAATTTCTTTTGGTTAAACTTCTTCTTATCTATCAAGCTATCGCTTGCTGGAATTAGCACCTGACTGTATAAATACAGCTGGTTGCTGAGACTTCACCGGGCCATTCCCTCCGTCTCTCTTGATAAGAAAATCAATTTTCAATTTTCAATTTTCACTTGTTATTAAATTACATGAATTGCGCGAAAAAAGCAATAGGTTTTATATGAATTACTTTATTTATTTCAAGAGGTCCTTCCGCTTTTCTTTTTGTCTAGCTCTAGGGGCCATCGGCTCGAGGTCACTTCGGCCCATCAAACGTGTCCAAAACCGGGACACTTTTTGTTGGTCCTCCAGCGCTTGTCGCCGATAAGCAGGCCCCTTCCGCTTTTCTTTTTATTCAGGGGTTACATCTATTTGTAAGTCATCTTCATTACCACAGACGCAACGTATAAACCCTGTTTCATAGTTACCGTCTTTTGCTCGGCTTCCTCGAAGAATAAACTTTTCACCACATTTTTGACAACGAATTACGACACGATATCTTGTGTTTTCAGTCATATTTACACCCCTAACACTCGATCTAGTTTGCCACTTTCACCTTGTGTATACTAAACGTCCAAAGGCCAATCATAAATAAAAGCATCGTAATGTGAATATATCTGTCCATTGTTAATAATATTAAATCATAGCTTCCGTGAAGTAAAATGGGAAGAAATAAAGAAAGGAGTACAAAACGATTACGCCGCTTTTTTGAAAACTTCGCTTTCCCCAGATAATATCCCATAATTACACCAAACAACGCATGGCTACTTACAGGAAATAACGCTCTAAGCCAAGCTGTTTCTAGACCATTTGCTATTAGGTAAAAAAAGTTTTCTACAGAAGCAAACCCTAACGAAATAGACACCCCGTAAATAATACCATCATATGTTTTATTGAAAGTTGCATGCTTATACGCAAAGAAAAAAAGGAGAAACCATTTAAAGAACTCTTCAGTAAACGCATACCCGAAAAAAGCAATCGTAAACTCCGAGGTAAATACACCTTCCACTTCAAATGCATATTGAATGACCATGACTGGAAACACCAAAAGAGCACCTATAATAAATGTTTTTATGATCATTAGCAATGCTTGGTGACTGACATCGTTTTTAAGATAAAAATAACAAAATAAAGCCATGGCTGGACCAGTGGTTGCCGTTATGAGCGAAAACAACGTTTTTCCAATCCTCTCTGAACTTCAATCAATTCTCTATATTTTAAACCCTTCTTCTATGTCTCCACCAGATGAAATTAATACAGCAAGCTTTATTCTTGCTTTTTTTGAGTCATAGTCCTTTCCTAAGAAAGCACCTCTTAACCTCAAGTCGTGAGCACTACCACGATAGTCATAGGAGGTATGTACTTGCCCTTCTTCAGCACTAGTAGTAACAACTACTTGAACTCCTGCTTTTATAGCTTCTGTAATATCATCTACCATGTGAGGTGATGTTTGCCCTCTTCCGACACCTTCAAGGACAATTCCTTTTGCCCCCTCACTCACAGCACATCTAATAAATTTACCATCTGCCCCTGCATAGCATTTAATAATTTCCACTTGAGGGAGGGAATTATTAATTAAATAGCAGTCTCTTTCGATTGGTTTTTGATAGACACTCACAACATCGTTATCGATAATTCCTAAATAACCATAACCAAATGATTCAAAACCTTGCATATTTGACGCATGTACTTTTTTTACATATTTTGCTGACCATATTCGCTCATTAAATACTATCACTGTCCCAATATTATCTAGGCTTTTATCGACTGCTACATATATTGAATTTCTAAGGTTTGAATAAACATCTGTACCGAGATCATCTGGTGATCGTTGCGAACCTGTCACAACGATCTTTCTTTGGTCGGTAACAGCTAAATCTAAAAAGTAAGCTGTTTCCTCCAATGAATCTGTGCCATGGGTAACGACAATCCCACTTACTGATTGATCTTCAAAAACTTCATCAATCTTCTTTTTTAATTCGAGCATCCGATCAAAATCGATATGCATGCTTGGAAGCTGGAATAAACTATGTACTTCTACCTGAATATCAGACGGTAACCGGCAAAGTGAAGCTAATTCTTCACCAGTTAACTCTCCTGATGACAGCAAACCACTAGCAATTTTTTTGGATGCAATTGTTCCTCCTGTTGTAATTAAAGCGACCTTTCTCATATGTCTAGTCTCCCTGTCTATTAAGTTTTTTTCCTTTGATCAATTCGAACTATGATCTCTCTTAACGATTTCAGCTGAAATTAAGCCACCATGAAAGCGCCCGTTTTCAATAAAGATTTCATTTGCATTATTTCCTGCTGCAATAACTCCAGCGATAAAAATACCTTCCACATTCGTTTCCATTGTCTCCTCATTGAAAATCGGTCTTCCTGTCTCATTTTCAGTGCCTACACCCATTTTATGCAAAAACGAATGATCTGGGTGGTATCCAGTCATTGCAAAAACAAAATCTGCATTCTCTTCTCTTTTTACTCCGTTTACTTCATAAACTACAATTTCTTTTTTTATTTCAATCACTTCGGCGTTAAAAACCATTTGTATGAGATCATTATTAATTAAAGATGCAAACTCTGGCAAAATCCAAGGTTTTACGCTTTTTGAAAATTCATGACCACGATAGAGAACCGTTACTCTAGCTCCAACGCGCTCGAGTTCAAGTGCAGCATCAACAGCTGAATTTTTACCACCAATCACAACGACATCTTTGTCGAAGTAAGGGTGCGCTTCTTTAAAATAATGGAAGACATGACTTTGATCCTCACCTTTTACTCCCATCATGTTGGGATGATCATAATAACCAGTGGCTACAATGACATACTTACAATGATATTCAACCGGTAATTCTCTATTTTTAAGTGTACTTACAGTAAAGGTATCATCATTTCTTTTTTTAACTTCTGTTACTTGTTCATAAGCGTGAATACGGATTCCCCTACGCTTAACCACTTCTCGATAATAAGATAGGGCTTGATTTCTCTTAGGTTTCCTTTCAACTGTAACAAAAGGGACCCCACCAATTTCAAGTTTCTCACTAGTACTAAAAAAGGTCTGATGTGTCGGGTAACGGTAGATTGAGCTAACAATATTATCTTTTTCAATCACTAATGGGTTATACCCTTGATCCATTAACGCAATAGCTGCTGCTAACCCACATGGACCTCCGCCAACGATAATAACTTCTTCTTGAATCATAACATTTCCACCTCTTGTTTTATCTCTAACAACTATAAACCCTTGCATCAATTCGATGCAAGGGTTGTAGTTTATTATCTAACATTTCTTTAATGCAACCTTAAAATAATAATAATAATTATACCCAACCTCTAAACCTAGAAGCTTCCGCCATTTTACGAACACCGACCATATAGGCAGCTAGTCGCATGTTTACTTTTCTGCCACGAGAAAGGTTATAAATGTTATTAAATGCTTGTACCATTACTTTTTCTAATTTTGCTTCTACTTCTTCTTCCGTCCAATAATAACCTTGATTGTTTTGAACCCACTCGAAGTAAGAAACTGTCACACCACCTGCACTAGCCAAAACATCAGGAACGATTAATACATTGTTTTCAGTTAAAATGCGCGTTCCTTCCAACGTCGTTGGACCATTCGCTGCTTCAACGACAATTTTAGCTTTAATGTTTGCAGCATTTTCCTCTGTAATTTGATTTTCAATTGCAGCTGGTACAAGAATATCACAATCGAGTTCTAGTAATTCTTTATTTGAAATCGTTTCTTTGAAAAGATTTGTTACCGTACCGAAACTATCCCGACGATCGAGTAAATATTCAATGTCTAGACCATCAGGATCATGCAGAGCACCATATGCATCTGAAATACCAATCACTTTTGCTCCTTGGTCATGCATGAATTTCGCCAGAAAGCTTCCTGCATTTCCGAAACCTTGGATGACGACTCGTGCCCCTTCAATATCAATACCCTTTTTCTTTGCTGCTTCTCTAATACAAATCGTTACACCTTTCGCTGTAGCCGATTCACGGCCATGTGAACCACCGAGTACAATCGGCTTTCCTGTAATAAATCCTGGTGAATCGAATTCACGAATTCTACTATATTCATCAAGCATCCAAGCCATAATTTGAGAGTTTGTAAATACATCAGGTGCTGGAATGTCTTTCGTTGGACCTACTACCTGGCTAATAGCACGAACATACCCCCGACTTAATCGCTCTAATTCACGGAATGACATATCGCGAGGATCACAAACGATACCACCTTTCCCTCCACCGTACGGTAAGTCAACAATTCCTGCTTTAAGACTCATCCAAATTGATAGCGCTTTCACTTCTGTTTCTGTAACACTTGGATGGAACCTTACTCCACCTTTTGTTGGACCAACGGCATCATTGTGTTGAGCGCGGTATCCTGTAAAAATCTTAGTTGAGCCATCATCCATTCGGACTGGAATACGAACAGTCAACATTCGAATTGGCTCTTTCATTAACTCAAACATTTCATCGGCATAACCAAGTTTATCTAATGCCTCTTTTATTACTTTTTGCGTGGAAAATAACACATTCATATTTTCCTTTTCTTTAGACTCAGTAGCTTCCTGCCTGTCCTTCTCTACCATGAAATTCACCTCGAAGATATAATCAAACAAAAGTGTAATTATATTAAAAACTTACCATCTTTAACTATAAAGAAAAAGCCACATTTTTTCCACCCATTGTTACAAAAAGTTTTTTAAACTTCTGTTGCTATACATCTGATCAAATAAAACTACACCGAAGGAAGTTTCACATTATAAGTTAAAAGACATAAAATAGAAGCTATGTCTGTCAAAAATTTATCAATTTAAGGAGGAACAAACTACTTAAAAAATCAATTTACTATACTATCACTATTTACCCTTACATAAATTAGGTTATTATTACCTATAGATATGGTATTATATTCAATAATGGAGGGATTTTGAATGAATAACGTTGTCGTTAATGATATTACTCTTTATTATGACCGACTTGGAACTGGAGAACCACTCGTCCTCATCCACGGTTTAGGTGAAAGAAAAGAAGGGTGGAAATATCAACATGATCTGGCTGATCATTATGATTTAATTATTCCTGATTTAAGAGGGTTTGGAAAATCAACACTCCCTGACAACAAAGAAATATCTATTACTAGTTTTGCAAAAGACATTCTATCCCTCCTAGATAAGCTAAATATAAAGAAAGCTCATATTTGCGGGTTATCAATGGGAGGCATTATTGCACAAGAAATTTATAAATTAAATTCCTCAAAAGTTCAATCACTCATTCTTGCTAATTCAATCTTTTATGTACCAAAGTGGCTCGGAAATTTTATTTATAAGATTAAAAGAAAGAAGATCGAACAGCTTACTCCTGAAAAACATAAAATGATTTCAACTGAAAGGTGTCTTTTTTCGAAAGATATAGAGATGGTCGAAAAAGTGTTACCTGCTTGGTCCGACAAACGCGTCTGCTTTATTCCAGCGTGGAAAGCGTGCTTAGAAATCGATTATCGAACGCTCTTACCGACAATCGATGTCCCGACATTAATCATTTTATGTAAGAATGACAAAATTTGCCGACCTTATAACCAAAAGAAGATGCACAAGCTTATTCCAAATTCACAGTTAGTAACGATTAAAAAGGCAGGTCATGTTGGTAAGATAGAAAAACCAGATGAGTTTAATCATGCGATTTTGCACTTTTTACAAAGTACATATGATCAGGATCAAACAACATCCGCCGAATTTTTCATGGAAGTAAAGTAGAAACTTATCATTAAAAGTTTAATATAAGGGGCTAACTTGATATAGTTAACCCCTGTTTTGACAGAGAAAAGGCTGACTCAAATTAGCCGCTAAATGCGATCCTTTTAAGTCAGCCTTTTTTCTTACTTTTTGATGGAAAGCTCTACTAACCGTTCAATCATATCCTCATAAGATAAGCCAATTTCTCTCGCTGCATCTGGATAGAGGCTAGTTGGCGTCATTCCTGGAAGTGTATTTACTTCTAAAATAACAGGTTCACTGCCGTCTCTTGGTACAATAAAATCCACACGAGAATAAATATCACAACCTAATGATTGATGAGCTAAGACTGCATTTTTTTGTAGTAAAGTTGTCACTTCATCCTCAACACGAGCAGGAACAATATGCTCACTCATACCAGGAGCATATTTTGCTTCATAATCATAATATTTATTTTTGGGTACAATCTCTACAACAGGTAATGCTTTTTCTTCTCCTTTATTCCCCATTACTGCAACAGTTACTTCGACACCGTCAATAAATTCTTCAACTAATACAGTATCGTCAAACTTAAACGCTTCTTCAATTCCATCCAATAATTCTTGTTCATTTTGGGCAATCGTTAATCCTATTGTAGAACCTTCTTGATTAGGCTTAACAACTGCCGGGAAATTCGTATCCCAATTAAATTGTCCTTTATCATAATTATGTTTATATATGACCATTTCTTGCGCTACGCGAATTCCATTTTTGTGAAAGAACGTTTTTGCTTTTGCTTTATCCATCGCTAAAGCAGACCCTAGAACTCCTGACCCTACATATGGAATGTTAAGCATCTCAAGTAATGCTTGAATTCTCCCATCCTCACCATAACGTCCGTGCAAACCTATATATACGATATCAACATTTAAGTTGATGATGTCATTAATTCGTTGTGGATGGAAATCAATACCGATTACTTCATGTCCTTTTTTTGAGAGGGCATCGATAATTCCTTTACCAGAAGACAAAGAAACCTCTCGCTCAGCTGATGTTCCGCCGTACAGTACACCAATTTTCATATTGAGTATCACTCCTAAAATAATATGTATCCTCATTATATTCGCCTATGTAACTCTTGCTACATCACAACAAAAATTACCACAATCCATACTATAATAACATGAAGTAAAGAAAAGCGTAAGCACCCGTTTAGCGACGTATGGACTGAAACCCGCCGTATGAGATAAAGAAAACACGTAGAGCGAATGCGATACGATGTTGCCTTATCGTAAGGAGGCGAGTGAAGTCCACTAGACGCTGGGTGCTGGAGCTAGACAAATAGAAAAGCGTAAGGGGCCTGCTTATCGGCGACAAGCGCTGGAGGCCCAACAATAAGTGCCTGTTTTGGGCACGTTTGATGGACCGAAGCGACCTCGAGCCGATGGACCCTGGAGCTAGACAAATAGAAAAGCGTAAGGGGCCTGCTTATCGGCGACAAGCGCTGGAGGACCAGCAATAAGTGTCCTGGTTTTGGACACGTTTGATGGTCCGAAGCGACCTCGAGCCGATGGACCCTGGAGCTAGACAAAACTCTAAACTTAAACCTAGGGAGTCTAGGTACGTTCGAAAATAAAAACGCCCCAATTGGGGGCGTTAACATTTAGATCTGGTAACAAACGTGTGATACGTTCGAAAAATCGCTTCTACTTTCATTAGTTCTTTTCCATATTCCGCGATCCGATATGTGGTTATAGTTGAAGGGTTTCCGAATTCTGATAATAAGGCGATAAACGAATCGTCATCGACTCCAATGAGATCGTATTCTTCAAATTTTAAATAAAATCTATTGTCATATGAGTATAAGGTGCCACCAACAACCCCAAATGGATAGAGTCGTGAGGATAAAGCAATTACATCTTCAAAGGTGTCAAATTCATAAAACACTTCATCACTTTCATCAAGTGTAACCTTCATTTCAATATAACCATCATCATAATCATCTTCAAACTCTTCATCGTCTTTTGATCCTTTTGTAACGATGATCACCATTCCTTGTGCTGGCATAACAAATACCTCAACAGCAACTGGCCCATCAGCTTTAAAGCCTAGTTCATCATCTGCTTCGGACATCATTTCACGAAACAGATCATGAACTTTCGGACCATCCATCCACAAATCTTCCTTCGTCATTCCTCTTTCTTTTAGGTCATCAAAAGTTAAAAAAATTTTTATTTTATCCATGGTTAAACGCTCTAAACGCATCTATGACCCTCCCTGTGCCAGGCATCTCGCCCTAGACCGTTCATTGAACGGTTAATGCGTATATTGTACCGTTTGTTGTCATAATTGTTACTATAAGATATGTCAGAGGAACGTCGATGGTTCTTGGTTAATAACCATTTCCTAGAATAGATTATCGTTTTAGGTGAGCAGATAACCAACTTTCCCAATCTTGCTTTGTTATACCAACTACATATTTACCATACTTCTGTTCATCCTTTTCTGACATGTAGCTTAGAGCTGTACCACCTACACCAATGATTAGATCCTCAAATGTCCCTTGTAGATGATCAATGAGTGCAAATGTACTCGGAAGATTCAGTGACAACGTACATGAAGTAAAGAAAAACTTTGCACCCACTTCCTTAATCACCAATTCTACATCTCGTTCAGGTATACCCCCGCCTAAATAAATAACTTCAAACCCTTTTCTTCTTAGAAACAACGTAAAAATCAGTAAGCCCAGTTCATGCTTTTCCTGAGGTCCACATACAGCAACTACCTTTGGTAAATAGCCGTCAACAGGAAAGCTTTGAAAGATATTCCCGATTTTTGTTCTTAAGAAACTAGATATAAAATGTTCGTGAGCTACTGTTATGTCACCCTTTTCCCACATGTCACCAACTCTCACTAACAAAGGACCTAATATCTCAATCGTTACTTTTTCTACATTAAATAAACTAAATGCTTGATTCATGAGTTCATGAGCTTTGTTTTCTCTAAATTGTAGTAACGCATCTAATATTTCATCAGCTAACTGTTCAGAGTAATCATCTTTTTTCTTTTCCGCTGTTACATCAAAAATAATATTGCCTTTTTCCATAAGCCCAACCGCTTGACCTATAGTGAAGCCATTATTTACTTTCTCAATAAGCCAGCGTAATATGGCAACGTGTTCTTCGGTATACAGCCTATGCCCTGCCTGATTTCTTACGGGCTCAATCATCTTGTATCTTCTTTCCCAAGCCCTAAGAGTTCCTGGTTGAATTCCAAGCATCTGGCAAATTGCTTTAATATTATACTTACCTTCTTTTGAAGTCATTGAACTTCCTCCAAACCACGATCATTAATACCCTTAGTATAATAGAGGAAAATGTTTGTGTAAACTTTGTATAATAAACGCACAATAATAAATAGTTTATTTAGACCTTAATGTGATCAAATGTGTTTCTGCCCTGGCTCCTAATCGGAGAGGTAATCCTGTGGTGCCATAGCCATTACTAATAAATAAAGTTGTGTTATTCCGCTTCTTCAGCCCACCGATTTCAGCTATCCCAAAACCAAAGAACCGAATTTGACCTCCATGCGTATGTCCAGATAAAACCAAGCTTATTTGGTGTTCATCTTTTAATTGTTCAATGATACTAGGATTATGGCTAATCAAAATCCGAAACCCTTCTTCACTATCTTGAAGAGCAAGATCTAAACGATCTCTTTGGCAACCAACATCATCGACACCTAAAAAGATAACTTTCTCTCCATCATTTTCATATGTAACTGCAGTATTATCTATTATTTGTACACCTTTTTCAAGTAATGTTGCATCCAATCTTCGAAAGTCACCTTCATAATCATTATTACCCCAAACAAAATGAATGGGTCCTAGTGATTGAAGTAATGTAATGTTTTTTTCAACATTTGAGAATGGCACTTTTTTTTCTAATAAATCCCCGCCAATAATGACTAAATCAACCTTCCCTTTCACTTGACGAACCAGTTCTTCATCAATTAAGCGAAAATGAATATCAGAAATAAAAAAAATCCTCATTCCATCAAATGATTGAGGAAAATTAGGAAATTCCAACTCAATTTCACTAACCTGATTTCGAAAAGCTTCTCTATACATAAAAAGCATCAAAATGGTGCCGAGTACTAATACGATACTACCAATAAAAATAAAAATCACAGTATCCGAAAACTCCTTTACGAATTTCTATCATAAACTTTTCCTTCATTCGCCTCCATTATACCATATGCAGTAGCAAACATTCCGGCTAGAACACCCGTGATTGGATGCATTACTGATTGAATAATAACCGAAAAAAACAGAATAATAGCTATTATACACTCATTGGGGTTGACTAGCCCTTTATTTAAGAGAGGGAACACAACTCCAAGTATAATTCCTTTAATTACAAAGGCTAATGCCATAAAGCCTACGATAAACAAGAGGGTAGCACCTAATAATGAAAAAGGAGAAAAAACTAACTCTCCTAGCCACTCCGAGAATGTTAAATTAAATGGTGATGGGAAGACTCTAGAAGAACTACTAATACAAACATGCCCCACAATTAATAATAAAGCTTTTTTAACAAACCAATTATTCAAACCTCTTTCTCCTCTCTAGAAAATAATCTATGATCCTCTTTTTCTACTTCTATTTTTATGCATAACATATCACTGGTAGTGCCCATCCTAGTGAGCTTCTGCACTTTAGTACAACTAAACCCAAATAAAAAAAGAGGAGGACTATTCAGTTCTCCTCTCCTTACCAAAATATATCGTTTATATTTTACTTTTAGTACTCAGATTTGAGTCAAGTTTTCTTTATTATAAACAACTGATTTTTCCTACATTCCAAGATTACAACTTAAATACACATTATCACGGATAACGGACATTTTCCTCGCTCTAGAAGCTACCTCTTCTGGATTTACCATTTTTCTAGCAACGCCGGTTTCTAATGCAGCCTTAGCCACACTTTTCGCAACTTCAGGAGCTACTCTTGGATCAAAAGGATTCGGTATAATATAGTCTTGCTTTAATTCACTATCTGATACTAAGCGCGCAATAGCGTAAACAGCAGCAATTTTCATGCTTTCGTTAATATCGGTTGCAAACACGTCTAAGGCTCCTCGGAAAATACCTGGAAAAGCTAAAACATTATTAACTTGATTTGGAAAATCAGATCTTCCAGTTCCAATTATTTTTGCACCAGCTTCAATAGCATCATTAGGTAAAATTTCTGGGTTCGGATTGGCCATTGCAAAAATGATAGGATCAGTATTCATAGAGCGGACCATCGCTTTTGTTAAAGCCCCTTCTACAGACACACCAATAAACACATCAGTACCTGCAATAATATCTGCTAATGTCCCCTCTACCCTCTCTATATTTGTAAATTCAGAAACTTCTTCTTTTACAGGGTTCATTCCATACGAACGCCCTTTAAAGATAGCTCCTTTCGAGTCACACAAAATGATATGTTGTACACCCATTGAATGCAATAATTTAACGATAGCGATCCCTGCTGAACCAGCGCCATTTACTACCACCTTTATATCGGTAAGTTCTTTTTTAGTTAATTTTAGTGAATTCAACAGCCCAGCTGCAGTAACAATTGCTGTTCCATGTTGATCATCGTGAAACACAGGGATATTCATTTCTTTTTTCAATCGTTCCTCAATAATAAAGCAATTAGGTGCTGCAATATCTTCTAAATTAATACCACCAAACGTAGGTTGAAGAAGCTTTACAGTGCGAATGATCTCTTCTACATCGTTTGTGTCTAGACAGATTGGAAAAGCATCCACTCCAGCAAATGATTTAAATAATAATGCTTTTCCTTCCATAACAGGCATAGCTGCTTCAGGACCAATATTTCCTAAGCCTAATACCGCTGTACCATCTGATACAACAGCAACTGTATTTCCTTTCATCGTGTAGTCAAAAACTCGCTCTTGGTCATTAGCAATTTCCTTACATGGTTCAGCTACCCCTGGTGAATACGCTAAACTTAAGTCCCTCGTATTCTGCACTGATACTTTTGAGATTACTTCTAGTTTCCCTTGATGCTGTTTATGCATCCGCAAGGCTTCTTCCCTTAAAGTCATTTTGTTCTCTCACTCCTGTTTTTTATTTTCTGATTTTTTAAAATATTTATGTTATTTTATTACATCACACTGTTAAAATCAACCAACATTTAAAAAATAATGTGTAATTTTTAAGAACATTTCGAAAAACGAAGCAAAAAACCCAATCTACAATAGTAAACCGGGTTGATCCAAAGTCAATTGATATCCGTCTTTTAGTGCCATTGAAAGTGTTGTTGCATCAGTTGTACCCTTCCGCCTAACCCTTCAGAAAATTCATCAAATGTCGTTTCAGTTATTTCATAGATTTCTCCTCTTATTTCAAAAAGATAAACAGCTTTTGCCATATGATTTTCTTGTTTCAATACGAATAACTCACCATCAGCATTCCAATTTGAATTAAACATTTTCTCACTTTCAAAAAATCCTTGTCGCTCATATTCGGCTTTAAGGCGTTTTATATACTCTTCCACTGGAAGTTGATCATCGGACGGAGCCTTGTGTACTGTAAAAAAAGGCGGTTCTATTTGATCACCCGTATAATTGGCAAACACTCGAGCTGTATAGCCATTTTCATTCGCTACAGTATCAACAGTAAAGCGTTCATCAATATAGGTACTGAATCGAAGCTCTTCATCTATCCATAAAGTTAATTCAATCTCTTCCTCTTGTCCTTCAATAGTTAAGATATCAGTCTTTTGCTCCTCACGTTGAATAGCCATCCGCTCAGCATTATCTTCTAATTTATTTCCTGCATCCCTTAACTCAATCTGTTCATAGTCTTGACTAGCATTGTTTTCTGATCCTTCACTTAAAAGAAGGATGCTGCCGATTCCTACGACTGCAAACAGACTTGCGGCAACACCTAAACCTCTGATTTTATTAAAGAAGGAAACCTTCCTTTTTTCTTTTTGCTTGATATAGTTCATTATTTCATCAGGGGACGATTGATTGGGTGTTTGATTATAGGTTTCTCTTAGTTTTTTTAATGACCTTTCAAAGTCTTGATCACTCATTGTGCTCACCTACCTGTTCTAATCGTTCCTTTAACATTTTTCTTCCACGAAACATTCTTGTCTTAACCGCACCTTCACTTACACCTAACACTTCACCGATTTCTTGATAGGATAAATCATGAAAATAATGAAGAATAATAGGAAGTTTATATTGTTCAGCTAACTTCTGAAGCGCTTCATGAACTTCAGGCAAGTTTGCATCATCTGTAAAATCCGGAGATTGGGTTATAGCAGCCTCAGCTAGAAAAGCTTTCTCCTTCCGATCTATTCTTTTCTTTTTACGATATAAATCCCTGATGATATTTAAGGTAATTTGGTAAAGCCACGTCGTAAATTTCCCATTAGTATGGTTATTCATATAACGATAGACTTTTAAAAAAGTCTCTTGTGTAACATCTTGTATATCATTCGGATGTACTCCAAGTTGAAAAGCAAACTTCTCAACTGTAGAAATATGTTTACTTACTAACTGATAGAAGGCATCCTCATCTCCTTGTTTTGAATTTGCTAATAATTCTTCATCCTTCATTAAACTACCCCCAAAAGTTGAACCAAGTTTAATAAACGGTACCATTGTATTAACCTTTAATTCTCTTATGAAACGCTATGTATTTGCTCAAAGTTACAAAAATATAAAATCATTAAAAAAGCTAACTTAAAAATGCTACATCACCTAAAAAACCATATATAGAACCAAAAAAGGTTTAAGTTCTATAAGTCACAGTTAAGGTTTCTGAAACATAAAAAGTCAGCCTAATTTTTCTTTTTTCATTCGATTATAGGGGCAATCCTTTTATAGCCACCCGTTGTTTGTCGATCAGCCATCATAATAATTGGTTCACCACTCTTTGGTACTTGTATCGTTCCATATGCAATCACATCGGATAAAATGTCAGCACTATTTTTATGAGATAACGACGATCCTTTTAAACGATAGCCCATCCTATCAGATTGATGCCCAACGGTAAATTCCTTATTAAAGAATGTTTCTTGAGATTCCGGTATGAAAGAATGCCATTCCGGTCCTTTCATCACTCGGATAACGTGCTTTTCTTTATAGTTAGGTATTAATGAAGGGTGGAGGGATTTTATAAGCGAAGTACGATTACATGGTGTCTCTCTTCGAACATACAACACATCCCCTTTTTGAAGTACTCTTCCTTTAAATCCGCCTAAATTGCCTCTTACATAAGTAGATTTACTCTCCTGACACAACCACACCATAACGCTGAAAACCTACTCTGCCGGAATCTTGAATGGTCGTAAACAACCCTGGTTTTATCACTTTAAATTGCGGTGTCTTCACTATTTTTTCTCCACACATTCAACTTGAATTTCACGTTTCTCTAGTTCCAATTTAAGTCTTTTCACAAAATCCAGCGCATGCGTCGAATCCCCATGTACACAAACCGTTTGTGCATTAATTGGCATTACTGGACCCTCAATTGTCTCAACTTCTCCTTTTAAAATCATACGATAGACACGTTCCAACGCTTCATCAAAGTCAGTAATTATCGCATTCGGTGAAGTTCGAGGCGTCAATGTTCCATCTGCCTGATAGGTACGGTCAGCAAATACTTCTTCTACTACTTGAAGGCCAATTTCTTGTCCCGCTTGAATGAGCTTTCCACCAGCTAGTCCAAATAGGAGCAGTTGAGGGTTAAAGTCATAAACAGCTTCGGCGATTGCCCTTGCTAAAAGAATATCTGTGGACGCCATATTGAATAAAGCTCCATGTGGTTTCACATGATGCAAAGTTGTTTGATGTAGTTTAGCAAATCCTTCTAAGGCACCTAATTGGTAAATTGTAAAATTATATACATCATTCGGTTCTACCTGTAACACGCGACGACCAAACCCTAGAAGATCCGGCAATCCCGGATGAGCACCTATTTTCACCTTTTCCTTTACCGCAAGTTTAATCGTTTCATGCATGACATTATGGTCGCCAGCATGATAACCACAGGCTATATTCGCTGAAGAAATATATTTAATAACTTCCGCATCATTTCCAATTTGATAGGCACCAAAACTTTCACCAATGTCACTGTTCAAATCAATTGTCCTTTTCATCGACAACCCTCTCCTCGCACTGAACCGACAAGGTAAAATCATTTACCGCTAGGTCCTTTTGTATTTGCTCATATTTTTGTTTTGGAATACTCTCAAACTTTAAGTAATCCCCAGAGTTTAATAGAGACGGTGGCGTACAATTCTCGTTGAATAAATCTACAGGTGTGCGACCGATAAATCGCCAACCGCCTGGTGAACTTAAATAATATACGCCAGTTTGATTCCCGGCAATTCCAACGGATCCTTTTTCAACCCTATGCCTAGGTACTTCTAACCTTGGTGTTGCAATAGCTGGATTTAAGCCTCCTAAATACGGAAATCCGGGTGTAAATCCAATCATATACACTAAATATTGCCTTTCACAATGAAGCTCTATTACTTCCTGTTCTGTTAACGAATGATAATTTGCTATATATGATAAGTCTGGTGCAAATTCCTCTTCATAACATACCGGTAATGTAATAATCTTTCTTGGCGGCAACACGACTTTACTCATATGACTAACCACTTGATGAACTAATAGTTCAACCTTTCCATATGTATTCTTTAAAGGGTTATAATAAATTGAAACAGAAGTATAGGAAGGTACCCATTCAATTATTCCATCTAACTTTTCGTGCTCTAATAATATACAAAAATTACGGACACGTTCATTAATATCTGCTGATATTTGACTCCCAAAGCAAACCCTTACGATTTGGTCACCAACCGTCTCTATAACGATTGAATTCATCTCATCACCTAATTACCTTATTTACTATATAAAGCAGTTACCCATTCATTCGATTGAATTCGTTCTAATACCTTAAAGCCAACATTTTCTAAGTAGGTTGTGACCTTTTCTTCATTCCATTCAACGACGCCTGAAAGTAAAAATTTATTTGTTTTCTCGTACAAACGGTGTCGCTTTATAATTTTTACAGTTTCTTCTGCTCCAATATTAATAATGGTCCAATCGATGTCCTTAGGAAACTCATAATCTTCCTCTAGAATATCTACTTGATGAACTGTTATATTCGATACTTGATTTAAATTCGCTTGATGTGCAACTTCTCTTTCAACAGGCTCAATATCAATTGCCGTAACATTAACAGCACCTTTGATAGCTGCAGCAATGGCAAGTACCCCAGAACCGGTCCCAATATCGAAGACGTTCATGTTATCAAATCGATCATTCAGAATGAATTGTAAGCAATCTTGTGTCGTTTCATGAACGCCTGTCCCAAACGCAGCTTGAGGATCTAAATAAATTGTTTTTTCTAGCTTACTATCCACACTTTCTTCATAACAGATCATCCAACCATTTCGAAGTTTAATGTCAACAAAATGAATAGGACCAATTTGAAGAGAAATATCTGCCTGTTCGATTTCCTGTGCGGAGACTTGTAATGTCTCACTAACTAAACGAAGAACTCCATTCACTTCTGTATCTTCTTCCACAACAATGTGTAGTTTAATATCTTGATTTTTTTGAATTTCAACCCCATAACCATTTTCATTCACCTTTGTTTCAAACGGCTGTTCGTAATATAAATTGAAAACCCCTGCGATGTTTAACTGTTCAATTGCTTCATCAACAGATGTACTTGGGATGTTAACCGTAAGTTCCTTCGCCATTCTTCTCCTACCTTCTTTCAACACATGTATCTATTTTTTTATTCATTTTACCACAACGTGATTACTTGAAGTAATCACTACAACGCTTCAACCACAACGAAACACATCACTATTTTTGAGCATTATCTAATCCATAACGCAAATGAACATAAACCTAAAAAGGAACCGACTTCAACAAGCCGGTTCAAAACAATCTTTATTAATAATCAAAATTTGTCTTTTTGTATTCAATTCCGATGCCATCTGTTATGACCAAATCGACCCGTACATCACCAAGCTCCTCTATCTCTTCATCAAAGTGTATCCTTTGATTGTACTCATACATTTGGTCGTGCGGCATATCCATTGCTTGGTTAGATTCCGCTAATACATCAACGTTTTTTATCAATTCATCATTAATATATACATGCGCTTCTGCACTCATAATTTTTAGTAGCTCTTTATCTTGCAAGAACATATGTCCTCCACTATACTGTTGCATCATAATATGAAGATCCATATATTCCTTACTATAAGAATATACATATACATCAGCGTGAATCCGGTCTTGTATTTGATCAAAGATTGAAAGATATTGCAATTCTTCACTTCTTTTTCGTTCTTCTGATACAGCTAAAATTTGAGTTTCATAATTTCCCTTGATAGATAACACCAGTTCGATTTCATAACTTAATGTTTCAACTTCCTCTACTTCTAGTTGTTCCCACTCATCCGTCCCCTGCTCACGATATAAGAAGTATAGTTGTTCCTTACGATCGAGCTCTCCTAAGGCCCAAGTGACGAGCACCTTAACATGCTCAGCCTCACTTCCCATGTCTTTCACTTCAAAAAAACTCTTTCTTACCCAGCGTTGCTCTTCTGTAAATTCATTTAAAGTATCTGATAATCTATATTCATATACAAACAGTAAACACTCCATCTTCCTCTCCCGTCATTTCCAGCTTTCCTTAAGATTACTATACGATTTACCTAGAGAGCAAGTAGACACATACCATACAATTTAAAGACCACGACAAAAATAAAAAGCCTTCATTCCAATTCCCCGGTGAAATGAAGACTTTCTATTAAGCTATTATAACAGCTATTATTCTACCTCGTGACGTAAACACTTCTCACACTGATGAAGATAAGACTCATGTTGTTCATCAATAACGTCACCACAGTCTGTGCATTGTTTAGGTGGTAAACTTCTAAAGAACTCTGTACTCGGTGTCATTTTTTGTTCCTCCTATATCCTTTGTTAAAATCATTGTATTATAACAACTTTAATTTTGCAACCCTGTAATAAAACAATTTCTTATAAAAAAACACCTATTTTTATTAAATTCACACTTACTGTTATATAAAAGAAGAGGTTTACCTATTCAAGCGTCATTCAACTCCACGAGTTAATAACACTTAAGGTAAACCCCTTCGAATTTTTGAGTAGTGACATGATTATTATTGTGTCTCTTCTGCCACTTTGAAAAAGGCGATCGCCATACCAATAGATACAACCATTATTAAACCAGTAAATCCTAATACTGCAATTAGAGCAGTTCCACTCATTACCCCTCACCTCTTAATAGTTTTTTACTCCCATAAAAATAATAGCATATTTTTTACTTGCTTTTTTGTTGTAAATGTGACAAAATTTTAAGTTTACTTTTTTTATTATTTACACTGTATTAACGTAGTAAATAGAGTTATCGACAACACCTTATTTATTTATTTTTGAAAATTCACAATTGCATATTTACTTTAGTACGCATACGTGTTAAAGTAATAAATGTAAATGACCTCTTATTTTTCTCTCTTTGAAGAAAGCCAAAGTATCGGCTTTCTTTTTTTTTAGCTCTATACCTACTTGGAATGGATTTTGGTTCTTTAGTGTAGAAGATGTGAATGATCCACTACGCGAGCCTATTCCAGACAGGCGGTAAGAAAAACACAGGTCCATGGTCTTAATTTTTTTCTTATTATTGAAAATTCTGTCTTTTGTGGTATACTTTAATTACTTGAGTAAGCGCTTACAAAATTGTTCATTTTATTCTTGCTGAAAGGAGCTGATGAACAGATTGTTACTTCATAAACTAAAAAACAAGTCCCTCATTACTAATGCAGATATTGAATTTAATATAAAGTACGGTTTACCTGTTGAAGTCTTTTGTCCGGCAAAAAAGCAAACGCTTGCATTTGGGCGTATCGAAGATTATAACCACTATTTAATTCAGATTAACGGTGTTGAATATTGTCGCAACCAAAATGCCCTTTTTGGTCACCCTTCTTTGTCTGCATAAGAAAGACACAATCCATTCCATAAATAAACACGAGGCTGAACAAGTCAGCCTCGTGTTTATTTATGGAACAAATTTACACTATATTCTTCATTGAGAAATTTAAATAATTCATACCGTTTTCCCCACAATTCGGCTGTATCCCATAGTTGTTCTTGCCGATCAATAACTTCAGAGCGTAACTCTTCAAATTCTTTCTCTGCTTTATCCAGCTTCTTCTTTGCATTTTTCATAAAAAGTAAGCATATAAGAAACAAACCAATATACAAATAAAGAAAACCACTTGCTATTAAAGTTAAAAAGTTAAGAGCTGCACCTTGTAAGAGGATAAAAATAACCCCTAACCCTAAACATATTAAAGTGGAAAGTGTCGTTCTTCGTAAAAGTTTTTCTGCATGTTGTTCAGTCACTTTCCGCTCTATTAACGTTTCAACTAAAACTAAACCTGTATCCGAAACATACTCTTGTTTTTTTAGAAACTGCTTTCTTTCCATATTTAACCTCCTTCATATAACTTGTACTTACCCTATGTTTATGAAGGAGATTTTGCTTTTAATACCGTATGCTTACAAGCTTACAAATTCTCTAACCAAATAGGTGATGATAACACAACTATGACAAGAATAATAAATAAAACTAATAACACTCGAATCAATGGAAAACGCATTCGAAACTTACGGTTCTTATTCTTTTTATGTTTATGGAATTCACTTCTCGGTGGTAAAGACGCGGTATCAACTTCTTTCCTGTTCGCTCTTCGCTTTACTTGCTTCCTTAACTCTTCCGCTTGATCATCTGAAGATTTTACAACCATAAGATCCCCCCCATACCATAGTAGACTTTCACGTGTTGTTTTTTCTAGCTCTTATCATAATATAAAGGCCTAATACAAAGTCAATAAGAAAATGTGTAAATATAGGAACTAATAAATTATTAGTCAACTCAAACAATAACCCTAAAACAAAACTTAACACAACTGCCATCGTAAATAGTAAAGGTTTTGAAAGGTAGCGAAAGTGAATAAGTGCAAATAAAAGACTAGCAAGAATTAATCCAATTTGTGTTTGTAAAATGCCTCGAAATAAAATTTCTTCACTTACAGAAACAATCAGTGCTATTAAAAAAATATGAAAGACATTTCTCTTTGCAAACACTCTTTCATTAATTCCACCATCATCCGTCCACTCTTTCGGTAAATAAAGATCGAATAATAAATCAATGATAATTACGGTGATTGCAATACCGCCACCAATGAAAAGAATTTGTATAGGATCCCATTTAAACATTTCAAAAAAAGTTGACATGTCATCGATCCAAAAAAAACCTAGAACGATAGCTAAAACTAACATAATGGTCTGCGTAATATAAAGGTTTAAAAGTATTTCTCGATCTGACATTTCTTGAATGATCTTTGCTTGCCTGTTCATGTTCAACATCCTAATTTATAATTGATGAAAAATTTGTTTTAACTCCTCTTGCCATGGTAACAACTCAATTGACTTCTTGACTTGTTCACTGTTAATTTTCATATAGCCTTCTAGATATAGTTCACAATTATCACAACAATTTATCGGCTTTTGATCTAATTTTTCTTCAAAATAGGATAAATAGTATTCACGCCTACATAAATCACATTCAATAAAGTTAATCATCTCTTGCACTTTTTGGACTTTTTCTTCAATCCTTCTTTCAACTTTTCGTTCAATCAATGTCATCGCATACGGTAAAGCTTGTTTATTCACATTCCCTAAATGAATCACGTTTTGTAACTGTAAATGATAATATAAAAATCTCCAAGCTCCTTCTGTTAGTCCTATTTGAGCTTGTATTTGTATTTCATCGTCACTTGTAAGTGAAAGTTTACTTGATGCTAACATTTCTAAATAGCGATTGACCGCTTGAAGTTGTTTTTTATTAGGTAATTCATGTTCAATTAAAGATATAGGTAAGTAACGGTCGTCTTGACTATATAATAAAAGTGCAATACTACTTTGACCGTCTCGACCGGCACGACCAATTTCTTGTAAGTAAGCTTCCATATGCTGTGGAAAATGAAAATGGATAACGTACCTAACGTTATTTTTGTTTATCCCCATCCCAAATGCATTCGTACAACAAATAATATCTAACTGACCATTTATAAATTGCTGTTGTATTAGCAACCGGTCATCATTTTCTAAACCACCATGATAATAAGCGACATATTGATTTCCTTCACTTTGTATTCGAACAGCAAGATTCTCTGCCCATATTCTTGAGGATACATAAATTAATCCTGGACCATTTAATTTATTTACCCAATTTAGTAACTCAGTAACCTTCTCATCTACATCTTTATACTTTTCAACTTGGATAGCTATATTTGGTCGATGGACGCTAAATATATGTGATGTGACATCCGGTAAACGCAACTGTGAAACGATATCCTTTTGAACTTCTTTTGTGGCTGTTGCAGTAATCGCTAAACACGGCGGGCAGCTTAATTGTTCCCAAACTTCACCTAACTTTAAGTAATCTGTTCGGAAGTCGTGCCCCCATTGAGAAATACAATGGGCCTCATCAATAACAAATAATGAGATCGTAGTGGAAGTTAAGGCATCCATTATCGTTTGAGACATTAGACTTTCTGGTGAAATATAGACGATGTCATAACTAGCTAACGTTTCAATTACTCTTTTTCTTTCATAAAGAGAAAGAAAGCTATTAATCGCAGCAACTTTTTTAATTCCCTGGCTTTTGAGTTGTTGTACTTGATCTTCCATTAAAGAAAGTAACGGTGACACAACTACAGCTGTTCCTGGCAAAAGCAACGCCGGTAATTGAAAACAGATCGATTTGCCCGTTCCAGTTGGAAGCATCGCCAGTACATTCTCTCTATTCATTAGTGATTGAATTACTTCTCTTTGTCCTGGTCTAAATGTACTATAACCAAAATAATTAAATAATTCTTTTTCTAAATCCACTATCGTTCACCTAACCTAGCTAATACGAGCCTTATTTTGAAAAAACTAATGTCCATTGGAAGTTGCTTTTTTAAATCACTGAGTTTTTTATTAGAATTATTTGCGATCACTTCTGATATGAGTTCCACCTCTTCTTCCTCAATAAAAGAAGTTAATTCTAATGATTTATCCTCTAACATTATTTCAACTATATGATCTTCAATTGTATTCACTTTTAAATTACGCTGAGTTGCAATCTCCTCAAGTGACAGTCCGCGTTTCATTAAGAGATACGTTTGCCTTGTTGAATTTGTCATTTGAATGGAGCGATTTATATCTGAAATAAATGTATTCAAGAATGGAGTTTGATGACCGTTTACTTGCATCTCATCCAACATTCTGTGCACAATCGACAAATGGATTAGCTGAATAGCCTCCTTATCTTTTTGGTACATTGAGGCTAATTGTTCATTTGTTAGACCAATACGATGTGACCCTGATAACTTATATGTAAAGATCTCAGCTTCTTCCTTCGAAACTTTACTTAGTAAAAAAAATAACTCCTCGTATAGTCGAATACTAAACTGCTTCCGATTGGACTGTTTCGGGAAGTGTTTTTTGACCCACCCTTTCACTTGTTCGTCTTTTATAATGGGAAAGAAATGATGACTCTTCGCCTCTAAACAAGATAATGATTGTATGGTCAATACAAGTCTTGACCAAAACAGTGTAGAAGCACCTTTATGCTTCCACCCATTTAGATAAAATATATAATCTAATTCCTTGAGTTCCCTCCGTAAAATTTCTTCACCTTTTTTTGTGATTTTATAGGTCAATTCACTTTCCTGTTTAATATAATGATTACTAAGTAATTCTTCTAGTACTTGATCCAAATCATCTCGAAGTAGACGGGGCAAGATCCCAAACAAAAATAAACATTGATACAAATGCCCGTCTTGAATAGTTTGAGATGAACGTTTCCCTTTGAGTAAATGATATATTCCTGATATCGTACGGTCCCCGTTAAAAAGGGAAATGAGATACAATAAAATTAATGTAATTGTAGACACAATTTTCCCCACTTTTATCATTTGTTTATATTTATAGGGTACAACTATATAATAACAAAACGCGAATAACAACATGTAGTTTATTTTTAGAGAAATTCGGCAATAAATAAACTGCGAGACCCCTTATGTGATAAGTATTCTCAATAGATTTAATTGTTGAAATGTTGGTCAAACATCTATACAATATATAATAGAAATTGTATTCCTTACCAACAGTCACAAACTTGACTAAGATACATCTTATTATACATAGGGGATTATTTAAGGAATGCTTATTTTACAACCTACATGGAGGGATTTATTATGCCAAAATACACAATTGTTGACAAAGATACTTGTATCGCATGTGGTGCCTGTGGAGCAGCTGCGCCAGACATTTACGATTACGATGATGATGGAATTGCATTCGTAACACTTGATGACAATCAAGGGATTGTAGAAATTCCAGATGTATTATTAGATGACATGAATGATGCATTTGAGGGTTGCCCTACTGACTCAATTAAAATTGCAGACGAATCATTTGATGGTGACGCTTTAAAATTTGAATAGTATTAGAAAAGAGGCAACACATAAATGTGTTGGCCTCTTTTTTATGTAGTTTGTTCTCATAAACCTATGATGTAAGCTAAAAATAACCTCGAGTAAATTAAGGCCTTGCATCATCTCCTGTGAATTGATATTAATAAATAACTTTTTATTGCTTCCATCCAAGTTGTAGCACGTTCATTCTTTAATTCTCTAATTACTTTTTCTCAATCAATTATACCGATACTCTGTTAACGAAATATTAAGTTACTTTAAAAAAAGCTATATTAAATAATACTGTTGATATCCGTTGATTTTGGGCTCATCGTGTGAAATGTTAATTTCCACACACCTATTAGGAATGAGCCCAAAATCAACAATACTCTTTAACAGGGCTAATCTTTGAGAAAGGGGCGAAATAAATAAAAGAGTGCTACATTTATTATCAGCACTCCTTCACATCAACTACTCTTTAGTTATGTTTGAAAATAACCCTTTTTCAACACCAACAATATGCTCCATCATTGCTTCATAAGCACCTTGTTGATTTTTTTCCTTTATTGCTTCATATATCCGCAAATGTTCCTCGAATAATTGATCCATTTTGCGTTGTTCTGAATATAATAGAACTTTTCTTGCCTCTCTCATTGATTGGTGCATCACATCGGATACATTACCGACAAGCTTTGATAGCATTTCGTTTTTCGTCGCACTTACAATTGACTTATGGAAATCGACATCAGCTTTTTCACCAATTGTACCGTCACCTTCAGCCTGTTGCATCTCGTTAAGAGCCTGTTCCATTTGTCTTAAATCTTCTTCCGTTCGATTGAGAGCTGCAAGTGAAGCTGCACCCGTTTCAATTACTTTTCTTATCTCAAAAAGTTCTCGCATATCTTCTTGTTGCATTAATTGAACGCCTGGAATAATACTACCGATTAAATCAAGGTCAACCTTTTTTACGAATGTACCTTCTCCTTGACGCATATCTATATATCCCATTGCTTTTAATGCACTTAAGGCTTCTCTTATTGCTGAACGCCCAACATTAAACTCTTCGGCTAATTGTTGAACAGAAGCTAACCTCTCACCAGGCTTTACTTCACCTTTTTTGATCATATCCATTAATTGTTCTGCGACAATTTCATAAATCTTTTTTGGCTTCACCTTACGTATTGCCACGACTCCACCTTCTTTACTGTCATATCTCCTGTTCTAATGCTCTTCACTATTATTATATATAGAATTTAGGAAACGCTTTCGTAGTGAATATGAATAAATTGTACCGGTAATATAACGAATTAGCAACAGTTATTAACAATACTTGGTTTTTGCTTAAGGTGAAGTCAGTAAGTTCTATAAAATGAGCCCTTCTAAAGCTAACAACACATTATTGGACCATATTTCAGAAAAAGAAGAAAGCGGCAGTGGATTCGTGCCTACTCCAACCTCAATCGTGAAACCTGGACGCCCTGTTTCTTGAATAAACCAGTCTTTATATCCCCCGTCACTCTCAGCAGTGTGAACCGGAACGTAGGAACTCACTAGCGAGAGACGTTCAACCATTTCTTTACTTTCTGCTGGTTCATAACCTCGGTAACCCCAATAAATAACTTGGCCTTGGGAATGAAATGCTAAAACGTGGGAGAAGTTATGTGAACGTGTAAAATCATAAACTGCTCTAGCTTCAGGTTCTGTTAATGGTGCAGTCCCGCTATAATGCCTAGGCCAAGGTTGTTGAGGACTCTCATCTGCTTCTATCTCCCACCCAGCTGGCCATTGATGATTTAAGTCCACTCCTCTAATATTACTAGACCAGTGATCAAACTCCGTACAACCTTTATTAATTGTCAATACTTCTTTATACATCGGATGTTCTGGATAAATTCCTTGCTGAACTAACTCAACACCATCTGGATTCACAAGAGGAACTATATATAAAGTAACTTTTTGGAAGAGATCTTTCAGCTCATATCCATGCCACCTTTGCTTATTTTTATAGTGATGAAGCAGCTCTTCAATGAACGTCATTAAGAACTTACTCGTTAACCATTCATTCGCATGCCATCCACCAGAATAAAAGATTTCCTTTTTTCCACTTCCAATTTTAAAACTATACAAAGGATGAGACAAAACCGATTGACCCATTGTATTAATCGAAAGAAAATGAGTAGAAATGTAATCGCGGTAATTTTCTTGTAATGACTTAACATCCCAATCTAAATCGGTAGGACCGTATTCACATAAACACTGAAAATGTGCATTTTGTAATGTTAACGCTTTAGTTATTGCTGGTATTTCTAACACTTCTCCTGGATAAATATAGGATTTTTCATTCATGATTTGTCGATTAAACAAAATTAAGTCAAAAGGTCGAATACCAAACTTAACAGCTACTTTTCTAATCGTATCCCCTTTTTGAACAGTGTACGCTCTCATAATCTCCCTCCTCACTTTACTTTATGAACCTTTTCTTAAAATAAGAAGAATTCATCTTACAGAAACCGGACCAATTGGTTCACAATTAGTAAACAGGAGAAGCACTTAAAATGAAACCTTTCTAAATTAAATAAGAGAAGGCGTGCTTAGTAAGTGTGGGCTTTATCAATTAATTTGCCACAACTAAAGCTGCCTTCTCTTTTTTTATTGTGTCACTTGGAGAACGTCACCTGGGAATATGAGATCCCCTTTCAACTCATTATGTTCTCTTATAGTTGCAATAGAAACATTATATTCGATTGCTATTTCATGTAGTGTCTCGCCAGCCTTAACGACATGAATTAAGTCATTTTCGTTTGTGTAAACAATTAAATTTTGGTCGACATGAATGAACTCATTATCAAGCTCATTCCATTTTTTTATTTGCTCGACCGAAACTTGGTGTTGTTCCGCTAAGCTCCAGAGCGTGTCCCCTTTCTCAATCGTAAGAATTATTTGCTGCTCAGTTATTTCAGTTACTTGCTCCTTTGCTGTATCATCCTGTTTGATCGGAAACTTTGTTGTCTTATTCGAATCCAAATATGTATAGTGCTCACTAACTACTTCATCGTTTTCATCTTCAATTAATTGATACTTAGCTGACAATACCTCTTGAAACTCATTTTCCGTACCTTTTTCGTCTATAACAGCGACTAATGAATTCGGCTCATCTTTTAATACGAGTAATGGGTCAATCGAATTCGTTTTACTTATATTCCATTCTCCGACATGCACTTCAAAATGTAAGTGATTTCCTGACGAACGTCCGGTATTTCCAACTGTACCGATAACTTGTCCTTGTTCTACACTGTCTCCTTCACTTAAATACCTCTCATGCATATGGGCATAGATTGTCTCTAGCTCTGAGTCGTGTTTAACAAAAATAACATTACCATATGTATCCGAATAGTATGACCTCGAAACAGTTCCATCTTTTATCGATACAATTGGAGTTCCCTCAGGTGCAGCGATGTCTATACCAAAATGACGTCCACCCCTTGTTCCATAATGATCAGATATCTCACCTTCAGTTGGCCATATTAAAGCATTGATTAACTCTTCTTCTATCGTTTTTGCATAAGCAGGAACTGTTCCTATGAATAGGATGCCGATCAAACCGGTAATTGCTCCTACAATCCATATTCGTCTAAAATAATCTACCATGCTTGCCTCCTTAATTTTCCTTAAGTACGTGTTCAAAAAGGAGGACAAAAAGATCCAAGAAGTTCGAGGCGGTGCAGTTGCGAGTACCACAGCTTATGCTATTAATACGTGAGGAACGCAGCAGCAAACCAACGAGCTTCCACAGGATGTGGTGACTTCGACGTTCCCACAGGACGTGGGGGGCTTAGTCGAAGATCATCTACTGCCAGATATTTTTCCCGGACTTTTTGAACATCCTCTTAAAGGTTCACACACACAATGTTTATAGTATGGAGGCTTGCCCATTTTTATTACAACAATTTTTTATTTATTCAATTGCCCCTGAATGGACAATTCGGACATTAAATTTAAATTCTACTTCGATATCTTGATACATCTCTTCCCACTTTTCTGGTTGCCAATTTCTCGTTCTACTTCGATATTGCTCACCAAGCCCAAGCGGGTCAATTTTTAATTCCTTAAATTTTGTTATTAACTTTTGGGCAGTCTCAGCCTTTTCCTCTTCCATCTTTTTTTCCAATTCCTCTATGAAACCTGGATCTTCGATATTAATACGTTCAGAAGAATCTGTAATTTCCCCTTTTACATTAACATGATAGATAAATTTTGGAATTTGACCTGTATTTTCCATCTTAACTCTATATGAAGATGTTACGTTTTCAACAGCGACAACTAAATCTTCCCCTTCATGAGTAACTAAATGCTGTTGCATACCATGTTTGCCTCTCATCGTTAAATACCTTAACATATAAGACTCTTGCAAATTAATTTCAGCGACATATTTATCGTGATCAAACAGTGCTGTCCCAATTACATTTAATTCATCTTCACCTTTAATTAACGGCAAGTAGGCATCTCTACCATCATTGTACATGCTGTAAAGAAAAAGGTGTAAATTAGAAGGGGGAATTACCCGTTGTTGAACGTGATCAATTAAATCAGGGATAAATACTCCAACGCGATCCTCATTTTCATCGACTGTAGTAAAAATATCTTTTGCCTTTCCTACAGAAACAGCCAATTGTACACGATTTGGAACATCAGGATTTCGATATAAAGCATCTGCTAGATGTTCAATACCCTTTTTGGCAATCGTATTACTAAATATATAGACTCGAGACTGCCCTAATTTAATCGGACGTTGACTTTTCATATTGATTTGTTCTATGGCCCCATTTGTTGTTTTACCAATACCTGTTAACATTTGGGAAAACAAGGCACTTTCTTCCCCTTGTTCAACAAAGTTTGGAAAAGCTGCAGTTAATTCAATTTGATCTCCATCTGCTTCATCATAAGCCATTCCATGAACCAATGACAATTCCTCTATAATATTCGTTTCTACACACCCTGTTAGAACGAAGAGAATTACGGAAGTTAGGATGATCCATCTACATCGTTTCATTTTGATCTTTCCTCACTTTCATAACAAGTTGCTGCATAATGAATAAGAAGGGGATATAGACAAAAACAATTCCGAATCCAATATATGAAAAATATTCATTCAACATATTTATATCTTCCCGACCTTCTACCATCGCTGTTATTGTTCCTAATAACAGTAAAACAGGTAGTAATAACTTCTTTTGCTGAACTTTGAAAACGCGTTTGCATCCTCTTGTTGCAGCCCATACCGCAAGTGCAATATTTGGTGCGACAATAATCATCCATAATGAGATACTTATATATTCAAA
Organism: Alkalihalobacterium sp. APHAB7; assembly: GCF_048323755.1. NCBI lineage: Bacteria > Bacillati > Bacillota > Bacilli > Caryophanales > Bacillaceae > Alkalihalobacterium > Alkalihalobacterium sp. APHAB7. Next base: position 152,020 of record NZ_JBLWFS010000009.1, read on the forward strand.
TCGTTCGATAAATGGAAGCTCTACAATTTTATATATAGTTAAAGTGGCCCAAATTGTTCGGTTTAATTGTTCCTCACTAAAAAAAACTAAGCTAACAATCATTAGAAAGGTATAAATAAATGTCGTATAAAGTGCTCCGAGTTGGGCCCATCTTTGTGAGTCTTTACTATTTTTCAAAAATGGATAATACATCAATAAAAGTTCAAAACCTAAAAACGATAAAGTTGTATCACTAGCTCCTAGTAACATCTCCCCAACAGAATGTCTCCAAATCGGTAATAAATTAATGACATTTGCAAATTCAAGCGGCAGGATTAACAGAAGAAATAACGGTAATGGAATAAAAACACTAATAACAGCCATTCCTACGACAGCGCGAAATCCGCCACTTATTAAATACCAAAGTAACAATACAGCAATTGTACTAAAAAACCATGCTGGAACTTCAGCAAACATCCATACTTGTACAACCTCAATAAACGTTCGCAGTACGACTGTAGCTAGACCTAAAAAGTAAATAATTAAGAGAACACTTAAAAAGCCGCCAAACCATTTTCCAAACAATTGTTGGTGAACATAGACAATATCACCACCACTTTTATCTAGTATTTTGTAAATCATCCAAATTATTAGGTGGACAACAATTCCTGCTATGATTACTGCAATCCATCCATCGAAACCAGCTGTTTTTACAACGATCCGTTGATAACCGAGAATGCCGACACCGATTTGCATGGCATGGATAATAAAAAAAACTAAATAAGAAGATACTTGAACATTTTCTTTTACTTTTGGGGGATTCATCTACTTCACCTCCTTCTACTCAAATGGTATCCTATTCGTCGATATCTTTCGTTCGCTTTACTCTAGTTGCGTTAAATCGTTTCGTATCCTTAGGTCTCATCATGACTGGACGTGAAGAAAAGAATGTAAAAGGTAATCTAAAAAACGCATCTTTCCAATCTCTTAATCGGAGTGGATAAACAGGTTCTAAATACGGTCTTCCTAAAGAGGTTAAGCGAATTAAATGCGCAGCAGTAAAGAGTAAACAAATAACGATCCCAACCCCTCCCAAAAATGCAGCAAAGATCATTATGGGAAAGCGTATAATTCTTATCGTGTTACCCATTTGATATACGGGGGTTGTGAAAGATGCTAATGCAGATAGGGCGACGATAATTAATAAGATGTTACTCGTTAAACCTGCTTCTACGGATGCTTGTCCAATTACGATTCCTCCAACAATACCAATTGTTTGACCGACTTTTGTCGGCAGTCTAGCCCCTGCTTCGCGTAAAAGTTCAATTGTAAACTCTAAAAATAATGCTTCAATGATCGGCGGGAACGGGATATTGCTTCGTGACGCAATAATCGTTGCCAGCAAATCTTTTGGGATCAACTCATAATGAAAAGTAATGACCGCAATATAAACGGGAGCCGCTAGTATAGAAAATGTTACTGCAAAAAAACGAAGAATTCTTACAAAGGAAGCAATATGCCAAGGTAAGTAATAATCTTCTAGTGATGAGAAAAATTCTATGAGTGTCGTTGGACCGAAAAAAGCCTCTGGAGAATTATCACTCAAAACGACTACTTTTCCTTCAGTTAGTGCACCAGATACCCGGTCTGGTCTTTCTGTATTAACATACTGCGGAAAAATAGAAAATGTGCTATCTGAGACCATTTGATTAATCATTGTACTATCAAGAATTTGATCAAATTCTATATCTTCTAACCTTTGCATCATTGTTTTTACATTTTCCTCATCTGCAATTCCTTCAATAAAAAGTAAAGCTACCCTCGTTTTTGTTATTTTCCCTACTTCAACCTCCTTTATTTGAAGATTTGGCAGCGGTAATCGTTTACGAATTAAATTAATATTCGTATCCAAAGACTCGATAAATGATTCTTGCGGACCCGTCACAGTAAATTCAACTTCTGGCATACCTACATCTCGTTCAAAGTTAACACTTGCTTCAATAAGCATACATTTATTCTTATCTGCTAAAAGTTGAACGAGGATATATCCTTGTAAGACCTTATTTTTTATATCTTTTACGTCACTAGTTATTGAGATCTCCTCAACAGGTATTTTATCTTTAAGTATTTCTAGACCATCAGTAATGTATTTATTAATGTAAGGAAGTACATCCTTATGCAGCCGATCTGGATCGACTAGCGTGGAAAAAAACATGATCTTATATGGAACTTCGCTAGTTTGGTGTTCATACATACTAAAATCTGTAGACTTCTGGAATGTATTTAGTACGGACATAAGGGTTTCCTGCTGCTTTTGACTACTATGCATTTGTCTTGTCAACCATTTTAAAAACATAGCCACTTCTCCTAGCCTTACCAACTATAGTTTTGTCTTTAGTATTAGAAAACAGTGGTAATGTTATTCCAACTTGGAAAAGTTCGGGTTGTTAATTAAATATGTGAAATTAAGTTTACCGTTACCAACTAAACCTTAAAACACACAAAAAAAAGCTAACCAGCATCTTGGTCCTCTCACATCTTACCGAGAGTCTAAATGCTTAATTAGCTTCTTTCTATTTCCTTTTTAGTAACTTTATTTATTGTATCGAGGCAATTAACTGTTCCTTATTATGTGATGAGAAAACTTCAACTGTTATTTTTCCAGAACTTAAAGAGACATCTGTTTTTAATAGGACTGGAATATTGTAAGGATTCGTAAAAACAAAATCAGGTCCTCCCCATGAAACAGTTGCATCTCGGTTTGCGGGAACATAACCGATTTCTCTAGAATGAGTATACCTCTCAACCACTTCTAATCCAGCAGCATCAATGGCATTAAATAATGTTGAGGAGGTTTGACAGATTCCCCCGCCGATCCCCATAACAAATTCCTTGTTAACTATTTCTTTCGCTTCTCGATAACCTCTTTCAACCGTACGCTGACCTACAACATTATTAAATGAAAACTGATCACCTGGACCTAATACATAATGCTGGAATGCTTCGGCTGATAATTTTATATTTACGGAACGACCTTCTACACTTGGATTAAAGTGAGTAGAGAAAGATCCGATGGATACATCTAGTATGTTAACTAATTGATCTTCAGAAACGGTTGGTTCCTTTTCATAGATTGGGAGGATAACTTCTCGATCCCGGTAATCTAATTGTTGAATTTTTGAGACTAGTTCTTTCTCTGATAAAATGACTTGGTTTTGTCCGGAGAAGATATTACCATTCAAATCAATGGTTGGGTTGCGCATTGGCTGGTCGATTGTTCGAGCTAATTTAGCAGCAAATTGCGCCAAAGCAATCTCATCTAATTCATCCAAATCAGGAATATAACCAAAGTCATTTAACACAACCGTTTCCTGTTCACTCGTTCGATCGTCAATTAATGCAACTTCCCACTTTATCGGCTTTTTATAATACTCTACTTCATTCCCGACTAGTCCATGCTCCCTCGAACTTTTTTCTTCTGCAGCGACAAATGAAGTGAAAAAGAAACAAAAACTAAATAAAACAACAAAATAGACCCAGTATCTCTTCAACCTTACTCCCCCTTTTGTAACATTCCCAACGTTAATGTATGTAGGATAATTATGGAAATGAACAAAAAAATAAAATAAATTTTTCTTCTATCTATAAGACGTATTTTATCACTAAAATGTTTCGTTTTTTTCAAATTTTCTAAGAAAAAAACACGTCAATTTTCGACGTGTTTCGCACGATCTATTTTTCTTTCCGTTTTCCTTCTCTAAAGACGATTGCACTTCGTTCATACTCTACATCTTTTACACCTAATCGATGATTTATCACTCGGGCAATTGCGAAGAAATAATCCGATAAACGATTTAAATATTTTAAAACGACTGGATTTGTTTCAGATTCACGTTGCAGGCGAGAAACATATCGCTCTGCACGTCTAGTAACTGTTCGGCAAACATGAATAGTTGCAGCTGCAGGAGAACCCCCCGGAAGAATAAACCTCTCTAGTTCTGGTGCTTCCTTAATATATTCATCAATTCGTTCTTCTAGAAACACAACCATTTCTTCCTTTGCTTTAAATGGTCGTGCCTCAGTAGCTTTAAGCATGGCTAAATCTCCACCGCAATCAAATAATTCATGCTGAATTTTTACAAGCTCATTAATGATATCTTCAAATACTTCTGATTCTAATTGAGTGATCGCCTGACCAACAAAGCAATTTACTTCATCGGTAGTCCCGTAAGCAATGACTCTCGTATCATCTTTTGTTAACCTGCCACCTACAACACTCGTCTTTCCTTCATCTCCCGTACGTGTATACAAGCGCATCAAACATTCCCCCATTATTTTAATTGTTCTGAAATTCCATACCAAATGCGATATACTTTACTCGACTGTTGTACTATGTCTTGATAAGACCAGCCTACTAAATCACGCCATTGCCGATCTTCCTGTGCAATAGGTACTATCCCTTTACCAATATCACAGCCCACTAGTACTAACTTTCGATCTGTTCGTAACTGTTCCCATTCTATCCATCGACTTAATAGTTGGCTAAAGTCTTTTCTGCCTTTACCTTCTTGAAGAAAGCGTTTAAGAATCATCTCCATTCCAGTAATGACACATAATTGTCGATTGGGCAGATCATAAAGTTCTTGAATAATAACGTCTTTTTCATACCCATTATAACAAACAAACTCATCCACATGGTCTATTTTGTAATTTGAGTACACCCAGTTTCGTTTGCCATGAAAGGCGCCTCCTGCAATAAATTCCACTGCTCTCCCCTCCTTAGCCACTCGACTTCTGCAGTCAGTGTATATCCTTGACCATAGCCAATATTCCATTCCCAGAAGCTTCTATTTTGAGATGTCATTTGTGAAAGAATGCAGCGAATTGGCCCGCCATGACTGACGACAATTATATGTTTCCTTTTTTGTCCTAGTGCATCTTTTATTATATTGTTCCAGCTATTGATAATTCGAGATTGAAAGCTCAAATAAGCTTCCCCATTAGGCGGTATAGTTTTATTTAGATCATCTAGCCACTTTCTATACAAAGGTTCTTCTTTAATTTCCTCGTAGGTTTTCCCTTCCCAATCTCCAAAGTTTAATTCTCTTAAACTTTTATCTTTGATTATAGATACGTTGGGGTAAAGGATTTCAGCAGTTGTTACACACCTTGTTAAGTCGCTTGAGTAAATCACATCAGTATGTAAATACCGATATTTGTCCTTAAGTTCTGCGAGTAGTTGCTTTCCTTTATCATTGATTGGAATATCTGTCCAGCCTAAATATCGTTTCTGTTCGTTATAGTCTGTTAAGCTATGCCGTAAAAGAGTAACAGCCAAGCGACGAGCCATAGAATGCCCTCCCCTCCTTCAACTAATGTTCCTAGTGTATCTCCCGTTATTCCTCCGAATTGCTTATTAAAAAACGAAAAGCTAACTACTAAAATGATAAGTACTGCACCCTTCAGTAAAAGAGCTGCTACAAAAAAGTTCGGGAAGAAAAGATAGATACAGATGAAGAGTAACGGCCCCCAAATCAGCAAACTAAACTTTATATGTGAATTTACACTTTGTTGAACGGAGTAAGCCATCCCATCTTTCCTAGCAGGTCTTCCTACTAATAAAGAACTTGTCATCATCCACCGTGAAAAAAATGGAATGATCAAAAAGTAAAGCCAATAGTATTCTGTACTTTCTATTACTTGATAAATAAAAATATACTTACCTGCTAGTAAAAAGAATAAAGAAATGACAGCAAACGCACCGACTCTTGAGTCTTTCATAATTTCTAGCTTGCGTTCTTGGTCTTGTCGTGAAAAAAATCCATCACTAACATCCATCCAACCATCTAGATGAAGGCCTCCCGTTAACGAAACAATGAGTAGTAAAAGAAGAAAGCTACTAACAGTTGCAGGAAGAACAAGTACATCAATAAATAAAACCGAGGTAAACATTGAGACACTACCTAAAATTAAGCCGATTAAAGGATACAGCGCAACAGAAACCGAAACTGTTTGGGTTGTCCAAGCGACTTGTTTTCTTATAGGAATAGTTGTTAACAGTTGTAAGGCTAGGGTAAGACCGTCAAGTAGGATAAGTTTACGATGCTTATCCATTCTCCTTCCAACCTTCAATCGTATGGAAGATGTATTCAACATCAAGATAAGTTTCTACATGATCTGCTAGATTTTCGTAACCTTGATCTCTAAATTCTTGCAAATCAAGCACTTCTCGTTGCGGTATTCCGCGATTAGTACGCAACTTATTTAGCCATGAAGCACGCCATTCATCATTATGGAATAAATGATGAAAATACGTCCCAATCACTTTTCCATCATTTATATAAATCCCTTCTGGTCGATCGCCTACCATGAGAAAAGGTTCAACATTAGCTGCTGTCGCTGTTGTTTTTCCTAAGTGGATTTCGTAGCCTGATATTTCTTTTTTACATTTCCACTGATCAGCCACTAGTTTTCCTTCCGAGCGTATTGTAATTTTCTTTGCGTTAAAAAATGTTATTAAAGGAGCAATATTTAGACCGTGTATTTCATTACCTACTTGATTTGTATCCGAACCCGCTTCATCAATCAACCGTTCACCAAGCATTTGGTACCCCCCGCACAACCCAACGACTGTTCCACCATTTTCTGTATAGTTAACTAATACATGATCAAGACCCTTCTCTTTCAAATACTTTAAGTCATGAAATGTGCTTTTTGTCCCTGGAATAATAACGGCATCTGGATGGCCAAACTCACTCTTTTCTTTGACAAAACGTAAAAACACGTCACTTTCAGCTGCGAGCGGTTCAAGGTCCGTATAGTTTGAAACATAAGGCAAAGCCAAAACAGCAATATCCAAACCAGTGTTATTTCGTTTTCCCTCTTTAATGAGACTATTATGGATCGAAAGGGAGTCTTCACCTTCAATTGAAATATGATCATAATAAGGAATGACCCCTACAACTTTAACTCCAGTGTATTCTTCAAGCCATGAAACACCGTCCGTAAATAAACGAATATCACCGCGAAACTTATTAATAATAATTCCTTGAACACGCTTTCTATCTTCTTCAGATAAAAGCTGAAGCGTACCGACAACACTAGCAAATACACCGCCTCTTTCAATATCAGCAATTAAAATGACAGGTACATCTGCTAATTGTGCCACCTTCATATTTACAAGCTCACGATCATTTAGATTTACTTCGACAGGACTGCCTGCTCCTTCAATCACTAGATATTCATAATTTGCGGCAAGCTCTGTCAATGCATGTTGAATCGCTTCCATTCCTTTTTGGTAAAAACGTTCGCGATAGCTTCGTCCTGAATAAGTTGAATACACTTCTCCAAACAAAACAACTTCAGAATCCATCGTGCTGCGCGGTTTTAATAATATTGGGTTCATATAAACACTAGCTTCCGTTTTGGCAGCCTCTGCTTGCACTCCTTGCGCCCTCCCAATTTCTTTACCGTCAACAGTTACATAAGAATTATTTGACATATTTTGTGACTTAAAAGGAGTTACTCTATTATTCTTTCGAGCAAGTATTCGACACAGCGCAGTAACTAGAACACTTTTGCCAACGTCTGATCCTGTTCCTTGGAGCATGATTCCTTTCATCCGACTTCCACATCCTTTTTTAATATCGGAATACCACCTTCGACTAAATAAGCTTGATGACTTAACGATACAATTTTTTGATGAAGAACTCCCATTAACTTCATATAAGCAATTGTACTTTCATCGTTTGGAATTATGTCTTCAAACAGTTCATTGGTCACCACAATACATGGTATTGGACATTGTTGTATTCCCACAAAAGTATCTGAAAGACGCAAAAGTAATTGTTGCTGAAATAAAGCCTCTTTCCACAGCTCTAATCCTTGGTCAATACTGCTAAAGAACTCTGCTGTTATTAGACCTGTTAAACAATCTAAAATGACAGCATCACCTTTTTTAAAGTTAACCATTAACTCCTCAATATGAGTGCTTTTTTCATGAGTGACATAATCTTTATCTCGCAATTGTCGTTCTTCAATGTGCCTATTAATACGATCTTCCATTTCCGTATCACTTCGTCTACTCGTCGCGATATAATGGATAACACCTTTTTCACTAACCTTACTTTCTGCCACTTGCAAAGCAAATGTACTTTTCCCGCTTCGCACTCCTCCAGTAATAAAAACGATCATTGCTGTGTCCACCTTTCTAATACATTTAACAGCATGTCATTTTCAGCCCGTGTTTTAATCGCTAAACGAATATACTTTCCTTCAAGCCCTAAGAAATTATAAGTGTGACGAGGGATGATTCCATTTTCAATCAAAAAAGTAATGAGAGGATTTAAATCGTCATTTGATCCTTCAGGTTTAAGTAGATAAAAGTTGACTACAGATGGAGAAACTTCATAGCCTATTTGTGATAAAACATGGAACAGCCATTTTCTCTCTGACCTAATAAATGCTCTTGTTCGAATGGTGTGCTGTTCATCACTTATACATTCAAGTCCAACTTGTTGTGCAATACCATTGACACTCCAAGGTTGCTGAAATCTTTTAAGCTCATTGACTATCTCACTATCCGAAATCAAATAACCTAATCTAAGCGAAGGGATCGCATACATTTTTGTTAGTGACCTTAATATAATCATGTTTTGAAAATCATTTATGTAAGGCAGGATGCTTATTTCTTCATCACTAAAATCATAAAATGCTTCATCCATAATAACAGTTACATTATTTTCTTTTGCCCTTTGTATTAACCTTAGTAGAATTGTCTGCTCTACCATTGTTCCCGTAGGATTATTCGGCTGGCATAAAAACATCGCATCAACATCTTTTATTGCTTCTAATAGACCTTCCAAATTGAATTGCCAGTTGTCATCAACAAAAAGTTGAAACCTTATTACTTCACATTCATAAGCAAGACAGGCATCCCGATATTCTGAAAACGTTGGCTCTACGATGAGTATTTTCTTTTTACGAAAATAGTTTGCAATTAATAAAATTAGTTCAGCCGCACCATTACCAATTAATAACTGGTCGATAGATATGTTATTTTGCAGAGCTAACTTTTCTCGTAATTTAGAAGCATAAGGGTCAGGATACGTATGAATAGTTTCTGCAAACCCCGCCCATTTTTGCAGGACAGCTTTAGGTACACCTAATGGGTTCACATTTTCACTAAAGTCGATTGAATTTTCTTTCAATTGTAAACCTAACGCATTTACAAAATATTGTGGGTTTGCACCATGATTAGGTAAAACCATAATAAAATCCCTCCAATCAACCAAAGCGTAAATACAAAAGAAATAACGGTATTATGCATGATTTGAATCGCTTGCTTTATATGTAATGAGGAAATAGGCATCGTTGAAATACCCATTTTTGCACGGTTAGAGATAATACCTTTATATTGATTTTGTCCACCAAGTTGTATCCCTAGCAAACTTGCAACAGCGGCTTCACCCCAACCACTATTTGGACTTGGATGTTTTTTCGCGTCTGTCCATAATATTTGAAAGCAAGTCCATTTTCTCTGATTTGAGAAAGTCCGGTTAAACAAAATCATAAGTATTCCAGTTAACCTACTCGGAATAAAATTCAATACATCATCGAACTTAGCTGAAGCCCATCCAAAATCAATATACTTTTCATTTTTATAACCAACCATTGAATCGCACGTATTTACAGCCCTATAGAGCATTGCAAGTGGTGCTCCTCCTATTAAGGCAAAGAAAAGTGGCGCCGTTACTCCATCACTTGTATTTTCAGCTACGGTTTCAACAGTTCCACGAATGATCTCAGTTTCGGGAAGGTTTTCAGTATCTCTTCCAACAATATAAGATAACTTTAATCGCGCTTGTTGAATATTACCTTCTTCTAGCGGGTTTAACACTTCCTCTGCAGCTTCTTTTAAGCTGCGCTGGGCAATCGCAAATGAAATAATAATCGCTTCTATGATTACACCAATCCAAGGGTGGATGAAGTAGGCTAAGATAACTGGAACAACTGTAATAATAACTACGATCGAAATAATGATAAGTAAAAAGAAAAAACCCGTTACTCTTTTCTTCCCTCCACCGTTTAGCTTACATTCAAAAAAAGAGATCATCTTTCCTATCCCGACAACTGGGTGTGGAATATTTCTAGGATCTCCTATTATTCGATCAATCACTACAGCTAAGGAAAGTGCAATTAAATGGTACATAACAAAGCTCATTGAACTCTCCTTCTTTCTTTGTTCCTTTGAACAGCCTCATAGGTTGCTTCATACACCGCTCTTGCAATCGTCTTTCCTAATGGTGTAATGGTTCCTGCATAAGGCTGTTCGTTCCCTGTTTGTGAAGCAGCAACCATAATACTGTCAGTAGACGTTCCTGTCGCAAGAGTTTTTGTTTGTGGATCTTTAATATCCTGATCAAACAGTGCTTTTGCCTTCGCTTCTGTTGATGTCATCACCGCCTGAACGAAAGCTGCATCTGATAAGTGACCTTCTACGAATATCCACGTATTAATCGTTCCAACTGTTTGCAAAGCATTCTTTTGCAAATACGCCATTGAGGCATCAACTGCATTTGAAACACCAGCAGTTACAACAACGAAAACAGTGAACTCATCTGTCGAATACGTCTTAAAAGAACCATCTTCCAATATAGCTGCAGTCATCATTCCTACAGCCCCTTCATAATCAATTTCGAGATTACTCAGATACTGTTTATACTCACTTTCTGCACAATCACAGTTATAATCTTTATGAACATGACGATTAATGAATGTTGAATTCCATCCAAACCCTGCACCAATGACAGCTGAAGAGTAGGTTTTAAGTGGTGTAGGACTCGAAATGAAAATATATTCTTGTTTTCTTTCAATTTTCAACCGATTAATGAGCGACCGCTCGGTAGATACCGATTGCTTTGGCTGAAGTGTAATAAGTGGACTTGGAACAGATGGGTGTTCTCTTCTCCCTACTTTAGCTTTATACACTTCTTGTAATCTTGTTTCATTCATAACATGTGCTGGACGGTCAAGTGAGCTAACTGTTCCTTCATCAAGAAGTAAGATACGATCACAATACAGACTTGCCATATTTAAATCATGTAAAATCGCAATAACGGTCAATCCTTTTTCTCTAGACCACTGTTTCAATGAGTCTAGCAAGCTCATTTGGTACGAAATGTCGAGGTGATTAGTAGGTTCATCAAGAAGTAGTATTTTCGGTTCTTGTGCTAAGGCACGTGCTAGCATGACACGCTGGCGTTCCCCACCACTTAATGAATGCAGAGGTATATCTTTAAATTGATATACTCCTGTTAATTTCATCGCCTCTCCGACAATTTGTTTGTCTGTTTTAGTTGCAACTTGAAACCAGCCTTTTTGATGCGGATAACGTCCTAACTGAACAACTTCTTCAACTGTGTAAGAAAAAGAAGTATCTGATTGTTGGGGTAACACAGCCATCTGTCTAGCTAATTCTTTTGAGCCATATGCTAATATATTTTTATTCTCAAGAATGATTTCACCTGATTGTGTAGGTATTAATCCACTAACCATCTTTAATAACGTCGTTTTCCCACTACCGTTTGGACCGAGGATTCCAAAGATTTCCCCTTTAGAAACTGAGAATGAAACGTTCTTAATTATATTGACATTGCCGTACCCACCACATATGTCATTCACTTGTAACATCCTGTTCACTCCCATCCATACAGATTATAATCTATGACGTTGTCGGATTAAGATGATTGCAAAGACTGGACCACCGACAAGAGCCGTTATGACTCCAATAGGTAACTCGGTTGGAGCAATTAATGTACGGGCCACTAAATCAGTAAGCACAAGAAATCCTCCACCAATTAAAACAGATAGCGGTAATAGATGACGATGATCTGGCCCCCAAATTAACCTAGTTAAATGCGGAATAACTAAACCGACAAAACCAATCGTCCCAGAGACTGCTACAGCTGATCCAGTTAACAAAGCCGCTCCAAATAAAATCAGCATTTTCCGAGCTTGAATATTAACTCCAAGATGCTTAGCCGTTTCTTCTCCAAAAGCTAGTGCATTTAATTCTTTAGCATTAAAAAGCAAAATCAAAAATCCGGCTAAAAAAAACGGAGCAATTAAATACACATAACTCCAACCTCTCATCGAGACGCTTCCCATTAACCAACCAATGATTTGTCTTAATTCTTCGCCTGTTAAAGCGATCATTAGTGAAATCATAGAACCTAGAAAAGAACTTAAAATAATTCCGACTAAAATCACCGTATGAGCAGCCATCGAACGATTAAGTGCTCTAGCAAAAAAAATAACTAAAAATAATGTAATAAATCCAGATAAAATACTAATAACTGGTAAGGTAAATGCTCCTAATATCGGTATGCTAATACCAAAAAACAAAACCGCAACTGCACCAACTGCCGAACCAGAGGATACTCCAAGCGTATAAGGATCAGCTAATGGATTTTTTAAAAAGCCTTGGAAAGCAGCCCCTGCTAATGCAAGGGCACCTCCAACGAACATTGCTAATAAAACGCGTGGAAACCTTATCTCCATTATAATATTTACATACATCGGATCTACTTCTGCTGCTATAGGTAACCCGATCCATTCTCTTCCTAGAACCGTTATCACTTCAAAAAATGATATAGGTACGCTACCAATAGCAATGCCTAAAACAACCGAAGCAAATAAAAAGGTAAAACAAATTATATAAGCAAGTACTATATTAGTTTTCGAAAACATCTGGGTAAATAAATTTTGCAAGTTTTTCGACCCCTTCGACTAAGCGAGGACCTGGGCGTTCTACAATATTAGCTTCAATATTAAAGACTCTTTCGTTTTTAACCGCTTCTACTTCAGTCCAAGCTGAACGTGCTAATACGTCTTCAACTGCATTCTCCATACCTTCAACATGACCATAAGTTGTAATGATCACATCTGGATTTAGAACAACAGCATCCTCTTCTGTAAACATCGGCCAACCTTCTTGTTCTCCTGCAGCGTTTGTTGCATTAATCATTTCCAGCATCTCATGCATAAACGTTCCTTTTCCGGTTGTATACATATCAGGAGCTGGCCAAATTTCTACCCATACAGTAGCTTTATCAGCATCCTCAATCTCACTTGCTTTTGTTTGTACTTCAGTAATTGTCTCTTGCATTGATGTTATGACATTATTAGCCTCTTCTGACTTTCCAACTGCGTTTCCAATCATTTCAATAGAATCATATAATTGCGCAAAAGAAGAAGCATTATTTACTACAAGTACTTGGACCCCTGCATTACGAATTTGATCTAAACCTTCTGCGTTGTTCATTTCATTCGCTAGTACTAAATCTGGATTTGCAGCGATAATTTTTTCTACATTAAATTCCATTCCACCAATTGTCTCAATATCTTTTACTTCCTCTGGGAAGTCATCATTATCTGTTACCGCAATGACACGATTAAGCGCTTCAAGTGCATAAACAATTTCCGTATTACTTGGAACTAGCGAGATTAATGTTTGTGGCTCTTCTTCGATGACAATCTCAGTTCCTGTTGCATCAGTAATTGTTAACGGAAAAGCCACGGCTTCTCCACTACCTGTCGTTTGCTCTTCTGTTTCTTCCGTCGGTGCTTCTTCTGTTTGTGGCTCTTCTTGGTTATCTGTGCCACATGCTGTTAATAAACCAACAATAAGTAATGAAGCTACTAACCACATATACCATTTTTGCATGTTCTCCAACCCCTTTTAAGTTTGTATTTCTTTTTGTATTCAATGAAAGAATTGCAAGAAAGGAAAGGAAAGTATGTAAAAAAATAAAGCTCTCCTTCAAAGGGAGAGCTTCGGTTTCAGTTTAATAGATCCCCTAGGTAACACTTGGATGCTAAAAACATTCCATTATGTGTCGTTCTCATTAGAACAAGGGGACTCTTTTTCAAGAGTCAGATCTTATCACACTGCTTACCTTTTCCGCGAAGGTTACACAATACTTTAAGGCAGGTCTCCTGACTCGTACAATGATACCTCTTTACCTTCCCATCAAAGATGACAGTGGTTTATTAAAGAGTATTCGTACTTACAGTGGCGCGACCGTGTTGGAATTTCACCAACTTCCCTTTTCACACTCGTGTGAGTGACCTTAAAGCTAACTAACTATTCAATTCATTGAGATACGACTTAATTATACAAAATAATAGATAATTCGTCTATATAAACTTACACACTCGCTTTTAAGTTAACAGCTTGTGCAAACTTTCTACCAAAATCTTTGCACGTTTCTTCTTCACCATCCGGGCCTAGCTCTATTTTAAGCCCCGGCTGTACGATTTGACCATTTCTTTCATCAATCATTGCTTCTAATAAATCTACAGCACCACAAAAGATATCGTATGCTGTATCTCCAGATCCAAAAACTGCAAATTGTTTATTAGTAAAATCCAGCCCAGCCATTTCATCATACAAATCTAAAAATTCATCAGGCAGTTCGCCGTCTCCCCATGTATAAGCACCTAAAATGATGGAATCGAATGCATTTAATTGGTCAAGGTCACAATCAACAACATCTAATTTCGTTACGTTCATATTTTCCTCTTGCAAACCTTCTTCAATTAAATCGGCAATCGCTTCTGTATTTCCTGACATACTAGCATAAACAAGTAGAACCTCACTCATGTTAACATTCCCCTTTCAATCTATTAATTTAAGACTAAATGACTTTTTAAATGATGTCCTTTCATACGAAAGATGCCTTCTCTTTCAACTGCAACTATGTATTCTCCATTTTCAACTTAACAAACAGCAGTAGCTCCTCGGACAGTACTTTTTATCATGTTCATTAACAATTCCTCCATCAATATTAACAATGAAAATCATTTTCATTTATATAATAATTGAAAATGATTTTCATTGTCAACAAGTAAATGTATAAAGCTCATCGAGTAGGAGGAGGTGATTAACCTCCGACCTCTCACACCACCGTACGTACGGTTCCGTATACGGCGGTTCAATTTTATACTAAGCATGTACTTTGTTGTAATGTTGGACACAAGAGATTAGCCCA